>JABGZQ010000074.1 GCA_018674655.1 Fidelibacterota bacterium | reverse complement strand
TTGAATTTGTCCTATTCTAACCTTGACAACGCCCTTTGTTCCTTTGATTTGTTCCCAACTTTCTTCAATATACATTTTAAAATTTATAAAATACAATTCTATAAAGGTGACCACCTCACCCTCCACAGATTACTCGACCGTGACGCTTTTGGCAAGGTTACGAGGTCTATCCACATCGCATCCTCGAAGTACGGCTAAATGATAAGCCAACAGTTGGAGTTGTATGGATGCTAAAATTGGAAAAATACGTGGATGGGTCGAAGGTACATCAATAATATAGTCAGAAATCTTGATCAAATCTTTTGTACGCTTATCTGTCACAGTAATAATAATCCCTTTTCGGGCTTTCACTTCTTGAATATTAGAAAACACTTTATCGAAAGTACGATCGTGTGGTGCCAAAAAAACAACAGGCATTTTCTCATCAATCAACGCAATGGGTCCATGTTTCATCTCTGCTGCTGGATATCCTTCTGCATGGATATATGAAATTTCCTTAAGTTTTAGAGCACCTTCTAAGGCAACCGGGAAATTCATGCCTCGTCCCAAATAGAGAAAATTTTCAGTATGCATAGTTTCCCATGCAATACTCTCTATTTCATCAGTATTACCCATAATTTTTTCAATCTGAGTGTCCAAATTCCACAATGCCTGTGCCAGTTTTGTCCCCTCACTCTGAGACATTCCATTACGACGTCCAAAATATAGTGCCAGTAAATATAAAATGGTAACCTGTGCCGTAAATGCCTTTGTAGAGGCAACACCAATCTCAGGGCCCGCATGGGTATAAATACCACAATCGGTTTCACGAGCAATGGTTGAACCCACCACATTACAAATTCCAACCGTGAGTGCACCATGTTCCTTTGCCATTCGAATCGCTGAAAGTGTATCTGCTGTTTCGCCAGATTGCGAAATAGCAATAATGACTGTTTGGCTATCAATAATGGGCGTTCTGTATCGAAATTCAGATGCATACTCTACATGGACTGGTATACCTGCAAATTCTTCCAAAAGGTATTTACCCATGAGACCCGCATGCCAAGATGTGCCACAAGCTGTAATGTAAATTCTATTTGCATTCTGAATGCGGTCTATATAATCCCTTACGCCACCTAGAAATGCAGTACCTTCATCTATGAGTAATCTACCCCGCAAGGTGTCGATGATTGTTTTAGATTGCTCGTGAATTTCCTTTAGCATGAAATGAGGGAATTCACCTTTTTCAATTTCTTCAATTGAAAATTCAATTTCAGTCGCCGTTTTATTGATAATGGTATTATCAGAAATTGATCTTATTTCGTGACCATCATTTGAAATGGTGACCATTTCACCTTCATCTAAATAAATCACATTGCGCGTATGATCCACAATGGGAGAAGCATCGCTGGCAATAAAATATTCATTTTCACCAATCCCCATGACTAAAGGACTGCCAAGTCGTGCCGCAACTAACTTATCCGGATCATCAGAACAAAATGTCACAATTCCATATGCACCGATAACCTGATTCAAAGCCACTTGGACCGCTTGAGAGAAATCGAGTCCATCCGCATAATAAATATCTGAAATAAGTTGAACGAGAACTTCTGTATCCGTCTCACTTTTAAATGTGTAACCTTTGTTCTCTAATACTGATTTTAGAACAGAATAGTTTTCAATGATACCATTATGGATGATGGCAATTTTTCCCGTTTGGTCCCAATGGGGATGAGAATTAATGTCGGTGGGTGCACCATGGGTAGCCCAGCGCGTATGCCCAATCCCAATCGTACCCTTCAACGGTGAATCATCCACCAGTTTTTTCAGTTCAGACACTTTCCCTGATTTTTTGATTGAATGACTTTCGCCACTATTCAACACAGCAATACCCGCAGAGTCATACCCTCTGTATTCAAGCCGTTTAAGCCCATTCATCAGGATGGGAACAGCATCTTGTTTACCAAAATATCCTACAATACCACACATATTCTTTGAATTTAGTTAATAATTAATTTGTTGAGACGTGATCTAAATCACCTATTTCAAAACTATTGATAATATAAGAATGATTATAAAATCATTCCCACTCAATTGTGCCGGGCGGTTTTGACGTAATATCATACACAACACGATTAACACCCTGAACTGAATTTACAATTTTATTTGAAATTTTTGTCAATGTTTCATCGGGCATTCTAAACCAATCTGCTGTCATACCATCAGTACTGGTTACCGCGCGTATACCCAATAGGTTTTCGTATGTTCGCTGATCTCCCATCACCCCAACAGTCAACACCGGTATCAATACGGCAAATGCTTGCCATATTTCATTATACAAGTCATCCTCATGAAGAATATCCATGTAGACTTGGTCGGCTTCCTGCAATATAGATATTCGTTCTTCCGTAATTTCACCCAAAATACGAACGGCCAATCCAGGACCAGGAAATGGATGGCGCTCAATTAATGATTCCGGTAAACCTAATTCTCTTCCAACATTTCGAACTTCGTCTTTAAAAAGCTCACGGAGTGGTTCAATTAATTCAAAAGCCATATCCTCAGGTAATCCGCCCACATTATGATGGCTTTTGATGACGTGTGCTGAATTGCCAACACTGGCGCCACTTTCTATTACATCTGGGTAAAGGGTACCTTGTGCCAAAAAAGATGTATTGCCAATCTTAGATGCCACTTTTTCAAATGATCGGATGAACTGTTCACCAATAATTTTTCGTTTTTGTTCTGGTTCCACAATTCCAGAAAGTTTGGATAAGAATATATCCGATTCATCGTAAGAAGTAATATTCACACCCAGTCCATTTTTCAATGCTGAAATACATTGGGCTGCTTCATTTTTTCTTAACAGTCCATGGTCAATTAATACGGAGTGACATTGGCTACCGATAGCCTTGTGCAATAATGCCCCAACGACCGAAGAATCTACACCGCCACTCACACCACAAATTACTTGCCCATCCCCGACCTTATTTTGGATGTTTTCAACTTGTTCATGAATAAAATTTCCTGCCGTCCAATTGGGTTCACAATGGGCAATTTTAAATAAAAAATTATTTAGAATGGTCTCACCTTCCAATGTATGAACTACTTCAGGATGGAATTGAGTTGTATACCACTTTTTTTCTGGTTGACATAATGATGCAATAATACCATTTTCTGATTCGGCCAAAACTTGCCAGCCACTCGGTACAATCGTAACGCGATCCATATGACTCATCCAGACTTGAGTACTTTGTGAAACTGAATTAAAAAGTGACTCAGAATTGTGAATATTTAATCTGCCAAATCCATATTCTCCTTGGCCAACTGATTCTACAGTTCCGCCACTATGATGAACCAATAATTGCAAACCATAACAAATTCCTAATACCGGTATTTTTGTTTCAAGAATTGATAAATCAAAATCTGGTGCAGTATCTCCAAACACACTTGATGGGCCACCTGATAAAATAATTGCGGACGGCTTTCTTTCTAAAATGTCAGGTAAGGAGCAATTCGAAGGTAATATTTCAGAAAATACATTTTGTTCACGAATTCGACGCGCAATCAACTGAGTATATTGTGAACCAAAATCAAGAATGATAACACCCTGTTCTTGGGAATGGTTCATTTTAGATCCCAAGTGTCCAATTCAGGTAAAAATGATTCGTTAGTTAATTTATAATGGATAGGTGTTAAACTGACAAAATTATTTGCAATAGCAAACCCATCCAAATCCAATGCATCATCCTCATTGATCCTTTTTCCCGTCATCCATAAATATTTTCGCCCACGAGGATCATCACGACTTTCTAGCAAATCTTCCCAAAATTCTGTTCCTTGTTTGGTTACGCGAAACCCTTGAATGTCATTTTTGTCACAATTAGGGATGTTCACATTCAACAGTGTTCCTTTTGGCATGCCATTTTCTAACACTTTTTTAGCGACTTTTTGCGTAATGGGTTTTGATGCGGTAAAGTCCCCATTTCGAATTGTATCTAAACTATAGGCAATGGAAGGGATTCCCTTCATGGTTCCCAAATTTGCTGCAGAGACCGTTCCCGAATAAAGAATATTTGTGCCAATATTTGCGCCCATATTAATCCCTGAAACAATAAGATCAGGTTTGTCATCCATAATGGAATAAAAAGCTACTTTTACACAATCAGCAGGTGTCCCATTTACGGAATATCCTTCAAAACCACCATGTCGGGTTATTTCTTGAATTCGTATGGGATCAGAAATCGTAATAGCATGACCAACAGCACTCTTCTCAGTATTTGGCGCTACAACTGTCACACGACCAATTTGGGACATGGCTTCCCACAAGGCATAAATACCAGAGGCATGGATGCCATCATCATTTGTAATTAAAATATTTGGGTTATTCATTTTTTTAGAATTGTAATTAATTTTGTTAATAATTGTTTCATTTCTGAACGAGTCACAATATGATCTATAAATCCTTTTTCTTGTAAAAATTCAGCACGTTGAAAGCCTTCTGGGAGATCTTCGCCAATGGTTTGTTTAATGACTCTCGGGCCCGCAAAACCGATCAATGCACCTGGTTCAGCAAGAATGACATCGCCCAACATTCCAAAACTGGCAGTGACACCCCCAGTCGTAGGATCAGTTAATACTGGAATATATAGTCCCCCTTCTTCCTGAAATCTTGCCAGCTTAGAACTGGTTTTAGCTAATTGCATGAGTGATAATGCAGATTCTTGCATCCGAGCTCCACCGGAAGAGCTAATCAAAACAAATGGAATACTCTTTTCACGGGCCAAATCAACCGATCTAGAAAATAATTCACCAACCACCGAGCCCATACTACCACCAATAAAAGAAAAATTCATGACCCCAAGAATAATTTTATGACTATTGATATTTCCGAAATAACAATTGATCGCATCATTTTGTCCGCTTTTATCAATAGCAGATTCCAATTGATTCGAATACTTTTTTTTGGCTTTAAATTTTAGGGGATCAGCAGATTTTACATTTGAAAATATATCCTCAATGCTTCCATGATCTAAAAGAAGATCACGGTATACTTCTGGCGAAACACGAAAATGGTGACCACAATGTCTACAAACAGAATGGTTTTTATCTAATTCAGGTTTATACTGGATTTCTGTACAGGTTGGACATTTTGTCCATAAACCACTGGGAATATCTTTTTTCCCCAGTTCCGCAATATTTTTATCTTTGCGACGAAACCAGGTCATATTCTTTATTTTTTTTTACCATAATTAAAGCATCTTCTCCATCAGAATAATAATCACTTCGAATATTAATCTCTTCAAATCCAAAACTTAAGTACAAATTTATTGCGGAGAAATTAGATCGTTTCACCTCCAAAAACACGTTTACATTCTCTAAGTATATTTTTATTATTTGATCTAAAAATTGTTTGCCGTACCCCCGGTGTTGATAGGGAGTATCTATTGCAATATTTAAAATATGTGCTTCATTTTCCACCAATTGAGCGAAAAAATATCCAATTGTTTTCCCTTGTAGTTCGCAGATGAGGGTTAGGGAATGGCCTGCCCGAATTAACTCATTTTTTATGGATTCTTTTGACCATGCATCATTAAATATTCGTTTTTCCATTTCATAAATGATATCCAAATCATTGAGTGTCATTTTACGTATATTCACTTTTTCGCACCTAATGTGAATGCAGAAATATAATTAGGCACCAATTCAAATGGGGTATGGACTACCCAATCATCGAAATATTTTTCTGCCAATATTCCTGTCATTTCTGCACTGGGCGAACTCGAAATAAATGGTTCATCATTCATGAGTGCTTCACACCCATACTGGACGATCTCCCCAGAAAGATTTAAAGCAGACCATACGTCTGCTTTTTCTTGGGTGAGTGCCCTTAAACGATCCTTAGTCTGTGAAAATTTCTGGTGGAAAACAACTTCACTATGAGAATATAATAATACGGTAAATTCGTCGGATATTATATCACAACCTGTTGCAATCGTTTGCAATGTAGGAACAGGAACAATGGGTAATCCTTTCGCGAAGGCCAACCCTTTTGCAAAACCCAAACCAACTCGCAACCCTGTAAATGAACCCGGTCCAATGGAAATAGCAATGGCATCTAAATTTATTTTATCAAGTGACATCTTTTGGTTTAAGGATTTATAGAACTCTGGGAGTTTTTCTGCATGTTTTCTAGGAATCTGTTTCTCAATTTTAGACAAACATTTTTCATTTTGTATAAATGCAATACTACACCAATCTGTACTTGTTTCAATGGCGAAAATATTCAATCAACTCTCCCTGATATCTTAATTAACCTGGCATTAGGATTTTCAGAAACACGATTAAAATGAATGAATACCCAATCATCTGTCCAAAAGGGTTTAATTCGTTCTGCCCATTCTATCAATGTAATCCCATTCTCTGGGTTTATATAGTTTTCACCACCGATATTGATAAAATCTAGTGGTGTATCTAGTCGATAACAATCGATGTGATATAGTGCTTGATCAAGACCTTCGTATTCACTCACCAGTTTAAAGGTGGGCGATATAACAGAATCTTGAATTCCCAATCCAAGGGCAAAACCTTGAGCAAAAGTGGTTTTCCCTGACCCGAGATTTCCGATTAATGCAATAATGGTTCCTTTGGGAGTTTTTCTGGCGAATTCTTCTGAAAAAGATTTGGTTTCCTTGACAGAGTTTAAAGTAACCTCTTTCATTTTGGATCCATTATAAATATTGGAACCATCATTTCTTCCATGGATAACCCACCATGTTGAAAACTACCCTTTAACATATTTTTATACTTATGTTGTTCATTTGGGTATAGAAAAAAATAGTCATCCTTAGCCAATAAATAGTTATTCTGATGTCCAAGTGATGGAAGTTTGTAGGATTCTAAATTTCGAATATCAAGAGCACTTTTATCATTGGCATTGATATTTCTCCCATGTTTATGACGGACACCAGAAGAAGAATGTTTGTCCGCTGCTACCATGGAACTTCGATTGACCATGATACTCCCATGATCACTCGTCAACACAATTTTATATCCCGCAGCACCGAGATCGGTTAACACAGAACGAATCCATGAATTTTCATACCAGACCTTTACAGCATGCCTATATCCAGATTCATCAGGAACCATCTCTTTTATTACATCTGATTCAGACCGCCTATGTGCCAGTTGATCAACAAAATTTACTACAATGGCCAACAAGTCTAAATTGAGATATTCACTCACTCTGGATTGAAATTTCTGCCCTTCGTTTGCCGCCCATATTTTATGGTAATGAAGCGATTTATCAGTCAATCCAGCTCGTGTCAATTGGTCTTTTAAAAACGTTTTTTCAAACTGATTTAGGCTACCTCGATCTTCTGACATGGCGCTTAATTGTTCCGGATATTTACGACAAAATTCCTCAGGGAATAGACCTGAGAAAATTGCATTACGACTAAACGGCGTTGATGATGGGAGAATTGATGAGGATGATTCAATACGAATGGTGAAATTTTCGGCCAACATTGGGTATAAAGACATAAACTGATCTAGCCGCATGGCATCCATCACGAGCATGCAGACTTTAGTATTTTCCATTAGAATTGGTTGAACAAATTTTTGAAATACATCAGTTGAAAGATTGGGGCGATCTTTTTCTACTAACCATTTTTCATAATTATCTTCGACAAAATGAGTAAACTTTCTATTAGAGGATTGAATTTGTTCTTCTAATATTTGATTTAAACTCACTTCCTTCTGCTCATCAAAATCTAATTGCCATTTTACCAATCGGTTATAAATCCGCCACCAATCATTAAATGAAGTCGCTTCTTCTACATCTATTTCAATTTTTTGGAATTCCTGCAGGTATCCACTGTTTGTCTTCTCACTACGAATTTTTATATTTTCCAGTACTTGTTTACACGCCATAAAAATTTGATTTGGATTGACCGGCTTTATTAAAAATTGAGCTATTTTTTCCGAAATAGCTTCATCCATAAGCCATTCTTCTTCACTTTTGGTAATCATGATAATCGGCAATGCAGGGTTATTTTCTTTAATGCCCCTTAGGGTCTCCATACCATCTAATCCAGGCATGAATTGATCTAAAAGCACGAGGTCAAAGACTGTGTTTTTTGATAGATCAATACCATCCTTACCATTGGCACATGTAACAATGGAATATCCTTTTTCTTCCAAAAAAAGGATATGAGGTTTTAAATGATCAATTTCATCATCGACCCAAAGTATATTACCGCGAGTTTTTTGCATCATAATTAGATTCGGAAATTACGTTGAAGCATGATGGCTTCAGAATACGAAATGTGCTTATTTCGTCGTCATTGTCCAGACCCCATTCCAGTCTTTTCCAGGGGGTTCATTATTATAATAATCACATCGATCAATGTAAACTTTAGATGGTGTGGTTGGTCTATCCAAAAATGATTCTTCTAAGGCCAACGCATCCTTAAATCGTTTTTTGGCTTTCACCCAGTTTTGGTCAAGATATAATTTCATTCCATCATCAAAGGCGTCCACAAGCTGTCTATTCTCCTTCGACAATTCACCTTTTAACGATAATAACTCGTAAGCCTTAACTGGCTTTTTCTTTCCCTTCACACGGAGGTTATCCAAGAATCTCCACTCGAATTGATCTGCAACGACTTTGTAGGTGTTTTCAGCAACAAAAATATATACCCCATAATGTTTAGCGGCAGGTTCCAAACGCGCGGCAAGATTAACCGTATCACCCATCATGGTATAATTCATTCGCATGGCCGAACCCATATTTCCCGTAACCATTTCTCCCGAATTCAATCCTACGCGATGGCGAATATTGTGGACTAAGTCAGGCCAATCACCTTCTTCTTTCCATCTTTGTCTCATTTCAACCAATTTGTTTTCCATTTCTAATGCGGTTAAGCAGGCATGATATTCATGATTCTCAAGTGGAACAGGCGCACCGTAAAAAGCCACAATAGCATCCCCAATATATTTATCAAGTGTACCTTTATGCTCGAGCAAAGTATCCGTCATTTCAGTTAGGTATTGATTCATTAAGCTCACCATCCGAGTGGGTTCTAATACTTCAGAGAATGAGGAAAAACTTTGAATATCTGAGAAAAATGCTGTGTGATACCCTGCGACACCACCCAATTTAGGTTCCTGTTTATCTGCATACATCTGGTCAATTAAATCGGGTGATATATATGCGCCGAAAGTGTCTTTTAGAAAATTCTTATCTTTTTGTTCAACGATAAACTTATAGATAACATTGGCCGTATAAGTAACAACTAGACTGACCATAGGTGCCACAATTGGTACTACAAGCGATTGACCAATTTCAGGAAGATCTGTTACAAATAATCCAGGATTATCTATCACCATTGAATTGGGTAAAATGAAGGCCAATGTACTTTTCACCATCCAGAACAGATCATCAACAAATAGCCCACAAGCGATGCCAAAATAAATTACACCCTCAAAAATAATCAGGATACCCGCAACAACTGGATTTAGGAAAGACAGTATTAGAAATGCAATTAAACTCAAAAGCGCAATCAATAATGTGTGACTTATGGGGTATCCGTATACCAATTCTGTTAACTGCCCACCCAATACATTTATGTAATTCTCATCCAATAATGTTTGAATTGCGTTACCATGAGTTTCCATCCCCGGTGTTAATTGCTGAATACCCCAAAAATTATAAAATGGCGTTTGTTTGTAATCGTGATGAACTTCAACAGATGTGCCGATGACAACAATTTTATTATAAAAAGGAGATTTGGTAATATCAAATTCTTCCCCAAGTCCCATGGCATCCATCATTTCACTGCGTTCTATCGGATCTTCTATAGCTTGTATCCATTCTGGAATTTCTCCCGGTAAGAATTGACTCATCCAATCCAAGTCCTCAATGGGATCACGCAAGGTTACATCTTCAGTATCAATCACATAGGCCAGTGAATATTTTGGGAATGTCCCCCAAGCTGGTAAATCTTTTTCTCCCGGATATTTGTAACCGGAAGGTGGTCCATAATAATTCACAAGGAATGAATTGCCAGCACCATAAGCTTTAATCTTATTTTCACCATATAGCCAGGTTAAGTTTTCCCGATCAAAATATGGCTTTGCTGAATCCGGAATTTCTTTAAAGGCTTTTAATGCTTTTACCGCTAACGTTAAATAATACTTTTCTGGTTCATGGGCCATTTCTCCAAAAAGAGCATAACGACGAGAAAACCCATCTATATCCATTTGATCATTAATAAGTCCCATTTCCGGTTTGGCTTCGGTAACCGGTTTTACCGGGTAAGAAATATATTGTGGTGGAATCAACGATGGTTCTGTCACCATTTTTACATTCATCACCACCTTTGTACCAAACATTTGTGCCTCGGTGATAGCTTCACCTAAAATTTTATCCCCATGACGGGGAATCAAATATGGAATCGATTCCCAAATATATTTTGCTTGGGTCGTATCTCGAATATTTGGTACCTGATCCATAATATATTCAGTCGTGGTGGATTTAATTAAATCCTGATATATCTCAGAACGATTTTCTGGTGCATCAAATTGAATATCAAAAACGATGACCTTTGCCCCTGATTTATAGAGGTTACGCACAACTCTCCCCCACACACTTCCCCGTGGGTATGGCCACTCTTCCGGCATCAGGCGCCATGCCTCATCATCAACTTCAAGTAATACAACATCTGTCCCACGGTTGATATATGTGGAATCGGAAATCGTCCACCCGGTCAAAGGGCCACGCACAGTATTAAATCGATAATCATAGGTCTTGAGCTCAATTGAGTCAAATGCACCAATCCAGTGAAAAAGAGAAACGACGATGATCGCACCAAGAGTTATGAGCCAACCTACCCAGTTGTCTTGAGCATACTTTTGGATGTGTTTAGGGGTAATCATCATGTTCAAAAGTTATATTGAAGTGTGAGTATAATCCCTGTTGAATTTATTTTCAATACTTCATTGGCATTATCCACTTGCCCATCCCCATCATTATCCAAATTATCCTTTTTAAAACTGGGAATATAGTTCAATCTAATTTGGCTCATAAATGTTGCAGATAGGTTTTTATTAATTCGATAATCTGCTCCTGCTCTAAAACCAAGCAATTGAGAGTTAATCTGACTTTGACTATTTAACAGAGAAATCGATCCTTTTGCTAACATTTTATCCTGGAAAAGGTGATAATTGGCCGACAATGATATATTTGTCCATGTATAAGGCGTTTTAACGAGCGTATTGCCATTCATGGTCGGAATCTCAAGTTTGGTTTGACTAAATTGGGTTATCGTTTTCAATTGGCTTGGGAATGCAGAAGATAAATTGATAGAAATTGTTTTAGAATCGGTTTTTGGGAATAGGTAACCAGAACTCCGTTTTTTTAATAAATTATCCAAATTAGTTACATTACCAATATTCAGAGTTAGGTTTTGTTTTATCTCACCACTGGTGAATGGCACCGTTACCGCCATCATATTGGAAGCTGCTTTTGAATCTTCCCGAAGATCAATAACGGTACTTCCAACTGAATCTAACTTCGTTTTCTCATTGTTTTTACCGATGGATTGATAGTTTACAATGACCGATGGCATTTCAGGACCAGGTAGAAAAGTCATATTAATAAAAAATGTATTTGTATTTAATGGATTAACGGTTGTGCGAAGAATTTTATTGTCCAGATGTTTAAATCCAAAGTTTAAAAATAAGGATCGATTTAATAATGAGACTCTATCAGAAATGGTAAACTGGCGCGCGTTACTCCTAAGAAATGGGTTTGCCAGTGACACATATTCTGGGCCAACTTGTCGGTATTCTAAAAGAAAGCTATTTTGGGCATAGTGTCCCCGAAGCCGAATATTAAATGCGGAAGATGGCATATTTATTACTGATGATATTGGATGTGCTTTCATTGCATTTATGTCAATGGGAACTAACGGTGACATATTCGAATTAATGATAAAGATTTCCTGAAATTTAATCGGATTTATGGCAATTAAAGCGGTATCTATTTTAGTCGTTCCTTCAATTTCCTTACCATTTGGATCGTACTGAACTCCGATCCAACCGTCTAAAGAATCATCAAGTGCCGTGTCTAGATCCGCACGTGACATGGCACCATCCCATATATCTCTATTAAATAAACTCATATTCCAATTGAAATCGAGCGTCATCTTCTTTTGGTCAAAAGATGTACCGAGATTGAAACCAACAACCAAATTATCCATTGGTTTTTGTCCACGCCAGTTAGATGTTGGCGTATTAAGTGTATGACCGCCAGAATTCAACGCTGCTTTAAATGAATCAATATCATAAGTGCCAGGCGTGACTCCAGCCACTAATGAATCTGTAGAAAATTCTGCACCACTTAACACACGGTTTACGGATGTTGTATCATCACGAATCTTCATAAAATGAATACCGGCACGTAATTTTGAAAATAAATCTAATGAGAGCCTTATTCCGGATATTTTTCTTTTAAAGGCAAATCCGGTACGATCTAAATAATATGTTTTTGATCCATCTTCCTTCGTCTCAGTTAAATCAGGTAAAATTTGATAACCACCATTCACGATGTTTTGCTGGTGGACTTCCCTGTTTAATTCACCTTTAATGAACTGAAGCCTCACCCACTTCAAATCCGCATTTAGGCCAAGACCTCGAACCCTTTTCCCATCTATCGTAAATGGATTGAACCGAGGGTAAAAATCGCCAATATCTAAGTTAAGAATAGATCCAAATGAAAACTGGGTACCCAGTCGGTTATGGGGTTGAAGGTATGGGGATTCTCGAGATGTTAATCGCATGTTTGTCGACAATTTAGCCCATTGGACATTTAGAGATAAATCTCCCATGATTTCAGCAATATTTAATGGCGTACCTGCAACAGTTTCGGTAGAGATTCGACTATTAACACCGCCGTTATATTCAAATAATTTAGACATGTTTTTTTGGATCGTTCCATAAGTAAACGACCATTGTACCGGTGCTAAATCTTGCTGCTCTAAATCCTTCATTTGAATTTCTATAATGTGAATTCCTGTCTTCATTGTCCCAGGATCATAGCTTAGAATACCATCTTCCAATAACATTTTAGCAGATACATCCTCGCCATCAATAAAAAGACGAACTGTAGATTCATCAACATTATTTACACTAAAAAATGATGCAGCAACTAGTACAGAATTTTGATCTACAATATCATAAGGCTCTGGTGAAAGTATTAGAATATCTACATTAGGAAGTTCGCCAAATACATCAATATCTCCAGAATCTTCTGGTGGAATAGTATTAAGTAAATGGGGCCTATTAAATGGATCCACCATCGGAAAAGACGCAATTCTTCCATCCTGAAATTGAAAAGTAATTACATATTCCAATCCACTTTCAGTTAGAGCAAATTCTGGAATAACTGCTTCCCAATTAAATCCCACTTTATAACAATTAATCTCCAAATAGGATTCTCCCCCGGGTAATCGATAATAAAGAGTCGCCTCTATGGGATCTGTCGTCTCCAATAAAGTAGCATGGATAATCAAATCCTCTCCAATGATCCCGGAAGGCGGTGGATTATGATGAAGGATTTGAGTTTGAGAAAACCCAATTTGAATCAGAAAAAGACAAGGGATAAGTTTTATCCCATTACCCAGAAAACACTTTCTATGTTTCACTGAATAAGTTATTTATATTTTAAGATCAAGGTCTTCGTTTTACCTGAAGCGTCCTCGAATTCAATTTTTAATATTTTGTCATCTCCTTCTGTCGCCGTTGGATCATCTGGAATCGTGTTCGGATCAGTGGTGAATGATTGAACCGCACCATTTTGTGATGAGAAACCTGTTATACCACCTGTTATATCTAAAGATTCGCCTGTTAATTGATTCATGAGCATCACAACGCCATTGATTCCAATAACTGAGTCGCCCATTTTACTATCTGAAATGAGCCAAAAATCTGTACCTTTAACAGACGCAACAGAAACAGAAGTCCGTATAATAAAATCACCCTTTTGTTGTTTATTCACTTGAGCGCGAATGATACCCCCGCTTAAGTTGATTTCTTTTGCAATGGCTTTGGCCGATCGTTTCCCAGCAATAACCAATTCAGTATTTTCTTTTATTTTTAAAGCAGATTTATCGTCAATAAAAATCAAGGCAACAAACCCACCCTTTTCTGTCTTTACAACATCCCCACTTTCAAAGATATGTCCTTTATTCAATATTTTTGGGGCCACTTTTCCACGAGTGTAATGCACTGTACCAATGACCTTTGTTGCCACCGCAATTCTGTCTCCCCCAAAACCCATCGATAGGAAGCATAAATAAATACAAAAGTTTCTGAGCAAAGGCATCTTATTTCTCAATTTCAACTGAATTAATACTAACTTTATTTTGAGCCATCTGGTTAAATATCCCCAAGATTGTTGCTTCATCAATTGTTTTATTATTAAGTAAAATCTTTCCGGTAGGACTAAACCCATCTAATGGGCTATCTGGCCCAAAAAGTGCATTAAATTGATCGTCCCCCATCGCCTGTCTTAATTTTTCATCCATCATGTTATTAGAAGATGAATTGGATGCCAGTGATGGGTTCGAAATCTTAAATGCATATATAGGCGACACCTGATCTTCCAAACCATTTGTCGTGGGTACACTTGTTTTTATTTGCCATAAATAGATTTTACCATAACTCAATGGTCGTGCATCAGAAATTGGATATTGATATGTACTCACATCATCAAGTTTCACCCAGGATTCCGATTGGTTGAATGGCAGCATGCGTTCATCACGCATGGCTTCTTCAGTTGAGGAGTGGTACCCCACTTTAAATTCAGCCACTCTGATATACGTTTCACAATTACGGCAATAGCCTTTATTCCAATTAAAAATTGGATAGGTTGTGTAAACCATATTAAAAGAAGTATCTGCCAATTCACCACCGGGAGATTCAAGGTTTATTCCGGAGGATGATTCCACAAATATTGTTTTTGATCGGGAATCAGACAGGGAGAGATCTGATTGTGTGGCTCCTGAATAGATATTTAATTCAAATTTGTATTCGCCATCTGCTAACTGTCCCGTTGTCAAAACGGCACTGATCATTGATTCAAATTCAGAAAGATTAATCGATTCTATTACTTGAATATAAACCGGTACCATATTGGGTGGATTCCCTTCATCGATAAGAGATGTGGTATTACTGGTAAAATTTCGATTATCCAAAACTACGTCTGCTTTCATTTGGAACGCATTGGTCTCAATTGCGACTAAGGTCGACCATGAATTGATTCCAAGGGATGGAGAAAGGACGGACGCCCTAAACCAGGCTTTTGCATAAATCGGGTATGAATTTGAATAAATTCGAAATCGAAAGAAGGGTACATTAGATTCCCCCGTTTGCACATCAATATTGCTCATATAATACGTAGCATATTCGTAGAACTGCCCGTCCAGTTTAGCCTGTGCAGACAATACTGTTGCGGAAAAAAAGAAGGAAATTAAGAAATTTTTATAAGTGTTTTTTACCATGGTAGTAATTATTTATTATTTCGGTAGTTAATTTACCTTAGCATATAATTCTCTTCAAGAACTATTGGATTCTCTGTGTTCGTCGTCACATGAAATTAACACCAAACATTTTATTCAATTTTAAAATTAGATTGTTCTATAAAATAGAAAAGCCCCGATAAAAATCGGGGCTTTCTAAAGTTCCCGGCGACGACCTACTCTCCCACGCTAGTTACCCGCGCAGTACCATCGGCGCTGTAGGGCTTAACTTCCGAGTTCGAGATGGGATCGGGTGTAACTCCTACGCTATGATCACCGGAGAAATTTCAGGGAATTGATGCGGATCTTCAATTGATCAAGAAAGATTGATAAAGCCTTTCGGCCAATTAGTACCACTCAGCTGAATGCATTACTGCACTTACACTTGTGGCCTATCAACGTCGTAGTCTACAACGAGCCTTATTATCAATATGATAGGGAGAACTAATCTTAGGACAGGTTTCGCACTTATATGCTTTCAGCGCTTATCCT
>JABGZQ010000060.1 GCA_018674655.1 Fidelibacterota bacterium | reverse complement strand
CGCCACCCGTATTAACCATTCTCAGCCCTCTATCAAATTCGCCCATAAATCATACAAAGCTTACTTTAAGTATTAGCGAACCCATAGAATTCGGTTCTGTTCGATGGCATGCTACCGAAGGTAATGATCCTAAATCGCCCCATATCAGACCATTGAAAGATGAATTGCTAACGGGGGGAGACTTTATTGATTATGAATTCTCTGCACCACCTCAATTGGTGAATGGCGTCTCCTATACCATCACGATTGAAGGAAGCGATCTTGCGGGAAATTTGTCAGAATCCTATTCAGTAGACGGCATTCTATTTGATACGATTCCACCAGAATTTGTAAATGTCACGCCTATGGATAAACAGCATATTAGAGAAGCAAATATCGAATATACGCTTACAGAAGATTTGGTTTCTGGAAAAATATATTTTGATCACGTGGGTGGTACATCGGATCCGAAAACAACTCACATGATAACCCTTGCTGGTGGTAAAAAGAAAAAAGGGGTGCAAGGTGGGAAACTTCCAGCCTCATTTGTCAAATTAGTGAATGGTGCCGTATACAATATTCGATTTGAAGGATTAGATGCTGCCGGGAATATGGCGCCAGACGTATTGGTTACTGAGATTGTATTTGACGACGAGCCGCCGTCTATACTTATTTCTGATCCGGTGAATAATTCATACCGAAATACACAAGACATTTCGTTTTCAATCAGTGAGGATTTGACAGAAGGGATAATTGAATTATCTCATATCGGGGATAAAGCCGATCCAAATGCACCCTATAAATTTGCCTTAGAAGGCAAATATCTTCAATCGGGGTTGTTTGAAAAATCAATATTCCCTGAATTAAAATGGGTGGATGGTGCCACATATACATTAACAATTAACGGCATAGACCCTGCAGGGAATGTTGCGAAAGAGTCTAAAATATCTCATATCACTTATGATATTACACCTCCGGTTATTACAATAGACAATATGGTGAATGATAGTTATATAAATACCAATGCGTTAAGTTATTCTTTGAGTGAGAATTTAAAGAACAGCACCATCGTATTCACCCAAACCAGTGGGGCGGCAGATCCTCGTTCGCCACACACGGTGGCCCTTTCTGACTCAGAACTCAATGGGGGAAACTTTATAAACAAAGCATTGCGAAATGGGCCAAATCTTCAGAATGGGTCGATTTATAAAATTGAATTTAACGGTTTGGATTACGCCGGCAATGATGCGGCTCCGATTATATTGTCGAATATTGTATTTGACAACCAACCGCCTGAGTTATCCATCAGTCGCCCCATTGATTCCGAGCAAATTAAAAAGACTATTGTGTCATACATGAGTAACGAACTGTTAAAAGAGGCTGTGGTTATCTATAGCCAAACCAGTGGTACCATCGATGGTAACTCGCCGCATAGGGTTTCTTTAACAGGCGCATTGTTGACTGAAGGTGTGCATAGCGATCATGACATTGGCATTACGTCACAATTGGCCGATGGCGGCCGATACACCGTTTCAATAGAAGCATGGGATAAAGCAGGGAATCCGGCAACCATTACGCCAATTAATGATGTCTATTTTGATATTTTACCGCCAGCGTTATCATTATCAGCACCTAAATCAGGTTCCATCGTCAATACCGCTGTCCTTACCTATGGTACATCAGAAGAAATGGGAAAAGGGCAAATGCGTTTTGTCCGGTCCGGTGGAGCGGAAGATCCTCTCAGCCCTCATGAGATAGAAATGACGGGAATGCGGCTAAAACAGGGTGACCATTATGACGAATCATTTGAGAATGATATGGCATTAAAAGATGGTGGCATATATACCATTGAATTCTCTGGGGAAGATTTAGCTGGCAATGTCTCCGAATTAGTGTCCATTAATAATATTACCTTTGATATAACGCTACCCGAAATTGCCATAACACAACCTATAGAAAATGGATTTTATAATCAAATCAATTTAGATTATGAGTTAAAGGAATTATTAGCATCCGGTTCAATTATTCTTGAAAGAAGAGGCGGGAATAATGATCCCATGAGTCCGCATACAATTGACCTACTGGGAGATCAATTAAATGCAGGGCAGATCAAAGGGATCAATATTAATTCGAACACCAATTTAACAAGCAATACCACGTATAATATTCGAATAGAAGGCCAGGATATGGCTGGGAACAAGGGCAAATCAGCGGAAATCACTGGGGTAACCTTTGACGATATTCCCCCTGAAATATCTATCACTTCACCTTCGCCGGATTCATATATAAATACACCGACTCTCGGTCTTAGAACGAATGAAGTCCTTTCCGAAGCGCAGGTTGAATGGATTTGGGTAGAAGGTAACCCAGACCCCGCTGGCACCCATGTGTCAAAAATGATTGGAGATCAATTGTTGGATGGAGATTATCCAGAAGTGAATTTTGATCCAGCACCAGCCTTAACCAGTGGTGCATGGTATCGGGTTGTATATACGGGTACAGATCGAGCCGGCAATTCGTCTACCACCGAATTAGGGAATTTATTCTTCGATAATGAACCGCCGGTGGTTTCTGTTTTATTCCCAATAGAAAATGGATTCACCAATATAAATGAAGTGAGCTATACATTGAATGAACCGCTACTCATGGCCAATTTAATTTGGACACCTATTGATGGTTCTGGCCCACTATCAATCGATATGATCGGCGATGAACTGAAGGCGGGATCTTTTTCTCAAGGAAAATTAACGAACCAATTAGATTTAACAGATGGTACAATTTACAATCTATCCATTACGGCCATCGATCGCTCCGGAAATGAGGCAGTATTATCTTTAGCGAAAAATGTCACTTACGACAAATCGAAACCAAAATTTACTGACGTTTTTCCAAGCACCAGCGCGAGGGTGAATTCCCAATTGCTAAAGTGGACGGTGAATGAAGAGCTGGTCAGTGGGAAGTATACCTGGATCCATATGGGCGGAAATGCAGATCCGTCTGCACCACATACATTTGAACTTACGCCCGAATTATTGAGCGCAGCATCGCATGACAATTCCACGCTTCCAGATTTAGCACTAGTGACAGATGCCATGTACCGAATTACGTTACAGGGTACAGACAAGGCAGGGAATACGGGTAAAAAGTTCATTATGAGTGTTGTGTTTGATGATATTCCACCCACATTAGAAATTAAATACCCCGAATCCAAAACTGCAGTTAATCACCTGGATGTGGCTTACGGAATTTCAGAAGGGTTAAGTACCGGACAATTTATATACACACAAGTTGGCGGCGTGTCTGATCCAAACTCACCAGTCACTTTTGATTTAGTTGGAACAGAACTTGAAACAATTATTGACCCTCCAAAGTTACCTAAAAATCCACCTGTATTGCAGGATGGCTCTATTTATAATATAGTTTTTAAGGGTGTTGATTTGGCCATGAATACGTCAGAATCCAATTTGATTGATAGTGTAAAATATGATATTACCCGTCCGGTAATAACGATTCATAATCCCCAGCCTAAATCGAACTTAATGGGTGTAGAAATATCGATTGAAATCAGTGAAGATCTCATGGATGGCAAAATGGTATGGACGCGAACAGGCGGTCTAAAATCTAGAGTTACAAGACAAAAAATACCATTATATAACGAATATTTGGCTGAAGGGATGCATCCCCATGCAAAACTTCCCATGGATAAAACTTTGAGTGCCAGTGTTATCTATTCTCTTTCAGTGGACGCTCAAGATTTTGCAAAAAATCAAGCCGAACCTGTGGAGGTAGAAAAAATTGAATATATTCGTAGTATGGCAGGTAAATGGTACTATAAAGGTCAAATTATTGAAGTCGTATGGGTATTTGAGCCTGATGACTCAGGTATGAAAGGTCGGTTTATGCAGGGACTATCTTTAGGAACGAAAATTAGCGATCAAGAAAAAGGTGATTTTGAATTCGACTTTAGTCGAAAACCTTGGGTATTAACTTTGGATATGGATAATTCGAAGAAAAATAGAATCAGTCTAATGGAATTTATTGACAATACGCATATGCGTGTAGTGACCGGAGAAAAGAAACCACGAAACTGGCAAGATGGAGAAGTAATGGAATATGAGTGGCGCCCAGAGTAGTTAATATGTTAATTGTTCAATGAAAAAAGATAAATCCTCATTATATTCGCCGGCTATTTTCACATGATTTTTGAACAGGAGAAATTTATTTATGGCTAAGAAACAAAAAAGTTTTGCAGAGAAGGCCTCCAAACATGGTGGTAAAGATTTGGCTCACGTTAAATTTGTTAAAAGTGTTGAATCGGATAAAGAGGGGTATTGGCGCTTTAATGAATCCATGATATCAATGGAAAAAGGTGCAAGCTTAGAGGCAACGCTCAAAGCAATGGATTCAGATGCAAATTTAGCAGACATTGAATTAAAAGATTTAAGCGCTGATAGCTCGAAACCTGCAGTAGAAGAAGCGGTAGCTGAGGCTGAAGCCACTGAAGTTGTAGCTGAAGATGCTCCTTCGGATGCGTCGGATGACTCAATAAAAGAAGAGACAGAAGCGGCAGCTGAGGCTGAAGCCACTGAAGTTGTAGCTGAAGACCCTCCTGCAGATGCGTCGGATGACCCAAAAAAAGAAGAGATAGAAGCGGCAGCTGAGGCTGAAGCCACTGAAGTTGTAGCTGAAGACCCTCCTGCAGATGCGTCGGATGACTCAAAAAAAGAAGAGATAGAAGCGGTAGCTGAGGCTGAAGCACCATCTGAAGAAGAACCAAAAGTAGACGAATCGACTGAAGCATCAAATGATGCACCAGCGGAAGAACTTGTTGATCCAAAGTCAGAAGAGAAACCATCCGAAGAAAAATCTGAATAATTGTAAATATATAATTATTCGTTATATCTGGAGAGGTGGCCCCGCATTCTGCGGGGCTTAAGGCGTCCCGCATACTGCGGGATGTGAAAAATAAAAATAGATCGTATTAAACAGTATATTCTTTTGTGTATTATGTCTATATATTAAAGAGTGAAATGGATAATAGGTACTATATCGGTTCGACAGAGAACTTGGAGATGCGATTGAAAGCTCATAATAGAGGATCTGTGAAATCAACAAAAAACAGAAGGCCATTGAAATTGGTATGGTCAGAAAAATATTTTACACGAGCGGAAGCCATGAAAAGAGAAAAGAAGATAAAAAGTTATAAAGGTGGAGAAGCATTTAAACTTTTGTTAGAATAAACTTGGAGAGGTGGCCGAGTGGCTTAAGGCGCACGCTTGGAAAGCGTGTGTACGTTAATAGCGTACCGTGGGTTCGAATCCCACCCTCTCCGCTTT
>JABGZQ010000062.1 GCA_018674655.1 Fidelibacterota bacterium | reverse complement strand
CTTACATTATGGGGGTAAAAAAATTTATTGGAACAATCTTTATTTGTATGCCGTTAACCCACTATTCCTTGGAGGGAGTGTCATTCGGCATTCCCTCTTTTTTTTAATCAAAATGAAAGGAGCACGCCATGCGCCTAAATAAAACAGACGGATTCACATTGGGATTCGTCATCATCGCAGCATTTGCTGTACTGCTAAATGGATTCTTAAAACATCAGCCGGACGATTCGGTAAAATTGGCAGAAACCAAAACAATCGAAGAATCATTTTCATTACCGTTGGTTATTGAAACAGCCCATACATTAAAAGACAATGATGCCTCGAAAGTTTTGGATAAACAGACTGAACCCTCATTTGCCGAAGCGTTTGCTATCGCTCGAAGTTCATGGGGTCCAGGCGCCATTTTTGAGTGGAATGGACAATCTTACACCACCAGTTTTGCAGAGGAAATAGTCAAACCTGGTGAAACATTAGATTCGACTCGAATTAATCTTGTTCTCAATCAGTCAGCTGAGAAATAGTCTGTTGTTATAGTAGAGGGACAATCCTTTGTCCCTCTACATGCTTATTTATTCAAAACTAAAGTGGCCAAACAAAATATAATTGCAAACTTTCGCTTTGAGGCAAAATGCCGATGATGGGCGAAAGGTTTTGTTTGTAAACATGGCCAAACCCACGTCCCACAGCCGTTCCCAAGACTGCACCAAAAATAACATCACTCAAATAATGTTCATTATCATGGATTCGGCTAAGGCCCGTCATCCCGGCTAAAATGTAAGCTGGAATTCCTACTTTTGATCCATAAATGTTCTGGGCAAGGGTTGCAGTTAAAAAACTATTTGACGTATGCCCCGACGGAAAAGACCTTTTATTTTTTCCGTTTGGCCTATACCGACCTACGCCGAATTTTAAACCATATGTCAATAGCCCATTTGCGATAAACGCTGTACCCGCATACTGAAGGGTTTGTTTTTTATTCTCAGATGCTGCCAAAACACTCCAAAGTAATAATTCCCCCCCGATTCCCCAATAATCGCCAAATTTCGCCATTTGATGCGGCATAAGGCCGTTGGTTTGGCCATAGTCATTAAAGGCATCATCATAATTAGTTGCAATCCCTGTGCCGACCAATCCGATAAGTAAAAGCCATTGGTTTGGTCTGCTTGTTACTGTTTCTGCAAATCCATCTTTAAAATATATAGTCGAACTGGTTTGGCTTGCCAAAAATGAAGAGCAGATTAGAATAATTGATATATACCGCATCTTTAATATTTCCACATTGGAAATTAATCAAAACTTATATCATTACCCTTCTACTTTCACTTATGACATCAAACCAAAATTCAATAAGTTTCATCCTCTTTTAAACCAGTATAATTATAATGAACACACATCCACTCAGAGAATTGTTTAAAGATATCGACATAATGTCATCTATTGCTCAATCCTACGGCACGCCTTCTTATGTTTATAAGAAAGACCGAATTGAACATAATGTGAATCGATTGAAGAATACGCTTTCCACCTATTTTCATAAATCCCATATCTGTTATGCTGTTAAAGCCAATAGTAATCCCCATCTCTTGAAAATAATGAAATCGGTTCATCCTGAACTGGGTGGTGATTGCTCCAGTCCTGGTGAAATTTACGCAGCTGAATTAGCTGATATCCATCCTAAGGATTGTATTTATACTGGTAATTATGAATCCAAAAGAGATATCGCCACCGCACTCAAGAAAGGTGTATATCTAAATTTAGATGATGAAACTTCGCTTGATAGACTATTAAAATTTGGCATGCCTTCTCGCATTTCTTTTCGATTAAATCCTGGGTTTGGTAAAGGATCCTTTTCTCAAATTACCACTGCAGGAGAAAATGCAAAATTTGGAATTCCGGCTGAAAAAATAATCAATGCCTACCAAAAAGCGCAAGACGCAGGTATTAAAAAATTTGGCTTACAATGTATGGCTGGTTCGGGAAACTTGGACGAAGATTATTGGGTAGAATTACTCACAGCCATTTTTTATCATACGAAAGCGATTGAAGCTAAGTTGGGGATAGATTTTGAATTCATCAGTATCGGAGGTGGATTAGGGATTCCTTACAAAGATGAAGATACGCCCCTTGATTATGATCGCCTCTTTTCAAAATTATCCGATTTAATGTACCACAACTATCCAGATAAAGCATCAGCGCCAGCGCTTTGGGTAGAGCCGGGGAAATCCTTTATAGGGGACGCCGGGTTCATCCTGACAAAAGTGACTGGGCTAAAAAATAGTTATAAAAATTTCGTAGGAATCGATGCGGGCATGGAAACGCTCATGCGACCTGCTTTATACGGTGCATACCATCGACTTTATAAAGTGGGTACACATGGTGAAAACGATGGATCCTACGATTTTACTGGCCCCATCTGTGAAAATACTGATCGCATTGCCATCGCCAGAGAATTTCCAAAAATTAAAGAAGATGATCTCATTGCAATCGTGGATGCCGGTGCCTATGGTTATGCCATGTCTCATAATTTTAATACCCGTCCTCGTGCGGCAGAAGTTTTACTGGATGGGAATGCCCACCGATTGATCCGAAAACGCGAAACAATTGAAAATATATTTTCTGGGTGTAATGTTTAAATATTTGACAATCATCTGGTTAATTATTTCATTGAATGTGGCTCAGGAGATACCCAAAAGTATTCACCAAATTGAACTTGAATACAATAATACTTATTATCTTGAACCGGCTTTTAAACCAACTACCAGCCCCGCCAGACTTCTTCAACCCCGAAAAAAAACACTGACAAAAACTGTATTTGGATATCATCCTTATTGGCAGGGGACAAAATGGCAGAATTATAACTATGACCTTCTATCAACTATCGCCTATTTTTCCGCAGAGGCCAATGGGTCCGGTGAACTAACTGATCTCCATGGGTGGCCAGCGACGGACCTCATTAACAAAGCACACGAGAACGGCGTTGAGGTGGTGTTGACAGTGACCCTTTTCAACAGAACAGAATTAGAATCATTACTCAATAGTGAAAGCAATAGAACGACCCTAATTAACAATCTGGTGAACCAGGTTAAAAATGCCAATGGCGATGGTGTGAATATTGACTTTGAAGTCTTCCCTGCTTCACAAAAATCCAACCTTGTGACCTTTGTTAAAGATTTGAGGGCTGCCTTAAGAAAAGATATTTCTCATGCCCAAGTTACATTGGCCACACCGGCTGTGGATTGGAGTAGTGCCTGGGACTTTAATGCTTTGGCAAGTGAAAGCGACGGCCTATTTATTATGGGATATGATTATCATTGGAAAGGGAGTTCAACCACAGGCCCTGTAGCACCACTAAAGGGAGGATCATACAATATTACCAACACGGTGAATACTTATCTTTCAGCTACAGGGAATAATGCTGGGAAAATTATTTTGGGTTGTCCTTATTATGGGATTCAATGGCCCGCAAGCACTGGAGACAAAGGTGCCAACACAACAGACAATGGTACTGCAATCATTTATGCTACGGCTGAAGCAAAGGCCCTTTCTTATGGAAAAATATGGGATAGTGATTCTGAGACACCATGGTATAGATATGAGAACCCGGGTTGGTATCAGGCTTGGTATGATGACAGTCTATCCCTATCAAAAAAATATGATTTAGCCATTTCAAAAAACTTAGGCGGCGTGGGCATGTGGGCGCTCGGGTATGACAATGGATATGATCAGTTGTGGAATGCATTAAAGACAAAGTTAGCTGAAAAAACTGCCCCATCCACTCCTATAAATATTTCAATAACAAACATGGGTATGGGTATTGTCGCCATTGATTTTGACGGTTCTCAAACAGCCACTTCATTCCAAGTACAACGTGTTTTTCTCAATTCAATTGAAACTGAGGATTTAGGCACTTTCACCTCTTCGCCTATTCTATTGCAAAACCTAAACCCAAATGAACCTTATTATATTAAAACCCGTGCCGTAAATGATTATGGGGATAGTGACTATTCAGAAGTACTGGGCGTGGTTTCTTCTGCCAGCACACCAAAAGTGCTAATTGTGAATGGTTTTGATCGGGTAACAGGCACAAATAATACATTCGACTTTATTCGCCAACACGGTAGTGCAATTCATCAGAACAGTTATCTTTTTGATTCCGCTAATAATGAAGCAATTGTTTCAGGAAAATTGTCATTATATGATTACACCATTATTGATTGGATATTAGGTGAAGAAGGTAGTACCACATCTTCTTTTTCCGAAAAAGAGCAGGAAATTCTTAAATCATATCTTAAGAATGGTGGTCGATTATTTGTTTCAGGTTCCGAAATAGGATATGACCTTTCGGAAAAAGGAAATGTAAATGATCAACTATTTTTTGAAAATTATCTAAAGGCCAAATATATCGCCGATGCCGCTGGTGGTAAACAAGGCACTTATGGCGCCACAGGTGTATCTGGAACACTCATGGGTGATATTGCATTCTCCTTTGATAATGGATCTAATGGTACCTATGATGTGGATTGGCCGGATGGCATAAAACCAGGGGTCAATTCTGAAACTATTTTAAAATTTGATAACGTGGATTATGAAGCAAACGGCGGAGCAGGGGTCTCTTATTTAGGTGGGTTTGATGGTAGCCCTATTTCAGGTGGTTTGGTTTATTTAAGTATAGGTTTTGAGACCATTTATCCTAAAGAAAAAAGAAATAATGTCATGGCAAGAATTTTAGATTATTTAGATGGACCCATTGCTGCAGTTGGTGATGAAGAAAATACCATTCCCAAAAAACTTAACATATCATCTCTGTATCCCAACCCCTCAAACCGATCTATATCTATTGAATTTCAAGTTTTTGATCATTCTACAACAGCATTTTTGGCCATTACAGATATAATGGGTAGAGAAATTGTCAAATTATCGATCCAACCATTAGCCGCAAAAACCCAAAGGTTTAATTGGAATGGGTTATTCTCTAATGGCTTAGAAGCACCTTCTGGTATTTATATAGCCAAGCTCTCCCAGGCGAATCAACTCGTCACAAAGAAATTTACATTATTAAAATAATGAAAAAACTGTTCCTTATCTGTATGGTCTTTTGGATTGGATGTATAACCATTTCCCAATCTATCCATCAAATTCAATTAGAAGAAAAAAGAGTAAAGACTTCACCAAATTTATCTAAAGTAAAAATCGGTTTGGATGTTTTATTAGATAAGCATTTAGAATTAATTCAAAACAAATCTATTGGGCTTGTCACGAATCAAACGGGTTTAGATGGAAATGGGAAACCCAACTATGAACAGTTCCTAACTTTAGATAATGTGGATTTAAAAATCATTTTTTCCCCGGAACATGGCTTATTCGGCGAAGCAGCTGCAGGTGAAAAGGTAAAATATAATGGCCAATTTAAGACATTACCTAAAGTGGTTAGTTTATATGGTAAAAACCGTAAACCTACGCAAGAACAATTGGCGGGTATAGAGATTATTCTTTATGATATTCAGGATATTGGTGCGCGGTTCTATACCTATATTTCAACAATGGGATTGGTGATGGAAGCAGCAGCTGAATCAGGCATCCATGTCATTGTTTTGGATCGTCCCAATCCCATTACTGGAAAACATATGGAAGGGCCTATCTTAGATTTATCCTATCAATCCTTTGTGGGCTACTACCCCATCCCAATTCGGTATGGGCTTACCGTGGGTGAGCTTTCTAAAATGATCGTTGGAGAAAAATGGATTTCTCACTTGCCTGACCTAACCGTAATTCCAATAGAGAACTGGCAGCGATCCCAATGGGTTGATGAATCCAATTTGCCTTGGGTAAAACCATCTCCAAATATTCCAGATTTAGAGACAGCACTCATTTATCCCGGAATGTGCTTGCTAGAAGCAACCAACTTAAATGAAGGACGTGGCACCACTAAACCATTTAAACAATTTGGAGCCCCATGGATTGATAAACAATTATTATCCATAGCTCTGAATAATTTAAATCTACCCGGTGTCACTTTTAAACCAATCAGCTATATCCCCATTTCGATTCCCGGTATGTCTAACAATCCCCATTTTAAAGATGAAAAGTGCCATGGCGTTGAATTGGTCATTACCGATCGAAATAAATATGTTAGTGTAGATACAGGGCTTAATGTTTTAAAAACAGTGGCAAAACTTTATCCCAATGAACTTAAATTTAATGAAAAATGGATGGAAAAACTTTGGGGACAATCCGGACTGCCTGAACTGATAAGTGATAATACAAACATCATAAAAAACCCAAATCAATTTCAAACCATCGCTTTAAAGTACTTGCTATATGACTAAATTAATATTGCCCATTATTCTCACCTTTCTGATTGGGTGTACTCACACACCATCTATTTATAAGGAGCAAGGTGCCCAATCCGTAAAGTCTAATATTCAACGCATTATTGATTCATCTGGATTATCCACAAATATGGGAATAAAAATTGTATCATTAAAGTCAAACAAAACACTCTATGAACTCAATGCTAATGCCTTATTTAATCCCGCCAGTAATACAAAGATTTACACCTGTCTTTCTGCCCTTTCATTCTTAGATACAAATTATACTTTCAAGACTGAAGTGTATCAAGATCAAGATGTGGTATATCTTGTTGGTGGTGGCGATCCGGACCTTTCTTTAAAAGAATTAGATTCTTTGGCAACAACCATTTCTCCAGAAATTCAAGGTATCCATAGATTAGTCCTTGATGATACACGATTGGACTCAACGCTTTATGGTGAGGGATGGATGTGGGATGAAGGCGCATGGTGGTATGCGGCAGAAATCAGCGCCTTATCGGTGAATGATAATTGTGTGGATTTTTTCATTAATCCAGGGATTAATAGTACACCTGCTTCCGTGTTAACAAATCCAGTTTCAGACTACTTTCAGATTAAGAACACTTCTCTAACTGTCAATGATACTTCTGGATTTCAGAAATTTAAAATTGATCGCGATTGGAGGAATCAAACAAATCAATTTTCCATTATTGGGAATATAATGGATACGACTTCCACGGATACCATTTATCGAAATATTCACAATCCATCTTATTTTGTCGGCACTTTATTTAAAGAGGCGCTCCAACGCAATGGTATGGCAATTAATCAAATAACAAGAGAGAAACGGCCATCTAATGCAAAGTTAATTGCCCGTCATGAATCAAAATCTATAATTCATTCATTGCAAAATCTCATGGTAGAAAGCGATAATCTCACAGCTGAACTTATAGTGAAAACCATTGGATTCGAATCAACTAAAACCCAAGGGAATTGGGATAACGGATTATTGGCCATTAAAACATTTTTGAATGATGAAGTGGGTATTGATACAACTCAATTGGCATTGAAAGATGGATCCGGAGTATCACGCTATAACTATTCAAGTGCAAATCATTTTATTCAATTATTATCCTGGGCTTATCAATCGCCTTCAGTACGTGGTAAGTTCATCAATACCCTTCCCATTGGCGGGCTAAATGGTACAATTACAGATAGAACATTGCCGTCAAGTGTTCGAGCCAAAACAGGATCCCTATCTGGTGTGAGTGCTTTATCAGGGTATGTTTTCACCCAAAGTGGAGAATCCATTGCTTTCTCCATTTTGATGAATGGGTTTACAGGTTCTACGAAGCCATTTCGGCAACTACAAGATCAAATTGTACAATACCTTGAAAGATTATAATCATTTATAGATTTCTTCTCTTATCTGTTATTATATCCCTTTTTTCTGGATGTTCAAAACAAACCGTCCAAAGCCCTTACGTAATTGTATTGGGTATTGCTCAAGATGGTGGAGCCCCTCATGCTGGGTGTCAGAAAATCTGTTGTATCAATCGTTGGGGTGATCCGAATGAAAGGATTATGGTTGTCTCTTTGGGGATTGTGGATCCGAACTCGAATGAAACTTGGCTGATTGAAGCTACGCCGGATTTTCCAAAACAAATGGAAATTCTTACGGGCAATAACTTTGACAAACTCAAAGGGATTTTTTTAACTCATGCCCATATTGGTCACTATACTGGATTGATACACTTGGGTCGAGAAGTAATGGATACAAAATCCGTTCCAGTTTATTCCATGCCAAAAATGACAAAATATTTAAAGTCCAATGGGCCATGGAGCCAGTTGGTAAAATTAGAAAACATAAAAATTAAACAGATGAAAAACAATCGAACGGTTAAGTTAAATGATCGATTATCTGTTACACCTTTTATTGTCCCTCATCGAGATGAATACTCTGAGACAGTTGGATATAAAATTGATGGCCCTAATTTATCACTCATTTATATTCCTGATATTGACAAATGGGAAAAATGGGATGAAAATATTTTAGATATTGTTAAGAAGAACGACTACGCCCTTTTAGATGGATCTTTTTTTAATAATGCTGAACTACCACACCGAGATATGTCAGAAATACCCCATCCATTTTTGATTGAAAGCATGACCAAGTTCGAATCTCTCTCAACAAACGATAAAACTAAAATCCATTTTATACATTTGAACCATACAAATCCAGCCCTGATAGATAATTCTAACGAAACGATTCAATTGAAAACGAATGGATTTCAAGTGGCAAGCCTAAAACAAGTATTTCTACTTTCAGATTAACGCGTTAATAAATCCAACTCTTTTTGATATAGCGGCCGGCGAAGTACGGCAAATGGTCCTGGATCCTTTTCTAATGGAAATGCAGCGCGTCCACTACCACCATGAACCACATCTACGTACTTCTCTTTTTCGTTAATGAGTTTTGAAATATGGACTGTTCCCTGTTCTTCTGGATTAAATAATTCAATTTCTGTTCCAACTTCTAAACGATTTTTCACTTCGAACCAAAGCAATCCATTGGCTTGATCCCACTGACAATTCATTCCAACAGCCTTATGGGATCTCTCTAAAGAACGATTGTCATGGTAATTTTCGCCATATTCCTTGGGATTCCTTGCATAAAATCCCGTTGTATATCCGCGATTAGAAAGAGCAGTTAAATCATTTAAATTGTTTAAATCAAAAGAATTACCATTGGCCATGTCATCAATGGCTTTTCGATACGAACGTGTAGCCATGGCGGCATAATATTCTGATTTTGTTCTGCCTTCAATTTTAAAACTCATCACCCCAGCTTCTCGGATATCATCCAATAACTCTACTGCACATAAATCTTTGGCATTAAACAGATAGGTGCCATTTTCATCTTCTTCCATGGGATATTCTTCACCGGTTCTTTCTTTTTCTTCCACATAATATCCATCTCCCGGAGATAGATAATTACCATCTGAAGATAAAATCGTTTGGCTTTGTTCCAAACCAGCTAATGATTCTTTATTTTGCTTAATATCATATTCCCATCGACAAGAATTGGTACAGGTACCTTGGTTTGCATCTCGATGATTCATATAATTACTAATTAAACACCGCCCGGAATAAGCAATACAAATGGCACCATGGACGAAGGATTCCAACTCAATATCTGGAACTTTTTCATGAATTTCTGAAATTTCTTTCAGGCGAAGTTCTCGAGATAAAATAATTCTTTTAACTCCTAAATCTTTCCAAAAATCTACCGTCGTCCAATTTGTGGCATTTGCTTGGGTGGACAAATGAACGGGTATGTGAGGAACCCGTTTTATTGCTTGATGAATCAAACCCGGATCTGCCATGATTAATCCATCCGGTTTCCAATCACCTACTTTTTCCAACTCGCGGATAAATCCATCTACCTTCATATTATGGGCATATATGTTTAAGGTGAGATATACTTTTTTCCCAAGGTTGTGAGCATATTGAATGCCTTCAATAATACTTTCTTCTCTAAAATCATTTTCTCGTGTACGTAAAGAAAATCGAGGTACACCCGCATAGACTGCATCGGCACCATAGGCAAATGCATATTTTAATTTTGTTAAATTTCCAGCAGGGGAAAGTAATTCTGGTTTTAATCCTTTTTTCATAGACGAGAAATTATGACATAAATGGAATAATTAGGGTTTAAACGTAAAAATTAACTATTAATTTTTTGCTCTTTTTTTAACCAAATGATTACACCCAATTGGATTGAATGGTTGGGATACATCGCTTCTGTTGCTGTATCTTTGATCATGAGAAAAATAAAACGTCTTCGCTGAATAAATTTGATCCGTGCCATCTCCTTTGGAGAAGAGCCAGTTGGGAGTCCCAAAATAAAAGGATTATCTGCGGTTGGTTCATATTGATTAATGCGATCTTTTATGTATTTAGCCGTCTATTTACTTACATTCTTTTAATTATTTTGAATAATTAATCTCATATAATTTCCCCTTATTTATTGAATTTGACCTTCCATTGATTTTTCCAATCTTTGGGCCTCTTTTAAAAACTGCTCAACAGTCATTTCTTTCATAAATACCAAGCCATGAGTTGCCCGCAATCTTGGATGGTTATTCTGATACCAGAAATCCCTACCTAGGACTAATTGCATCAATTCATGTTGCTCGACCCAAATTTTTTGTGTCAGGTCACAAAAAGGGCCATCCATTTCATAGCTTGGGAATGATGCTTCTTTTTGGCTGAGATAGCAATTCATAAAGGTATCCCGTAGCATGACCATGGAATTCAACGATACTGGAATAATGATATCTGCTTCTGCAGGATAAAATCGGGACCAAGCATTTCTATATCCCCAAATTCTCAATTTGGACAAATCTTTTTTCTTACCCCACAAACGCACTGCTTCTGCAATGGCTTGCAATACTTTATAATGAGTATCCGGTCCACTCCCTTCCGGATCGAACGCTAAAGAAATAACGGTTGGATTTAATTCAATCAATTGATCAAAGATGGGTTCTATATCTCTTTCTCTATCGGGGTTTTCTGTAAAAACATCACCGGAATAAAATCCCAATCGCATATGAAATACATCTTTTACCTGTACACCATAATGGGCCCAAACTAATTCTTCCTCAAATTCACGGATCATTCCCTTTAATTGTTGAATCTCTGGAATATTCTTTTGACCATCATAACAATTAGCCAAGTAAGATAAATTTTTATTTATTTTGGCAATCAATTCTCTCTTTGACCTAATACCAAATATGCCAACCAACGACCTTACTACACGATGGCTCAGTCCTCGTGCTTGCCCTTCAACATTATTACTCGCAATTCGATCAAGATAATGATAAACATCCTTATCCGTTTTAAACCTGTACCCATTTTCAAAAAAGTCAGAATAATCAGTCATTTGGATCTTACCATCAGCTAAAAACCTCAATGTGTCATTCAATACTTTTGATACATATTGGTTGGTAACAGAAGTAAACCCGGAAGTCATATTTGTAAAATAATGTTTATTTTTTGGCGACCGAATCAAATGAATAATATGGGGTAGAAATCCCAACATAATATCATCATGGTGCGGCCCTGTGTGATAAAATGTTTCATTTTCAAGAATCGAGATACCTTTGTTGATTTTTTCTTCAAAAGCAGCGATCACCCCTGGAACTGTTTCCCCATTTAAACCGGGGATGAGTTGTCCTATTTTATCTGATTTTAATTCATCTAATGTCAGATGCTGGCCAAATTTATTTAACTTTTGGCATACCTGAACCACCGCCCGTTCAGTTCTTTCATTTGTCCATTTTCCCTTGCTTAGTTCGTGTTGGACCACATCATCTAATTCTGAAGCCGCACCATGAGTAAGGTAAAAGCGTCCGCCTTTTAATTTACTCAATACGGATGCAGGATATTGAATGTCTGGCTCATTCTCAATTGATGCTTTTACGACTTTGGCTTTTGCTTCTCCGGCGGCAATTATAATCGCCGTTGCATCGGGATTGGCAACGATGGTGGATAGACCAATAGTAATCACCAACCGGTTCCTTGAAACTTCAATTCCCCCTAAATCTGTTGCTGCAGCAGCTTGCGTTTCAAAATTAGTGCCCATTAACCGGGTCGTTGAATTATGGTCGGACCCTCGAATATTAAATGCAATATG
>JABGZQ010000050.1 GCA_018674655.1 Fidelibacterota bacterium | reverse complement strand
TACGGATTGAAAATCCAATGCTTCCATCTTTAGGCGAATATCCAATGATTGTTTCGGGCCAGAATTATCATATCCAATCTTTACCGTACGATATCCAATATAAGAGATGATGAGAGAACAGGGTTCCGCTGGAATATCAACTAGGACAAATTGCCCGTCTGAATTAGAGGTGATACCTCGATCTATCCCCATGACAACAACATTGGCATAAGGCAATGGTTCTAAATTATCCATATCCCGAATGGTACCCGAAATATCCTGGGTTTTATTTTGACTCAGAATAATGGAAATGAATAGCAGTCCAAAAAAATATTTTTTCATTAATTTCTTCTTCGGCCTTGTTTGCCACCTCGACGCCCCTGCCCATTATTTTTCCCACCCATCCGTTTTCTTCTTTCTTTTTGTTGGGACTTCAATTCTTTTTTATATTTTTTAAATTGTTTTTTGGAGAGAACTTTTTTGACAGCTTTATCTCTTTGTTTTTGTTTTTCCTGCATGTTTGCCATCATTGCCATAGGATCACCTGATGCTTTTTCTCTCATGGCCATAATCTCATTCCGGAACCCCTGATTAATTTCGATCATTTTCTTGGCTTGTTCCTCAGATAAATCTAACATTTTTTCCCAATCGATGGGTTCAGGACGGCCGTCTCCCATTCGGCCTTGGGATATGCCAATTGAGATGAATAAAATAAAAAGTATGGAATGAGTGATGCGCAACTTCATAAAAATCCTTTTCCTGATTATGAAATAATTTAACATGTTAGACTGTAGTGACCCAAAAAAGTTAAAAAAAAGGCCGACGAATCGGCCCTTAATCAATTGGTAAAAAATATGGCTTATTTTTTGGGTGAAAAATCCAATGCTACGGAGTTCACACAATACCGTAATCCTGTTGGTTTGGGACCATCTTCAAAAACGTGACCCAAATGTGAATCACATTTGGCACAGGTAATCTCACTCCGAACCATGCCATAACTTATATCCGATTTTGTATTGATCTTGGTTTTATCCAATGCATCAAAAAATGCGGGCCAGCCCGATCCGGAATCATACTTCGTATCCGAGCTGAATAAGTCATTCCCACACCCTGCACATACGTAAGTCCCTTTTTCTTTATGCTTATAATATTCCCCCGTAAAGGCAAGTTCTGTTCCCTTTTCTCTCAGGATTTGATATTCTTCCGGTGTGAGACAAGTTTCCCATTCCTGATCGCTCTTTTCAACTTTATCCATGTCAAATTCCTTATGTGATTCTTTTTTGGTTTGGCCCAGTAAACCAAATCCAATTACGATTGCAGATAAAACGGTTAATATTTTAATCATGAGATTTTCTTTATTTGTACCCATATACTCATTTTATCTGATTGAAGTTTCATCTCAGTTATCCAATTGTGCGGTAAATCACATTTTGGATAATTTATCAACACTTCAATTAAAAATACTTTACAACCATTTTAATCATACGCTTCACCAGCGGTGTATAGGGTGGATACATCATTTTCATTGGACTCAATCGTGATTGTTTGAGGACAGATCTTTCATTTGAAAATGCCTTAAACCCCGCTTTTCCATGGGTTCGCCCAAACCCGCTCGTATTGACACCGCCAAAAGGAAGGTTTAAATGCATATAATGGAGTATGGTATCATTAATGGATGTTCCACCCGCGGATGTATTATTTAAAATAAAATCAATATTTTTCTTCTTTTTACTAAAGATATAAAGTCCCAGTGGTTTGGATCTTTCATTAATAAAATCTGTCGCTTCTGATAATTTTTTAAAAGTAATAACTGGAAGAATTGGTCCAAATATTTCTCCCGACATAATGGGTGATTTCCCAGTCACATTCGTTAAAACTGTGGGCGAAATATAATTGGAATCAATTTGGATATCGCCACCCATATATATCGTATCACCTGAAGCTGTGGTTTTGTCTATGAGACTACTCAACCGAGAATGGTGATGGTTATTCACAATTCTCGCAAAATCTTTAGAAGATGCAAACGAACCATTTTGACCACCAAATTGTTTCGCGGTAAAGGATTTTATATTTTCTAATAACTCATCTTTGACTGATTCATGGATGAGGGCATAATCTGGCGCAAGGCAAATCTGACCACAATTAATAAATTTTCCCCAAGATATTTTTTGGGCCGCATCCTTCAAGTTTGCCGTTTCATCAACAATGGTAGGAGACTTCCCTCCCAATTCTAATGTAACAGAAGATAAGTGTTTGGCTGCTTTTTCCATAACAACCTTGCCTATTTGTGGGCTGCCGGTAAAAAAAATATGATGAAATGGTTTCTCTTGTAATGCGATAGCTACAGACGCATCCCCTTCGAATAAGGCAATCTCATTTTCATCGAAAAGTTCTGTAACCATTTTACCCAATAGCGCCGAGGAATTGGGTGTTAATTCTGATGGTTTTATCATAACACAATTTCCAGCGGCAATGGCACATACCACTGGGCCGAGCGTTAAGTTAAAGGGGAAATTCCACGGTGCAATAACGAGCACCACCCCTTTCGGCTCATGCTGAATCCATGCATCGGAGGTGGCCATGGTCAACGTAGGTGGCACCTTTTTGGATCTCATCCATTCCTTAAGATGACTTCTAATATGACGTATTTCGGTAACCGTTGCCCATATTTCAGCTAAATCGACTTCGGATGTAGGTTTTTTAAAGTCCGAAAACATCGCTTCTTGAATCTCAGATTGATGATCCAACAACCATGTTTCAATGGCTTTCAACTTCGCTTTTCGTTCACGGAACGTGGTGAGACGAATAGCCTGGCGGTTGGCCATTTGGCTTTCAAATATGGTATCGATTCGTGACAAGTTAGGCTCCATAATTAACCATCAATTTACCGATCAATTAAAAGCCCATTCAATCTTTTATACATTAAAAAATGGTTGAAAAAGAAAAGCCCCTATCGGCATGACCGATAAGGGCCCTTGAGAGGTAATATATAATAAAGGATTTTACGCCTGAAAAGCTGGCGCAGAATTCATTTCATTTATGGGTGGAGAATCGTGGAATTGTTCTTCCTCAGTTGACCCTTCCATGGCACCGGTAGAAGCATTTCCCGCAGTGACTGTATTTTGCACTGCATCGAAATATCCTGTGCCTACAAACCCTTGATGTTTCGCGGCCCTAAACCCATTTGCTTCATTGGCAACCTCGCGGTTTTGCATTTGAGAATAAGCGAACATGCCTTCCGAAGCATAAGCACGACTTAGTTCAAACATACTCAAGTTTAGGGCATGCCAACCGGCCAAAGTTATAAACTGATATTTATAACCCATATTAAAGAGTTCTTCTCGAAAAGATTTTAATTCTTCATCACCGAGATTTGCTTTCCAGTTAAAAGAAGGGGAACAATTATAGCAAAGAAGTTTTCCTGGGTATTTTTCATGGATAGCTTCTGCAAATCGCCTCGCTTCCTTCAAATTCGGTTTTGCGGTTTCGCACCAGAGCAAATCCGCATAGGGGGCATAGGATAAACCGCGATCAATCGCTTGGTCCAAACCATTGTTCACGGCATAAAAGCCTTCAGAAGTTCGTTCACCCGTGATAAATCTCTTATCTCGAATATCATTATCTGTGGTAATTAGATTGGCTGCGTTGGCATCTGTTCTGGCGATTATCACAGACGGGACACCCATTACATCTGCAGCTAATCTGGCTGCCACCAGTTTGTTGATTGCTTCCTGGGTCGAGACCAAAACCTTCCCGCCCATATGACCACACTTTTTTGCCGAAGACAACTGATCTTCCCAGTGAACAGCAGCAGCACCAGCTTTAATCATGGCTTTCATCAGTTCGAATGCATTTAAATTTCCGCCAAAACCTGCTTCTGCATCGGCGATCAACGGCACCACCCAATCGATGCTGTCATCGTCATTCATCCAATGAATTTCATCGGTGCGCAATAGCGAATTGTTAATCCTTTCTACCAGTTTGGGGACAGAATCCACAGGGTATAAACTTTGATCCGGATACATAGCCCCTGCAGAATTGGCATCCCCCGCTACTTGCCAACCAGAGCAATATACGGCTTTGAGTCCGGCTTGTACTTCCTGAATTGCCTGATTCCCTGTGAGAGCACCCAACGCAGAAATCACTTCATCTCCCTTTAATGCTTCCCAAAATTTTTCCGCACCATTTTTTCCTAATGTATGCTCTATTTGAACTGATCCACGAAGATTCACAACCTCATCTGCTGTATATGGACGCATTATCCCTTCCCAGCGATCATTTTGATTCCAATCGTTTACCAATTGATCAACTTGTTCTTTTTTTGTCATGATAATCTCACTTGAATATCTTGTTCAAAAATAGTCGTTGGACAAATAGACTGATATTTAGTCTGTTGTTCATCATCGTTTATTTTATTGTTTTGGGGAATCGACACCATTCTCTTATCTGTGATGTCCTGTTCAAATTCACGTGATTTATCTTTTTCCTGCATCGTTATTCTCCTATGTTAAAGTTTTGGGTATGCTTTAAGGGTTAAAAATTCATCAAAAGATTCTGTTTGAATCATTTCTGCAAACATGGATGAAGCTAATGTGAATTGACCCTGTTTAAATCGGTCGATCCCAATTTCATTTTTTATATTTTCTAACGCCTCATCAATCCATTTTTCAATTAAATCTATGGTGATTCTATAACCCGATTTCGTTTCTGCTTTTAGATGAACCCATTGCCAAAGTTGAGACCTGCAGATTTCAGCTGTTGCTGCATCCTCCATCAAATGATAAAGTGGGACACAGCCATTGCCACGAAGCCATGCTTCAATATATTGAATGCCTACACAAATATTATGCCTCACACTTAAATCTGAAATTTCTCCTGTCGGTACTTTGAGCAAATCATTTGCATTTATGTTTACATCCAATCTCAATCGATCATTGATCTGATTGGCACCCTTCATCCCAGAGAATGCCTCCAAAGCAATCGGTGCCAATCCAGGATGGGCAATCCATGTACCGTCATGGCCTGCTTTCATTTCTCTTTCTTTGTCCATTCTTACTTTTTCCATGGCTTCATCATTGGCGCTATCATCTCCCTTTATTGGAATTTGTGCCGCCATACCGCCCATAGCATGGGCACCCCGCCTATGACAAGTCTGAATAAGTAAATCCACATAACTTTTTAAAAAATGACGGTCCATAGTGACTGCCGATCGGTCAGGAAGAATAAAATCAGCAAAATTTTTAAATTTTTTGATGAAACTAAAAATATAATCCCATCGACCACAGTTTAATCCAGCTGAATGGTCTCTTAATTCATATAGGATTTCATCCATTTCAAATGCAGCCAATATGGTTTCAATCAATACAGTCGCTTTAATGGAACCATTAGGAATCGCCAATTCTTTTTGCGCATAAACGAATACATCATTCCACAACCGTGCTTCCAAATGGCTCTCTAATTTAGGTAAGTAAAAGTAGGGGCCCGTATTTCTCTTAATTAGCTCGTTGGCGTTATGGAAAAAGTATAGCCCAAAATCAAACAAAGATGCAGAAATTTGTTGCCCATTGTATTCTACATTCTTTTCAGTTAGATGCCAACCGCGAGGTCGAACCATGAGTGTGGCAACAGTCTCATTTAACTGATAAAATTTCTCATTCGTCGGATTGGAGAATGTAATATTTCTCCGAACTGCATCTTTCAGGTTGACCTGCCCATCTATGATATTGTCCCAAGTAGGTGAAGAAGAATCCTCAAAATCAGCCATAAATACTTTTACACCCGAATTCAGGGCATTGATAATCATTTTTCTTTCAACAGGCCCGGTAATTTCTACACGGCGATCCTGTAAGTCTGCAGGTGCCTGAGCTACACGCCAATCGCCCAATCTTATATCTTTTGTTTCAGGTAAAAATTCTGGTAGGCGGCCTTCATCAATTTCTAATTGTTTACTCAATCGTTTATGTAATAATTCTATTCGGCGATTTCCAAAACGGTCTTCTAACTTCTGAATAAACTTTAATGCTTCGGGCGTTAAAACCGTATCGCAGTTTTGGGTCCATTCCCCCTGAACGGACAAACCGGATATTGATCGATCTCCCTCAATATTATCCATATTAATGGGAATTGGATTTATTGGATTTAATTCTGTTGATCTTGAATATTGCATTTTTTCTTACAAAAATCTGCGATTTATTCTTTTGTAAATCCTAAACCGCGATGGAAAAGTACTTATGTAATTATCTCTTTCATTGTAAAATTTTACTATATAATTTGACAATGTAAATTTTACAGGAAACAATAATGAAACCGAAATTATACGCAGCGAATGTCCATTTTTTAGGCTCAAAATTGAGAATGCTCAGAAAACAATCAGGAATGACGTTAGAAGACTTGGCCACTCGGTGCATCCAAATTGATACTATTAATGCACCATCCGTATCTTATATCAGTCTAATTGAAAGAGGTCAGCGAACACCGGCACCTAAAGTATTAGAAATATTGGCCACCATTTTTCAACGTGAATTAGACTGGCTACTGGATGATGGGCAACAACCAAACATTCAGCAACAAGATAGTACAAAGCGGTCGCTCGACCGCATTCAATTGGAGCCACGTATCCTATTTGAAAAAGAATTGATGGAAATATCAATACCGGAATTATTAAATGATGCCAGTATTACCGGTCGACAATTTGCCCATATTTTAATCCGTGCACATCAGGAACATAACCATAACCAATTCCCTGATTTGGAGCGTGCAGCCGACGCCATTAGTGAAAAACGATTTCCACTTCGTTCTGAGCATATATTAAAGATTTATCAACAACAGGAATTAAACGTAAGGTGGTTTAAAAAACATTCATTTCAAACCATCAGCGATAAGGATAGTGAAGTAAAAACTTTTTTCAGGTCATTTTACCACGCACCCAATACGGTATATCTAAATGAAGAATTAAAAAAGAATGAAGCGAGACTTAAATATGATTTGGCTTTTCATTTAGGTCATAAAATACTCCACGGAGGTGACGGATTAATTTCATCTCAGGCCACCGGTGGCGAATTGGGCGGTTCACCACAACCATCTAAGGAGCGGTCGTCAACCATGAACCAAAGAGATATTTTAACAGCGTGGCGAGATTTCGAATGCAGTTTTTTTGCAGGTGCATTTTTATGCCCAAGGCAACCGTTTCGACAATATCTGGGCAGAAAAGCATATGATATCTTTTGCGGAGATCAGATTGATTTGACCCCAGCAGTTATTATGCGGAGAATGACCGCTGTTTCCCCTTATCGCCATTGGCATTATTTTGATATTTATCCACCGAATAAACTCCGAGCTGTCTATCGGGGGAATGGAATCCCCATGCCAGCGGGTACTTTGACTGCATCTCCTGATTTTTGTCGACAGTGGGCCCTATTTCAAATGGCTGATGATTTGAACGCCATGGATACAATTACTCAAATATCATTGATGCGGGAATCAGATAGAAATCCCAGATTATATTCCTGTATCGCAACCAAAACAACTGATGGTGCTGGAAATTCACACATTATTTCTGTCGGTGTTGATTTATTCCCATTATTGGAGTCACATGGATCTACCCCTATGGATATTATCGATGCATTAGAAATTGCGCCCCAAAACAAAAAGAATGAAATTTTAATACCAGAAAATATTAAAAAAACAATTCGTGCTGCGGCCAGAATTATTAATATCGAATGGATAGAGTCCGGGTTGAACACGCCAGTAAAAATAATATGTCCAAGACAATCAACATGTCCCCGTCATAGTAAATGCACAAAAACTGCACCAATCTCAAAACGGATTTCTTGGGTTGAAGAGATCAAAGACAAAATTCTTGCGAATGATCAAGAAATATAAATAAATGCCAATGACTGGAGTAAGCCCCAGCGATTAAATATTCAATACATATGATGCGTTAAGGGTTTCTTCTATCAATCCCCAATCTTCGGTCATCTTCTCTTCGATCTTCTCCAGATCTTTTATCACTTTCAACGGGCATACTTTCGCCCCGTCTTTCTTCGCCATTTCGACGTTCAATTTGTCTTCTGTCTGATCCTCGGTTACTCATACACACCTCAACATAAAGGAGTTAAATATTATTGGTTTAACCACCGTAAAACATACATCATAATGACCATTTATTCAAAATCCAATTGAATCCCTGTTTCCCCACTATTTGGGTGATAATAAAAATTGATAGTCAGAGGAATGGGCATCCTAATATCGAAAAATCCACCCAATTCTAATGTAAGCCCCGCTCCGACGGATAGCATGGCACCATTTTGGTCCATGGTTGCTTGATCCACATAAAGGCTTCCTCGAATTCGTTTAAGATATGATACACTAAAAGGCAGGGTCCAGTCTGGGTAAAATAAAGGTAGTTCATATTTGACTTTTACACGCCAGCCTTGGTTGAATGCATGCCAATTATAACCCGTGGGAGTTCCCATTTTTGATGGAAAAGAATAATCTCCTTCATTTTTCTCCCACTGAAATAAAGATGAAATAAAATGATGCTGACCCAATCCTTTCATACCGTGGTTCGCTATAATAGAAACTTGTTGTCCTTTCCAAATCCCTTCAAATGGCATACCGCCGGCATATCCATAAATCTGCCATCCGGAATTTCCCAAATCCCGGAGCGATTTTTCATCAATAGAATACATTGCTGATTCAATATAAACAGGAATGATATTTCCATCTCTATCAGTGCGTTTTCTTTCATTAGTCACACGAACATATGGAGGGATCGAAAGAAAATCAAAATGATGAGTGGTATTGGATCTGTGAATATATTTAGTCCCAATTTTTGCAAAGGCGTATTTTGTGCGAATACCATTTAATGCATTAATCAAGGGGATGGACATCCCAAAATCAACGGTTGATTCATTCCATTTTTCATTAACATTATAAATTAATGTATCATTGTTATGATCCACTTTTTGATGAAATGGACCATATCCTACATTGCGCTTCCCAACATCAATTTCAAAATTAATCATGGGGTAAAACCCAGAATAGGTTCCCCTTGTTTTTGTATGGGTGGTTTTCTCATTGGTATTATAGAAAATTTCGCCACCAAATGATAGGGTTCCGAGAATATTATTTGACTGAATTCCCAATGATGGATTAAAGTCACTATCAAAAATATATCTGCTGTGAAAATTCAAAAGGTGAGCAGAAGCTTTATAATCCGCAATATTATAGGATTTAGTTGAAACTGGTTCATCAAAAACGGGTTTTATTTCAGATAAATACGTCAGCCCTTGAATTGGATGGGGCCGATTTGCAGATATTTCATTCCATTCGCTCGGTTTGAAATCCATGATTGAAATGGCATCACCTGTGGATAAATAATCATTAAATAATAATCGGCCATTTGGCGTGGAAGATAAATTGGACGCACCAAATTTTCTGGATGTAACTTGAAACTCCCGCTTATTCTCTCGATGAATGGCAACCAGATTTTCCACTCCATCAATTTGAGATTCATATATGATATAATCCCCATTTATTACCGGTTTATATACCGGCATCCAACTTTCTGGTTTTATTTGTTCAAATTCTCTTTTGTCCGGCTGATAAATATAAATACCTCTCCCCTTAAACTTTTGTGAGGTGAATACAATTTCTGCATTATCTGCCGAC
>JABGZQ010000023.1 GCA_018674655.1 Fidelibacterota bacterium | reverse complement strand
TTCACGCGGATGGAATGACAGCCAAGAAATTTTGCAGCTTCAGCCCATTTATAGTGATTTTCCACTGCCTGATTTCTTTTATTTTCATCAGGATCACCAAGGTTACCTTCATTATCACACATAATTAGTAAGCTTTTTACGTCATGATCATCTGCTCTATTTTTCATTTCATTAAGATATTTTTGATCTTGAGCTTTATCAAAAAAGAAGGAATTAACATATTCTACGGCATCAAGACCAAATTCAGTTTTTGTAAGAGAAATAAAATCTAAGTTATCAATTTTTTTAGAATGTAAAGCGCGATGCAATGACCATTCAGCCAATGAAATTTTGAAGGGCAGATTATCTGACCCAGAGAGTAAAGTACTGCCGAACCCCGATAGGGCTAACCCACCAGTGATGGTAGCAGATCGTTTGATGAAATTTCGACGATTCAATATAATTCCCTGATACGGATATTACGATACCAAATTTCGCCATGATCACCTTGAAGTCCTATGTGACCTTCAGTTGCTTTTGCGAATAGGGGCATTTTATTAAATTTACTTTTTTTAACTAAGTCCCACATTGCTTTGCTACCATAAGTATATTCAACTATCTTAACTCCATTAAGCCAATGTTCAATATTATTATTGTATGCTTTTATTTTCACTTTATTGAATTCGCCAGCAGGTTTTACAACAAGCTCTGATGAAGCTATCATAGCATACAATGCACCAGCCGAAGTAAGGATGTTTTTGCCGTCAGTGTGGACATCGTTGTCTAATACCTGCATTTCAGGGGCTGTTTGCCATATATTATCACCTTCCTCTGTTGCATAATAAAAAATTCCACTATTACCGCCAACTGCAACTTTCCACTCTAGTTCTAATTCAAAATTTTTATAAACTTTTTCACTAATTAGATCTACACCATGTCCAGGCAATGTTTTAAGAGTGCCATCAACAACTTCCCACTCACCCCAAGGGAAGCTATCTTGTCTATATCCTCTTAATCCTGTAACCGTTTCACCATCAAATAGAACAGTCCAATCATTATTGGAAGAACAGCCAATTATTAATAGTGTTATAAAAAGTATGTTGAATTTATTCATCATTCACCTTGCGGGTTCCACTCACCTCGGGCCACAGCCGGTATGAATGTTTCAATCTCAGTGTTGGGAAGTTGTATGGTTTTTCCTTGCTCGGCACTCATATAAGCTGCCATCAGGAGGCGCGTTACATCCAGACCATCATCAAAATTTTCTTCCGGACGTTTACCCGCCAAAAAGCATTCAACCATGTGGCGATTTTCAGCTGTATATCCATATACCTCTGCTTCATTGCTGACTATGGGCATGGAGCCAGATTCAGCATTCTGTTTTTCCACCAAATCTTCCCCTTCTGCTCCGGCGACTTTTCGGCTGAAAAAAACTTTCAAATCTGGATCCAGCGTATTCACAAACATGGAATACTCTGGTCCGAATAGTTCCATACTTAAACGCAATCCTTCACCCACAAAACACCATGATGTAGTCGTTTCCACTATGAGTTTATTTCCATCCTCATCCAAATATTCTATGAGAGATCGGGCAAAATCTTCCGATGGTTTTTTGGAATAATCCGTTTCCCCATTACTATTATCCGAAAGTATTTTTGCATATTCGGGGCGCTGCCATTTCAGACAGTCCGTATGGGCACTGATGCTAATGGGTTTGATGGATTCCCGAGGTTTTCCCGGTTCAGTGAGCATAAAGCGCGCTTCCTCCACAGAATGACACATCATATCATTGAGCACGCCGCCACCTTGGAGAGATCCTTCCCAAAACCATGGCATGTGGGGACCGCTATGTTCTTCTGCCGCTCGAGCTAAATAAGGTCGGCCAGTGGTTGAAGCGCCACGAGCCCAGATGATTTCTTTCCCTCTCACAATTGACGGGGCAAAAACTTGATTTTCCAAATAGCCATCCAAGAGTCCCACACTCTTTGTGAGTTCCATAACTTTTTGTGCTTCCGCAACATTCCGCCCCAATGGTTTTTCACAG
>JABGZQ010000063.1 GCA_018674655.1 Fidelibacterota bacterium | reverse complement strand
CGGGTGGGAGCTTATTCGTCTAACGGAAGTGGAGATTATGCCATTATTTTTTCTACCCATCCTGCAAACAGAGTTACAGGAGGCACGGGCCAAATTGGGGGGCCGAATAATTTAGAAGTGTCACGGAAAGATATCCGCAATCGCAACATGAATGGTCTGTTTATGGCCACAGTAGAAGCAACCGAAGAAGCTATTATTAATTCACTCTTTATGGCGGAAACGGTCTCCAGCAAATATGGAACCATGGAAGCGCTTCCTGTAAAGGAAACCATGAAAATTTTGAAAAAATACAAGGCGCTAAACTGGAATAAAAAGCTTTACCCTTGGAAAAAATAGTGATTCGGCACCTTCAAAAAGATTATGCGAAGTTGGTGCTTCGTGCATGGCGGTATCGCCTGAGAGCAGAACGCCCTGAAATTCGTTTTCTTTTGAATCAACTACAACTCGGCCAAACTGTGATCGATATTGGCGCCCATAAGGGGGCTTATACCTACTGGATGTCTCAACGGGTAGGCTCATTTGGACAAGTCATTGCCTTTGAACCTCAACCAGAGCTGAATCAAAACTTATCCAAACTGACTGGCTTATTTCCCCACAATAATATTCGGATAGAATCATTTGCTTTATCATCGACGAGACGTAAAGCAATATTGAGTGTGCCTGGGGATACCCCATCTCCCAGTGCTTCCTTAGTCAAAAATACCAATCATAACGGATCAGATATAGCTGTCAAGACCATCACATTGGATGAATACGTTAAAGATAATAATCTTTCATCCCTTGATTTGATTAAGTGCGACGTAGAAGGACATGAATTAGAAGTATTTCAAGGCGGGTGCGCTACATTAAAACAATTTAAACCTGTGGTAATGTTCGAATGCGAAGCACGACATAACGGTCCAGAAAATGTAATGGCTGTTTTTGATTATTTATTTAGCCTCAATTATAAGGGGTGTTTTTATAATGGTCATTCTTTTGTGGATTTGGATCAATTTGATTTGGTTAAATATCAAACCTGCCCCAATCGGAAAATATATGTGAATAATTTTTTCTTTACACCAAAAGGTACTTAAGATGGAAAAAGTAGCTGTTAACAACTTTGTCCGACGCCAGATTAAAGGCAGTGGAAAAACATATTCAGATTCACTGTCTTTTGACGCCATGGCTAAAGACGCTGAAATACAAATGGGCAATGGTCATTATATAGATGGCTATAGAGATGGGGTACGCATCGTTACTGGAAGTCATTCACTGACGAATCAATTTATCTGTCCATTCGTGAAAATTGAGAAAAATACAGAATTGATAGCTAAAGTCGTCCGCAGGCGTAAGGAGGAGGAACCTTATATACAAACAAGGGCCCAAACAGGCACACCATTACAAGCCGGTCGTGTAGAGTATATTTTATATCGCCATAATGTATTGGCGGAGAATGATGAACAGTCCACTGATGCTGAATGGGAATTAATTAGTATTCATGCCATCCCGGAAGGGGTAGAAAAGCTCCCTATGGGGCCCGTGACCATGATGCGAAACCAATTGGAGTTGATTGGGGGGACCAAAGCCCAATATTCATCGGAGGAATGGGCGGAGGCCGTGGGGTTTTGGCAGCAGTACGCGTCGCTGGATGAATCTTGATTTAAGACGCCTCGCCAGCCAGCTCTTTTTAAAAAAGCCAGTAGACAATGACAAACATAAAAAAAGCCCCGCAAAATGCGGGGCTTTTTTTTGAGACTTTTAAGGATCTAAATCAGATTAGAATCTTACGGTCAGACCCATGTTGAAGTATGTTGGAGAACCAAAAAATACTTCTGCACTGTCTGCATCATGATCTTTATCCCAAGCATTATACTGGCTGTTATCCACAGCATCTTGGATGTATAATGCATCTGTCAAGTTAAAGACATGGGCAAAAACCTGGAGTTTTGTACCGGCAAGAGACATGGGAAGATTATAGTAAGCATGAAGATCAATTTTACTATATCCTGGTGCCATCCAAACTTGCTCTCTGTCCGCTGTGCCGCCTTTAATTTCACGGGAAGCAGGACTCCAGTCTGAATAGTTATTGTCATACCAGTTGAACAATCCTTGGATTCTCAATCCTGATATTGGTGTCACTGTTGCACCCACAACCATCATAGACTGAGGCATGTCACCCACTTTTAATTTGTCTAGACCATATTCATATGAAGTGCTTACAACTCCTGCATCAGTGAACTCCTGATAATCACCTTTTGCGTCACCATCAAAATACCAATCACCAAAACCTGCGGCCATATCAAGGCGAAGCATATCCATCACTTGATAGGATCCTTCAACTTCAAAACCGCTATGACTTTGGTTCACACCGGTCAAAAAGATAATATCTGTGTCTCCACTGGACCCTTGTCCTGTGGTCACATTCCTGGTTAGGTTTCTATCTTTCCATTGTGTGTTATAGTAACTGGCTTTTAGGGCAGCTTTTTCACTATTGAAGTTCAGCCCCGCTTCAAAACTAGTGAACTGTTCATTCACAGTTTTTTCAGCAACGGCACCACTATAATGAATGACATTATCCATGATGGGTGGTTTTTCAACAATACCAAAGTTACCAAAAACGCTAATGTTATCACTCACATCATACATGAGACCACCCTTCACCTGGATGGCGGAAATTGCATCTGCAGTGATTTTCTCATCAGCTACAGAAAAATGATCCTGGTAAGAATACTTAATAGATGAGGTTCCAGCCATTCCATAAGCGGATAGAGGACCAGCGGTGTAACTACCCTGGGCAAAGAACCCAATCCAATCCACAGTCGTTTCATTATGATATGCAATAATATCACCCAGGCCTCTTTCGCGACCACTTGGATAGTTCTTATCTGCATAATTAATGAAAAACTGTCCGCCTAAAAGATCACGTACTTCGCGAGCATGCTCGATACCTGCTGTACGCCAATCAACGCCTAACTGAACTTTCAAGGCATCATTCACATCGTAGTTCAATTTGGAAATAGCACCCCAGGTATGCTGGCGGTTAATACTATTTCTTAAGATACCAATAGATTCACCTGCTTTTTTGGATTTGGTTTTTTTCTGAAAATAATAGGATGTTTCACTATTAGAGTTAATTGAAATAGTTTCATTCCAATCACGGGTCCAAGGTGAATTACCATAGTAAAATTTGTGTCCACCGGGATCTGCGTCATGTTTACCAGATGCATCCCTTGTGACAATGCTACCATAGGTACCTGTACCACCACCGGAACCACCGGACCAATATGCAATTGTAGACAACCGCATTTTATTATTGATCGTTAAGAAATGGTTTAAGTTAACCAATGGTTTATGGAAAAAGTTTTCCCGTTCGTTTAGGAAATTAGGATCATGACGATCTGTTTCCCGTGCGCCGTACATATACCAATACTGTTTTCCCTTATAGGAAGAGTTTATCGGGGACCAGTTCTGGCTGAACAAACGTCTATCGCTTGTATGGGCTGCTTCTGGTGCGCCGAATTTTCCTAAAGCATCTGCTTCATAATCATCCTGGTCTTTTGCAAAATCAGGGGCGTAAACGGCCATATTTTGTTTGTACAGGTTTTGACCATGACGCTGAGGAGCACCAATGGCATAGATTTCGAAACGGTTTTTGTCATCTACGGCATAGCTTGCACCAAAATAATAGGCCCAGGAATCGGTCCAGTTACCTTGAATGATTCCATCGCCAGTCTTCCGTACGACTGTGGCACTGAATGCCATTTTATCGTTAATAAGGCCCGTATTATAGTTTGCAGTCAATTTCTTAAAACCACCTGCACCTAATTCCGTTTTGACTTTCCCGCCGCGGGTTAATGCGGTGGGGTCCGTAATGATATTCATGGTTCCGCCAATGGAAGGGGTAGCAAGGTTTACAGCAGATAGACCGCGCTGCATTTGGATAGAAGATGTGGCATCACCAACACCATCCCAGTTCGACCAGTAGACCCAACCATTTTCCATATCATTTTGGGGTACACCATTGATCATGACCGCAACGTTACGTTGGTTAAATCCACGGACATTGATTCTGGCATCACCGGCACCACCACCCTGTTGGGTTGCATAAACACTGGGTGTTGTATTCAATATCATTGGAATATCCTGTGAGCCAAGTCGGGCTTCAACTTCTGCTTTTGTAATATTGGTATAGGCAACAGGTGTTTTTTCACCTGCGCGAGATGCCAATACTTCCAATGCTGAAAGCTCCAGGGCTGATGTTTCTAAAGAAAAGTTAACCGTGGCGTCACCGCTAACATTAACGCTT
>JABGZQ010000001.1 GCA_018674655.1 Fidelibacterota bacterium | reverse complement strand
TATTTTAAAATAGAAGATAAATAATTAAGTAAAAGATTATAGGTTTTAACAATACCATCCTTTAGAGCAAGGATGAATTTAAAAATAGAAAGAAAATCAATGAGTGAATTAATCACATTTAAACAATATGGTAAACAACAGAACTGGGTGGATGGAAAAGTTTATGGTCCATCAAGTGAAAAGAATATTTCAGTTATATCTCCTTATTATGACAAAGAAATTGCTGTTATATCTGATTCTAATGCTGAAGATCTCAACCAAGCTGTGATCAATGCAAAAAATGTTTTCCCAGATTGGGCAGCAACCAATATCCGTGATAGAGTTGAAGTAATGTATAATTTAAAATCGATAATGAAAAATGATATTGAACAATTGGCTCATCTGGTCGCGTTGGATAATGGTAAAACAATTGCAGATGCAAAAGGAAGTATCCTAAGAGGTATGGAGGTTATTGAGTTTGCTATTTCATTGCCAAATTTATTGAAAGGTGATTCCTCTAATGTAAGTCAGGGAATTACATGTACTATGACCAATGAACCCTTGGGTATTGTTGGCGGCATTACACCATTCAATTTTCCAATTATGGTTCCATTGTGGATGATTCCAACCGCAATTACTACTGGTAATTGTTTCATTTTAAAACCATCAGAACAAACGCCTTTGGCCGCTTTAAAACTTGCAGAATATTTTAAAGAAGCGGGATTGCCGGATGGTGTTTTAAACGTGGTCAATGGATCAAGAGAAGTTGTGGAAAGTATGTGTGATCACCCAGATATAAAAGCGGTGGCATTTGTGGGTTCAACAAAAGTAGCAAAAATTGTTTACGCCAGAGCAACAGCCAATGGTAAGAGAGCTTTGTGTTTAGGTGGCGCAAAAAATCATATGATTGTGGTCCCAGATGCGGACCAGGATTCTACAGCAAAAGGGTTATTGGCAAGTTCAATGGGGAGTGCCGGCCAGAGATGTATGGCCGCCAGCGTGGCAGTATGCGTGTCCGAAGTTGATCCAATTATCGACCAACTTGTAGAAGAAGCCAAGGGTTTTAAACTGGGTATAGATATGGGTACAATCGTAAGCAAAGATGCCTATAACAGAATACTTAACTATATCAATGAAGCAGAGGAAATGGGTGCGACAATATTGGTTGATGGCAGAAATGAAACGCCTCCAAAAGAATATGAAAATGGCTATTGGATTGGTGCGACAATTTTGGATCATGTGAACCCCGATTGGCCATGTGCGAAGGAAGAGATATTTGGTCCTGTTTTATCAATTATTCGGACTGACACATTAGAAGATGCAATAAAAATTGAAAATGAAAACCCTTATGGTAATGCTGCTGCAGTCTTTACCACATCTGGACAGGTTGCCAAAACAATATCAGAAACAGCGTCTGCGGGTATGATTGGTATTAATATTGGGGTACCGGTACCCAGGGAACCTTATAGTTTTGGTGGTTGGAATGAATCCAAATTTGGCCATGGGGATATTACAGGAAGAAGTGGGGTTGATTTTTGGACAAATTTGAGAAAAGTCACATCACGATGGCCAGAATCAACAGAAGCTTGGAAGAAATATTTTTAATTATTTTACTTTACAATAGCTAAGGTGCCTCTTTGCAATTGACCTGCACTTTCTGGCACTAAGGATTCCACGACCCAAAAGTACATACCGCTCACAATATTACCTGAAAAGGTAATTGTTTCCTGTCTCCAAGAAGATTCACCAGAAGATTCATCTAAATGTTTTCTCTCTAAAACCAGATCTCCAGAAATGGTATAAACTCTAATGATGCATTTTCTTGGTAGGTTGATAAATCTTAATTTATATGGGTCTCCCACGTCAGGGTACATGTGGTTAGGATCACTAAAGTCTAATCGATAAGGGTTGGGTACAACACGAATGGGTTCTTCCATTTGATCAAAAACAATATTTGAACCTTGGTATGGGGTAATGGCAATTACATTTTTCTGCTCAGGGGAGGTGATGCCACTTTCTAAAGGTGGGATTGGACCATGGTCATTCCCGTCTTTATCGTACCAATGCTCATGACCGGAATCTACTGTATGAACGCTATAATAATAGTTATACCCGGAGAATGACTCAATATCAATAAATGAATATGTTTTTTTATCAGGATCGTAATAAGTGGGATCTCCAATTGGAAATTCAGCGATTAATTCCCACGGACCATTATGCCAGAAATGGGATGGTGGCCAGGATCGATATATTTTATATCCTCGCACATCTTTGGCTTCGTCACCATTATAATCTGGATCTAAAGCATCTTCTGCATCATCTGACCAATTTACTACAACTTCACCTCGAATAGAGTTTCCAAACCAAGTTTCTACATCTGGCGGTGCATCAGGGATGTCAAATCCATTTTCATATGCAAATTTTGCACGTTCAAAATTTCTAAATAGGGATCGCTCTCCTAAAGTATGTTCTTGAATTGCTTCTGGGGTTAGTGACCAGGTAATTTCATCCTCGTTCAACCAGTCTGCACCAGAGCCCCCAACAAATGCGACCACAATTTTTGCTTTTTGTCCAGGTTCAAGCCGATAAGGTCCAAACACCATGGCATTCTCACCTAAATCATCTATGATGGGTGTATTGGTTACATCATTTTGATCGGAATACACCATGGCTTCAAACATTTCCTGATCGTTATTATCTACGGGATTCGGATCTTCATAATCTAATTCATCAATATTTCCTGATTGCCACCATTTTACTTGTATTGGCTGTTCTATGCTGGATGGATGCACAAAACCACCTTCGGGCAAGTAATCAATTACTCCTAATCCAATATATTGATAGGCAAGTAATTGGTTTTCTTTTTGACCTTGAAATTCGTTTTTATGGGGATCCGCAACCGCCTCTTTATAGGGCTGAGCGGAATCGTCCCAAGTCGTTCCCAACCAATCACCATCCCGTTGATATACCATGGTATGTTGCTGATACTGTTCTTTATATTCTGATAAATCCGGGTTGAAAGTATCTGCTTTTGTATAGAAAAATACATCATCTTGAGTTTGTTTACGATTCACCCGCCAGTCACTCCAACCCATACCAAATCCATTGGCCCAACCATGGGCAGCAGAATTAACACTGATTCCTGTCTTTAGCGAGAAATAAACAGGATCTAGTATGTCGTTCCCTGTGTTTTCAAAAAAGAGCTCTTGAATGATGAAATCATCATAATCAGGGTAACTCCAAGCATAAGCTTTTCGAGTACCCCTAATACCTGATTTTGTTTTCCATTGGCTTATGATTATTTCCTCTGGGAAATTATCATTTGAAATATAATCATGATATTTATAATTATGGATTTCTACGGGTTCATTTCCAATAATTTGTTTATGATCTGGTGAATAATTGCTACGTTGTGAATTTGGCCAGACATTATTACCTAAAGATGATTCAATGGCATTGTCAATATCGTATGGATCTGATTTAATATCATATGATAGTGCACGAGTTCCAGAACAGGATACGAGAGTATCAACGCCATTTGCCACAGATAAAATCCAAATTCCTTGTCCCTTTGAATTTTGTGAAATAGTTACACGGGGTGGATCGATAATGTGTGGGTCATCATTGATATACGCTTCAATATCGGCAAAATATTCTACAAAGTCAGTTAACTCTCTCGCAATGTTTCCCGGGTAGCTTAAACTTTCTTGACTATGACTACTGGAATTATTTCTGTCACCACCACCGTCTAATCCGTTATTTCTAAAGGCGGACCACATTTTCCCTCTTGTCATCAATCGTGGGCGATATTGTCCTAACAAATCTTGTTGAGATAAAGCAAAGCAGGGCAGGAGTGCAATAATTAATAATCGCTTTTTCATGATATGATATTAACAAGATTATAAATAAGATAAGTGAAATATTGTCCATTATTTGGTCCAAACCAATTCATAATAAATGTTTCATACTCTTTTAAATCATACCAAGAATCTTTGGTTATATAACCCACATACCCGCCATTAAAACTTGTAACCATTAGATGGATATTAGCATTTTGTAATCCAGCTTGAATCTCAGGTATTAATTCTCCTGAGAAATCGCATGGCGTACCCGACATTACAATTTCTCCTATCCTTAATGCAGTTATATAATGGGGTGAATCTTCAGAAAGCCATTGAAAGACCCATGGTCTAAACCGCCAGTTTGTTGTAATTCTCCAATGGGCATTTCTAAGAGGTACATTGAATAAAACCATTTCAAGTGGATTGTTATCCTTCAACAAAATGGATGAATGTTTTACTTTTTTGGTAAGAGAAGCAGCTAACCAACGGGTCCGGTCATGTTGTCCAAAACCACCACTCTCGGGTCTATGGCTACCTACGGCTCCAGCAGCAAATGCTGCAAAATCTACGCCGGCTAACGATTCAAGAGAATCCACCAATTGGCCAGGGTAATCCCTTGAATATTTCAATTCGTCACTTGATAAACAAGTGGCATGGGCAGAAAAAGTGGTTAATAAAGCTATTTCACCAGATTGCTTTTTGAATTTTGCAACACGAAACCATGGGTCGATTATACCCCTTTCGCCCACCAATCGATTCGTGACAAGGTCCGACGATTCATATTCAACAAATCCGATAGATGCAGGGGATACATTTTGTTCTGCTTCTTGAATAACAGTTATAATATCGCTAGTAAGTTGATAAACAATCTCTGGATCGAATTCTCCTGCAAAGCGTTTTCCAATAAAGCTATTACCCCAAGCACCCATTGAGGAGTGCGTATGGGTTGCAGTTAAATAGAGGTGTTGTAAATCATATCCAATGGACGGTAGTCGTTCTACTAATTGTTGAGTTACAGCTGGAGGTACGATAAGGGCATCTAATGTTACAAACGCAATTTTTTCATTATTATTTTTAAAAACAAACCCCCGAGCCCAAAGTGAATCATGAGCCCCAACTGCAATAGCATCTTTCCTACTGCCATAACCAGAGAGAGGTGTTAAATATTTGGGTGTAATATTTGTTTTGGCCCACCCGATCTCAATGGGAAGGTTTTGAGGAGATTTTGTATTGGTCCTGAGGCTATCTAATGCTGTTTCAGCAACTTGAAAATAATTAGTTTCAAGAAAATGAGTTCGATCAACGGGTTGAATGAATATTCCTACAAGACAAGTTAGGAAAATAAGAACGATTAAAATCCACTTTTTGACTTTACTCATATGAGACAATTTATAACCGTTCTATCACTGAAATTAGGCTATCTGGGTAATCGGTAATAATGCCATCTACACCTTCATTAATTAATTCTATCATTATTTGGGTCTTATTAATTGTCCATGGAATTACTTTAAATCCGGCAGATTGTATTTCTTTGACAGTACTACCAAGAAATTTCGAATCAGTTGGATGTACCAATTTCCATGATGGTGAAAAAATATCTATATATGATTTAGCTTCCATCAGTATGCCCAAAGCAGTTCCATCTGTGTATGAATAATGAATACCATTTAACCATGGACTGGGAATAGAATCATTTATAGCTCTAAATGATTCAGAACCGAGAAGTCCTGCCGTTTGTATGCTTGGATCAATTCTTTTTACCCATTCCAAAGAATGCCAATTAAATGATTGTAAATTAACTCGATCTTTCATGCCACTGTTTTGAATTTCCTTTACGACGATTTCCACGAATTCTTTTTCTGGTATTGTTACATTATAACGAGGGTCAATTTTCATTTCAATATTGAGTCGAACTATGCTATTCGTTTCATTGATTAAGATAAAAACTTCATTTAAAGTAGGCATGGGTTCACCGGGAATATTCATTCTCGGCGGTTCCGGAAATTGCGACGCATTAGGATTCATGCTACCACAATCAAATTCTTTGATTTCCTTCAGGGTTAAATCTTTTATTAATGGACCCGAATATCGATCGCTTGGATTCTTTTGAATCAAAGAACCATCTCCATTCAGACATAAATGTGCCGAAACATATGGGTTATGGGTCACAATAACATGGCGATCTTTTGTGATAGCTATATCTAATTCTAAAGTCGTTATGCCTAGGTCAATTGCAAATTGAAATCCAGATAGCGTGTTCTCAGGCCGGAGACCACGGGCACCACGATGGCCTTGGATATCAAATGAACTTTTGACTGAAGAATTTGATTTACACGAAAAAGAAATAAGCAAGAATGCAGAAATAATTAAATAGATTAAATATTTATAATAGTTATTCATACTATTTTTCTACAAATTACTGATTCCAAATGGTCAAATTCTTCAAATTCTTTCTTTGATCTACCAGAAGAACTGCCACTGTAAATGAGACTGCAAACATAATAATATTTCCAATGAGCCCTGTATAGTATAAATCAAATGGCGTATGTAACCATTCGGGAACCAATCCACGTTTAGATAGAATGGTCCAAATGGTAAATAGTGAAGTAACAATTAGACCAATCCACACTGATTTTGCATTACCTTTTTTCGTAAAAAATCCAAGTAAGTATAGACCCAATAGGCCACCCCCAGTGATGGAATATAATATTGTGGCCGTATCTTGAAGCGTCTTGGTTTCGGATGCATTAAGAATTAGAGCCCCACATACCATGAACAATGCCGCACCACCGGCGATTAGCCAAGCGATTTGCAAATAATGTTTATCCTTTTCAGCCTTTTTTATGTGTCGACGATAAATATCAACCACACCGACAGTTGATATGGCGTTAATGCTAGAATCTAAAGAAGACATGGCGGCTGCCAACGCTGCAGCAATGACTAAACCCGTAAATCCCGGGGGTAAAAAATTAAGAATAAAATAGGGGAATATTTGTTCAGCTTTCCGAACACCATTTAACATCTCAGTAGCTTCAATAGTTGGGAAAACCTGAAAAAAGACATATAAAGATGTTCCAATAAACATATAGAATGCCCAAATGGGTAAGCTTGATAACACACATACAAGCATGGCTTTTCGGGCTTCATAAGTGCTTTTTGCTGCAGCATATCGCTGGACGGTATTTTGGTTGGCACTATATTCAGTTAACCAACTTGTTAATCCAACTAAAAAGAGCATTGTGCCTGTTTTACGTGTTATAGAAAAATTCCAATCAATAGATCTAAATCCAGAGGATGTCATCTCGGCTAAAGATAATTTACCATCTGAAATGGCAACAGAAAATATTTGGCCCAATCCACCTGGCAAATGATTTATAATAACACCTAAAGTTAATAACCCACCTAAAACTAAAATGATGGTTTGAATAACATCAGTCCAAATAACAGCATTGATTCCACCCATGATTGTATAGAATGCCACAAAAACACCACTAATTAAAATATTGGTTACAATAGAGAATCCTGTTATTTCATGTAACAGTAACGATACGAGGTAAAGAATTATACTTACACGTACAAGTTGTGCGAAAATAAAAGTGATTCCACCATATACACGCACAGATGGACCAAACCGATGTTCCAAATATTCATAAGCTGAGGTAACATTATTTCGTCTGAAAAAGGGCAGGAAATAATAGGCTGCAATTAATACACCTAAAGGCATAGACCATGTTGTAATAAATCGGATCCATGTTGTTTTATAAGCGTCAGCAGGGTAGGATAGAAAAGTGACCGAACTAATGGACGTGCCTACCAAACTTAAGCCCACTACCCAACCGGAAAATGACCTTCCACCGACAAAATATTCTTCAGTTGATATATTTTTTTTGGAAAAATAATAACCCATGCCAGCAACAAGAGATAAATATCCAATTAAAACGGTTAAATCAATCCAATGTAATGTCATGATTATTTCAACATTTTCTCAATTAAATAAAGATAAATAGGATGGTTCTAAAAAGAACCACCGACAGACAGGCGTAGAGGTGGTGCAAAATACTCGGAAAAGTTAGAATATGCGATATCGATTAATATTGTATTCTTTTTGACCTTTAGTTTCATTCCAGCACCCAATGTGAAATCTTCCGTATCATAGAAAAATTTATATCCACTTCTTAGAGAATAAGTATTAAAAAAGTTTAACTCAAGTCCGACATGATATCGATCTCTAAAATCTGTGGCGAAAGCACTTTCTACTGATGCCATTAGGTTAAAGGCATCAGTTTTGCTTCCAATAACACTCATGGCAGAGTTGATGTTGAAATAAAGCGGTAATTTAAATTTATCAGTTAAATATTTAGATTCAGGCCCAAAATTTTTCATTATCATTGCGATGGATAAATCTCGATATCCTGTAAAATAATGGGTGGAAAAATCAATAGCCACTCCACTGGCTTTATCTGTGTCTATCCATTCTTGGATGTATTGGCTTTTAAAGCCAAATGAAAGATCGTTTGTCAGTTTTACTGCATAGGCCAATGCCACGGAAATATCTCCAACAGACACCATTCTTCCTGTCCCTGTGGGTTCGAGGATTGTTGTCTCTTCGAATGCTTGCGGTGCAAATTGAATAACACTAAGCCCAATTACAGATTGTCGTCCGATTGGTCGCGCGATTGCGCCAGAAAAGAGTTTTGAGCCCACTAACCAATTGGTATACCCAAAGCTAAAATCGGTACCCGTCAACTGTGTCAATCCCGCTGGATTATAAAAAATGGCTGTTACATCGTTTGCAATTGCCGTAAATGCGTCACCCATGCCGGCGGCTCGTGCAGATGGACTAATTTTCAAGAATGAAAAACCTGATTTTCCAACACGTTTAAATTCTTTCTTTTGTCCATGCAGGAATTGTATACAAAAAAGTGAGAGGAGTAATGGAATTAAGATTATTTTATAATTTTTCATTCTTATTTAACGACGGCTAAAGTTCCTTTTTGAATTTGCCCTTTACTTTCACTCGTAAGTGACTCAACAACCCAAAAATATATTCCACTTACAATTCTACCTGAAAAAGTAACCGTATCCTGTCGCCAGGAAATTTCAGCCGATATACTTTTACTGTGTTCTTTTTCTAACACAAGATCTCCCGAGGCACTATATACACGTATCATACAATGATTGGGCAAATTAATAAACCTAAGTTTATATGGATCAGCCACATCAGGGTACATATGGAGTGGATCTTTAAAATCCAATCGATATGGATTGGGAACTACTTTGATTTGCTCACTCATTTTATTATATATTTCATGAGAAGGCTGAAATGGTGAACGTGCAATCATATTCTTTTGTTCGGGGGAAGCCATCCCACTTTCTAATGGTGGAATGGGGCCATGGGATTGTCCGAACTTATCTATCCAATCATCATGGCCAGAATCCACGGTTCGGATACTGTAGTAGTAATTATATCCGGCGAATGATTCAGTGTCTTCATATTTATACAGTCCTGTGTTGTCGTCATAATGTGAGGGATCACCTACGGGAATCTCAGCAACTAATTCCCAGGGACCCCAATGCCAGTCAAAGGAGGGTGGCCAAGATTTATAAATTCTATATGCGCTAACATCTTTTGCTTCTTCTCCGGAATAATCCGGGTCCATAGCTGACTCAGCCTTATTATCCCAGACTAACCCAATTTCACCTAAGTTTGTATTCTCAAATTTAAATTTAATATCAGGGGGAGGATCAGGTAAATCAAAACCAAGATTATAAGCAAGTTGGGCTTGTCTATAATTTCGGACGACTGAATGTTCTCCTAATTTTAATTCGCTTTGGGCCTCTTTAGTCGTGGTCCAAGTAAACTCATCTTCGTTTTGCCAGTCTGCACCTGACCCGCCTACATAAGCCACTACAATTTTAGCTTTTTCGCCAGGAGATAAAGAATAGGGGCCATAAATGAATGCATGGGTGCCTAATGTGGAGGAATCAGGGTTTTCACTGATTAGGCCATCTTCTGGATGAATCATCATATTAAACATTTCTGGATCCGTATGTTTTTCTTCAGATGGTTCATCATATTCAAATTTATCTAAGTTTCCATTAAACCACCATTGAAAGGCATATGGCTGATTTTCAGATAATGGGGAAACATATGCAATTTCTGGGTCATTTTTAAATGGTGGAATCACATCCAATTCTCCAAAACCAATATATGGAAACCCCATCAGTTGGTTTTCGGATTGTCCTTGAAATTCATTATATGAACCCATTCGCGCCATTTCTTCCTTAAATGGATCCCCGGTATCATCATGAGGCGTGCCCAGCCAGTCATCATCCCTCTGATAGGCAAAAACTAATTCTTTATAAACCATGGTGCTTTCTGGGTTGTCAGCCTCATAATTTGGCGCTTTTGTATACAGAAACCAATCATCCTGTACCGGAAGCTGATTCCCCCGCCAATCGCTCCATCCTTGACCATGGCCTGTAGACCATTGTGAGCCCATGCTCGAAATACTAAAGCTATTCATTACAGAAAAATATGTTTCGTCCAATTGTTTGGTGCCTGTATTCTCAAAAATAATTTCCTCAATGATAAAATCATCAAAATCTTGATAACTCCATGCATAAGCTTTTTTTGTGACAGTGACACCCATTTTTGTATCCCAAGTTGAAAGTATAATTTCTTCAGGAAATTCATCATCAAGAATATACTTGTCATATGCATAATTATGAATCTCAACGGGTTCATTCCCAGAGAAATCTGTATGATAATATGAATAATTACTTCGCGTTCTATTAAAACCAGAAGTATCGCCCAATGTATATTCAGGAGATGATGGATCAGTAATGGGATATCGTTTATTTTTTATATCTTTTGTTACACCGCGAGGTCCACTATGAGAGACCAATGTGTCGCCATCAGCAACGGACAAAACCCAAATGCCACTGCCTTTCGAGTTCTGGGAGTTCGTAACTCTAGAAACATCAATTAGGTTTGGGTCACCGTTTAAATAAGCCTCAACATCTAACCAATATTCCATAAAATCATTCATGGCACGTGCAGCATTCCCTGGATATTCTAATCCGACTTGATCATGATTTGAATAATGGGCACGATTTCCACCACCCATTAGGCCGTTACTCCTGTATGTTGTCCATAATTTACCGCGTGTTAAAAATCGAGGGGCAAAACTGGAGACCATATCCTGTGCCAGGATACCTGACATTAGAAGAATGGGGGCAAGTAATTTATGGGAAAGATTCATCATGTTTTTAAAATGAAGAGCGAATACCAAATCGAATTTCTCGGGGTCTTCCATAATATCTAGAATTAAGCCCTGGGTCACCGTATTCTAAATATTCCTTATTATCAGGCTGCGGTTTTTCTAAGCCCCAACGAATAAATTCTGACGGTGAGCTCGTAACATCTTTTTGATTGAATAGATTTTCTATTTCCATAAAAAAGGTTGCTCTCATGGATTTTCCCCCGAGAACTTGCTTCTCAATACTTAAATCAGTCCTAGTCACCATTGGACTATGGCGCCACTCTAAAGGTTTTCCTATGGGTGAATATTCAAATGCGTTACCCGTTGTCATTCTATACACAAGGTTAAACGTCAAATCTCCCAATAGTCCCATTGGGCCAAAATTTTGGGGAGTCGATGCATATACTTGGGCTTTTGCATAACTTCTAATGTCAGAATCGGGTTTAGGCTCTTCTTCAGTACCATCCCAAAATTCAACATAATATAATCCAGTATTTCCATATTCATTCAAATCCAACCCAAGCGTTTTAAGTGAATCGATAAATTGGTTAGCTTTGATTGCATAACTTTTCCTGAGGAAAGAAAAGATTCCGGTTGGTGACTCTGAACCATCTTCATTTGTTTTATAACCCATCCACCATTTTTTATCCATGACAAAAGCAGAGTCTGGAACCCAGAATTGACTTCCAGCGCCAGCTGCACCTTGTTTTGCCCATTGTAAGTTATAGGCAACATTAAATCCAAAATGATCTTTAAATCTTTTTTGAAGATTAAATTCAAATCCTTGAATATCTTCGTGAATGCCATTCCCTGCGCGATGGGTGAATTGAAAGTCGAACATTTGTTTCGCAGGATCCCACCATTGTAGTTGAACAGCACCGGGACTGGAAACTTGATTATTTGAACTTTTATAAAAAGTAGAGGCTGACAATACGTAGTCACGATAAAAGTTCCAATCTAACCCAAGTTCAAAACTAATCGTTTTTTCAAATTCTAAATCTGGGTATCCAAAAAAATCATCTTCGAGACGGTTATATTGTTCAATAGAAGAAATTTGGCCATCTCCATTTAAGTCTTCATCTTTTTGGCCATAGTTATCCCAAGCTTCTGTGAAAAGGGTATAAAAACTGGCAACCTGATAAATATGCCCGTAAAAAAAGTGAATCATTGATTTATCTGTAATAGGGTGTGCAACACCAATCCGAGGACTCCATGCCGTTTTTGCTTTCATCTTTTTTATCAAACCGGATTGGTTCAACGAATCCAAGTCAAATCGTGTAAATGAATTCATAAAATAATCAGAAGCAGTCATGGCATTTGTAATGGGCCAACTCGTATTCGGATCAAATCGATCCATCCGCACGCCAGCATTTAACACCAGCCCTTTATATTCCATTTTATCTTGAATGTACCAAGCAAACTGTGATGGGTTAATTGGGGCTTTAACTGAATGATCTTTTCCAATATATAGGAGTCTCCTATTATTATTAAAATCCCCATACTCTAAGGACCAAACATTAAAATTCGTATAATCGAATCCCGTTTTAATTAAATGATTGTTCGTAACTTGAGATGAAAAATCAAATTTAATACCCAACCTGTTTCGAACCCCTTCTTTAAAAGAAATCACATCTCTAGGTAGGTTAAACCATCCTTCTTTATCTTTCCTAATATCCGTGGTAGAATCAGGTAAATCAAATGGTGTTTGAGATGTTGAGCTACTGGAGATTCGTAACTCATAAAATGTTTTTGGAGTTATTAAATGATTGAGAGCAAAATACTCCATATGATTGATATTTTCTGTTTTGCCAGCAGACGATCTATTTGCAGGTAGGAATACATTTTTTCCCGAATCACCCATGCCTTTAATGCCACCCACACCGGCACCAGAATTAAATCCCCAGCTTGTAGAATAAACGCCGCCAATTTTCATTGAAATCTTAGGAAACATATTAAAGGAGAGTTTCCAAGTGCCCTCAAAATTATCTGTTGCATGGGAAAGAGGGCTTATACCATAATTAGCCAACCTATTTATTCGGCCACCGGTATAAAAGGATATTTTCTTTTTTATAATCGGTCCAGATAGGTTCCATTGGTATGCTTGACCACTATTTTCCCAATATGGAATAATCGTATGTATTTTTTCACCCGTTAATGAGTCGGTTTCATTAACCCATTCTGGGTTATCCCAATCCATATGTCCGCGATGAACTGCTGATTGATAGTAATCCGGCCCCCAATGATGATTACCTGGGAGTTGATTGGTAACTTCAAAATTTCCATGGAAAGTATCTTCGCCTTGGCGCGTTACGATATTAACAACACCCGCTTGGGCATTTCCATACTCTGCACTTAAACCACCTGTTATAATTGAAATAGATTCAATATCATATTTACCGACGCCCGTATAATTATTTAAGCTGAGACCATCGTTGGATACCATTTTTACACCATCAACATAGTAGACCACGTCAGCAGAAATACTATTCATATCCCCGCCGCGAATCCGACCACTACCATGGATATCCATGCCCGGTGCCAATGAGATTAAATCAGACACACTTTTCACCATGACTGATCGATTAATATCCTCGGGAGTAATCGAATACTCACTAAAGGTGCGATCCAGTTCTACCAATGGTTTTTCTGCATAGACTTTGACTGCATCCATTCCTATGACTTCTTGCGTTAAATTAAAATTCAGAATTGTAGTTCTGTCTGGGTGTACAATCACATTTGTTTTTGTGATTGCACTATAACCAATTACATTGACAGTTATGGCATAAGTACCTGCATCAATTGAAAGGAGAATGTACTCCCCATCCTTATCTGTCGCGGTACCGCGATTTGTTCCTTCAAGAATGACATTTGCACCAGGGAGGGGCTCGCCATTCTCATCCACGATTTTTCCTTTTATTTTTCCTGTGATACCAGCAAATGCAGCACCTGAGAGCAATAGAAAAAACAATGTTATTGTCATTCGTTTTTTAATCAATGAATATTCCAATAGATTTACTATAGAAAATAATACCCGCCCCATAGCAGAGGCGGGTATTATAGTATGTGTCAGTTATTCTGATCCTGGTTCGATGTTATAGTAGATATCATCAATATGGAGTTTCGCATCTGGATCGTCACCTGTGAAAGCAATAATCATTGCTTTAAGCGGATCGTCCACTAGATCGGTACCATAAGTCCAATCTGCATCTCCAGTGGCTTGTTCGCCATCAGCGTAGGTCCAAATTGAAACATCATTTCCAACAACAGTAATTTTCATCCAGAACCATTTATCATATTCTGCACCAGGGCCGGTAGCAGGGCCACCATAGGCACCGGTTCCAAAGTGAAATGATCCTACAATACCAGCAGGACTGGCAACAGCAGTATACACGTTTAAGTTAGCCAAGAAATTTTCATCTGTAGCCACACATACATGAATCGCATCCCCTGGCCCCGTTAGGTCAGGATTGGGTGATGTAAATTTTACTTTAAGATACATGGTGACGTCTTCTGGTGTCACACCTGTAGCTGAATTCAGAGATTGGTCTGTTTGAACCCAGCAAGTGAATTCACCAAAAGGATCATCGGCAGCAACAAGTTCTAAAGCGCCATTGGTTACATTTGCACTTCCCCAGCCCCACCAGGCCCAGTTGAAATCACTGGTGAAAATCTGATCAGCGTTAGGTGCACCATCCGTATTGAATGATTCATACCACTCGCTTGAAGGTCTTGATACCGTTAAAGTACCGCTTGCAGATATACCATCAGCTGTGGCGGTAATGGTTGTTTCACCATTTTTAACTCCTGTCGCTAATCCATTGGCATCAACAGTGGCTACAGTTTCGTCACTACTCGACCAACTTACGACAACATCGATCATTTTTTCTTCAAACTGATCAATAACAGTTGCTGTGAATTGTTGAGTAGCCTCTCTAAGAATAGTTGCTTCTGTAGGGGAAACAGTAACTGTGGTTACTTTTGGTTTTTCTGCTTCCTCCTCACAACTTGCAATAAAAATTCCAGCTAGAATGAACAGGACATACACTAGGTTTCTTTTTATCATATTAACTCCTTTTTTTGTGTTAATTATTCGGGTTTAGGGTGTATCCGATACCCATTTCAATTGATAGATATTGGATAGGGAAAACTTCATAAAGTCCCCAATCTTCAAATGAGCGGAGATATCCGATTGCCCCATGGTAATCTAAATTTAAATTGAGCATCAAAGATTCATTAATTGATTTTTCAGCACCAAGACCAAACGTCGCTCCCCATGCTACTCTTCTATCCGTAATTGGGTCTAGTATGAAGGAAGTATCCAATGGTTTGGTAGATTGTCCGGGATATATTAAGCCACTCACTTTATGTGTATAATTATAAAAGCCGAATCCATAGGTGAAATACGGCGAGAAAGTATTGGACTGGATTATTTTCCAGTCTAATGATTGCTGTATCTTTATAACAAAACTATTCATGGCCATGTTGGCTTTTGCTTCTGGACTTGGGTATTTTTGATAATCGATCTGCCATTGAAATTCTTTCCCTTCAATGGCGCCATGGGTATAGTTCTGATATTGGATTTCGTAAAAGATTTTGGTTTCTTCTTGAGGAGAATAAAAATAAGATATGGCCAGTTTAGGGACGGGAGAATACCATGAATTTAACCCGCCCATGGGAATACCTGTACCGACACCCACAGAAAAGCCATGGCTATTTGCATTTAAGTTTGTGAGAAGAACACCACCTAAACATATATACTTAAGCCATAAATGCCATTTGTTTAACAGTGTTAAATTCGTTGAAATCATACGTTACAATGTAATTTTAATTATTATAAAGATAAAGTCAAAATTTTTAAACAAGAATTTAATTTAATATTTTAGGAGCCAAACTTCACACAAACGATTGTGAATGGAAAAACGGCATATATTCGACATCCTTCAAACGAAAAAAGGTAGCGGAAGAAATACCCACTGGTTTCAGGTTCTGTAAATTCGGTGAAACCTGCATAACAATTAGAACATTTTTTATCCGACTATGTAATCAATGATTCTTTATATTTAATTCAATTGTTTTTAGTACTATAAGATATTACAATATTTTTTCTTTTCATTAGGGGTCATAGATTTCCAGCTTAATATTTCAAGTATTAATGACTGACAACCAACACTTATATATGTTTTAACAGGAAATGAAAACTCGTTTTCAAAAGGTACCACTTTATATCGTTTTCATTGGATGGGTGCTTCAGATTTCATTAGCACAGGATTCAATAAAGATTGATTCAAATGAATTCAATGATCAAGATTCATCCGTGCAACAAAATGACACCTTGATAGCCACTGTTAATTCTATCATTCCAAAACTTGATTTAAACTCAAATGGAATTGATACCGTTCAATTGGTTACGCCGATGAACCAACCACCGGTTTTCGCCAAAAATAAATTCGATTTGTTAATAAAGGAAGATGGACTACTATCTATCCCAATATCATTTTTTAGCTCATTTGTAGAAGATCCTGATGATTCCTTGACTTTGGCTAATTGGAAAATTGAATCAGGCAATAATGTAAATAAAACAATTGTTGGTGATACTTTAATAGTTTTTCCAAATGAAAATTGGTTTGGGATAGACACGCTTATGCTAAATGTTTCTGATGGAGAGTCTTCGGTTAGGGCATTGTTGATTATAAATATAATTCCAGAAAATGATCCGCCAGTGTTTGTAGAAAAAATTCCTGAACTACTTATGAATGAAGATTCTCAACATCAAATAATTGTTTCGGAAATTTTTGATTATGTAGAAGATCCAGACCATGAAAATACTGAATTAAGATGGATGGTTTTACCTGGATCAAATATTAAAGTAGAACAAATAGGTAATACAATAACTTTTCTCCCTAAATCCAATTGGTTTGGAAAAGAAGTAATCAATATTATAGTATCTGATGGCGAGTTATCAGATTCCACATCTATACCATTGAATGTATTGCCTATCAATGACCCCCCAACCTTTACGCAACATATTCCACAATTTTATTTAATAGAAGATGAGTTGTTTTCTATTAAACTTTCTTTTTTTAGGGATTATTATTTTGATATAGATGATAATCGCGATTCTTTAATCATTACGATACAAAATGGGAAAAATGTGAGTCATTTTTTAGAGAATAACAGTCTTAGGCTCATTTCGTATCGAGATTGGTTTGGGAAAGATTCACTTAATATCACCATTTCAGATGGTGAATACGATGTACAATCCTCTTTTTATGTTGGTGTACAATCAGTGAATGATCCACCCATATTCTCACTATCACTTCAAGACACATTTGTTTTCGAAGATAACGATTTAGTCATTCCTCTTAAAAATTGGTATACGTTTGTATCAGATGTAGATCATGCTGATAATCATTTAGTGTGGAGAATTATTAATTCATCATTTTTCAATTCCCATTATCAGCCAGAATCAATCACACTTACACCAAAAGGAAACTGGAATGGTTATGATCAAATTAAAGTACGAGTTACAGATGGATATCTTTCGGATACAAGTCAATTTTCAATCCGCACGATTGCGTTGAATGATCCGCCTGTAATTTCTGAATTATCGGATATTGTAATGAATGAAGATGAAGTATTAAAAATAAATATGATACCCTTCATGTCTGATATTGATAATGATTTAATTGATTTGACTTGGTCTTTTGTTTCTGATTTTTCAGGTAATAGAATGGCTGTGAATAAGGTGCAATACAATCCATGGGATATTGGATCATTTTTAAAAAAAAGTAATAATGGTCTTCAAAAAACAAAAGGAGAAAAAACTTATCGCATTATAACAGTCATCGATTCTATTCAAACAGCTTTGATTAAACCGCCTGAAAATTATTTTACCGATAATATATCATTTATTGCCCAACTGACAGACCCGATGGGTGGAATGGATATTGGTATGTTTAATGTTGTGATCAATCCTGTGAATGATCCGCCGATTTTACAATCAATTCCTCATATTATTTTCAACGAAGATGAACAGTACTCAAATTCATTATCATTATGGTTCCCTTTTGTCCATGATATAGATCATGAGGATAATGAACTCTTATGGAAGATTCAAGGTGAACCGAACGGCATAAGTAAAATAATAAAAAATGATTCTCTATTTTTTTTCAGTGCTGAAAATTGGTTTGGCAGTGACACAGTGAGTTTATCTGTCACAGATGGCGAATTCATTGATGAAACTGAATTAATTATATCAGTATTGCCTATTAATGATCCGCCGAATCCATTTGAACTTATTAATTATACAAAGGGAGACTCATTGAACTACACATTTAATTGGTATCCATCATTTGACATTGAGAATGATTCAATCGAATATCATTTTTACGTATCTGGGGGAGTATTGGACACAGTTATTCATAAAATAAACAAAACACATTTTACTTTTGGTGGTGACGGATTATTTGAACCCTATGTTCCCTATACTTGGTTTGTTGCAGCCAGTGATCAAACTGACACAGTTCAATGCGTTGAGCGTTTTGATCTAAAAATACAAATTGCACCACGAGTTTTTGGCATATTACCTAACTACCCAAATCCGTTCAATCACAATACGACGATTCCATATAACGTTCAATACGAAAGCATGGTTGAAATAGACATTCTAGATATTAATGGAAAATTAATTAAACGACTCGTTCAACAGACAAAGCCAGATGGGCGGCATCAAATTGATTGGGATGGTACAGACAAATTTGCAAGGCCAGTTGCCACCGGCATGTATTTAATTGTGATGGAAGCTGGTGGAAAAGCAATGATGCGGAAAATAATGTATATAAAATAAAAAAGAGGAAAAATGAAGAAATATTTAGTAATTATTATTTTGCAATTTTCAACTTTGCTCAGTCATCTCTTGAAATATCCACTTGATCGTATCACCACAGCGTAACGGTTCATTATGCGATTAAGAAATTCTTTATTGTATTTAAAGCGGATTAACCCTTATGCTTTGGGCTCAGATTCTAATCCAATTCTATTCAAAAGAGGAATAATATAATGAAGGAATTAAATTCAGTAATTCTGGCAAATCGATGTCAACTCTATGGACTTGTCACGTTACGTGCACTTATAGGTTGGCATTTTTTATATGAGGGCATATCCAAATTGATCAATCCGTATTGGTCATCTGCTGCATATCTGTTGGATTCAAAATGGGTCTTTTCCGGATTAGCATACCCCACCCTGTATCCGTAACAGCCATAACATCATCATGCCCTGCGTGAACATTTAAAGAGTGAGATGTAAGGGCTCGGGCTCCAATATGAAATACAACTGGAAGCCGCTTGCCCGAAATTGTATAGAGGACTTC
>JABGZQ010000002.1 GCA_018674655.1 Fidelibacterota bacterium | reverse complement strand
GAAGCAAAAGAATCTATGATTACCATTCATTATAAAGACGGAAACCCAACTTATAAAACACGGTGGCATTATACAACAGATCGAATTCAGGAAAATTCTTCTACGGTTAATATTACAAATGAGTTGGTTGGCGTTGAACAATTGGAATCAGTGGAAATTATTTTGAACCGCAAGGAAGACGGAAAAGAGTTCCTCGATCTTGGGTGGAAAAAATCGACGTCGATTCAATATATTCCCAGTAATAATATTACTCAGGAAATTCTCCAAAAATTACCCCATGTATCAGGAGTTGCATTTGTCAAAAAAACCTATTTTAAAATGGGCTTGGTTGTAGCACATGAAGGGATGATTATTGATCAAAAAAATATTATCCATGCGTCGTCTGAATATGACAAAACAGTCAATATAGATTTTATGGGTTATTATTTTAGAGATTCGGGCCCTTTGTTTGACGGTGTCTTATTTTATTCATTTCATCCATTAAAAAATTAGACTTATGCATTGGATTGATACTTCAATAATAGTTTTATTTTTATTTAGTCTAATGGCGTTTGGCTGGTGGCAAAGCCGATTAAATACGACTATGACTGATTATTTTCTTGGTGGCAAGACAATCCCTTGGGGTGTGGCTATGTTTTCAATTGTGGCGACAGAAACATCGGTCCTAACCTTTATAAGTATACCAGGAATTGCTTATCGTGGTAATTGGTTATTTCTCCAATTGGCCATTGGATATATTATAGGCCGAATATTGGTAAGCATTTTTTTATTACCAAAATATTTTAGTTCTGGTATCACATCTATATATGAAGTTTTGGGGAATAAGTTTGGGTCGCAAATTCAAAAAGTGGCATCTGGCGTATTTTTAGTCACGCGAATCCTTGCGGATGGTATTCGTTACTTAGCAACAGCCGTTATTGTTCAGGTGGTAACTGGGTGGTCCCTGCCTGTAGCCGTATTGGTCATTGGATGTGTTACCCTCGTTTATTCACTATTGGGCGGTATTCGTACAATAGTATGGATAGATAGTTTTCAATTTGTCCTGTATTTAGCCGGTGGATTGATTTCCATTTTTTACATTTTCACAAATATGGGCATTCCAATTCGGGAAGCATTATCGGATTTGAATCAAATGGGGAAATTGCAAATTCTGAATTTCAGCGGTGATTTTATCCATGATCCATTTATTTTTATCAGTGCTGTTGTTGGCGGGATGTTTTTATCATTTGCCTCTCATGGTGCAGATTATATGATGGTGCAGCGTGTTTTGGGGACGAAGGACTTGGCCTCCGGAAGAAAAGCAATGATAGGGAGCGGATTTTTTGTTTTATTACAATTTGCCATTTTTTTATTAGCTGGATCACTTATTTATATTTATCTCGGGGGCGCTCCAATAGATAAGGACAGAGAATTTTCAACATTTATAATAGATCATTTGCCTATTGGTGTGAAGGGTTTATTGTTGGCGGGAATTCTATCCGCTGCCATGTCAACTTTAAGTTCTTCGATTAATTCGTTAGCTTCGTCCACTATTTCTGATTGGTTTGGTGGAGGTAAAGCCGATTTGAAAAAATCTCGAATTATTAGTGGTATTTGGGCCCTTGTTCTTATTGGGATTGCATTATTATTTGACGAAGGTGATTCAGCAATCGTGATTTTAGGCCTTCAAATTGCCTCATTCACCTATGGTGGATTATTGGGTTTATTTATATTGAGTAAGATGAAAAGAGATTTTCATGCTACCAGCTTAATCATGGGATTAATTGCGAGTTTACTTATTGTCTTCTATTTAAAACAAATGGGTTTTGCTTGGACATGGTTTGTTGGAATATCAGTTATGGTTAATATTTCAATTACTTTTATTATAGAAGGGGTTATATATCGAAATGTCAAAGGTTGAGACTTCATTCAAAGTATTGGATCAATTTTCGAACTCATCCACAAAAATTCCATATATTGTTGTAGATAATTTCCCTCAATTAGGGTTTTTAACCTCTTTAAGATTTCTTGAATGGGTAGATGAAAATCCTGAAGGTATTATTAGTCTTCCCACGGGAAAAACGCCCGAACATTTTATTAAATGGACAAAGTACTTATTGGAAAACTGGCAGGATCCAAATCTCCAGAAGCTTCGGATTGCAAATGGCCTTGATCTTCCCAAAAAGCCTAATCTTGGTGGTTTGCATTTTGTTCAGATAGATGAGTTTTATCCTATTGATTCAGCCCAGCATAATAGTTTTTATAATTATGTTCAACATTATTACATGGATGGGTTTGAGATGGACCCAAACAAAGGCCTCTTTATAGATTGTAATAAATTGCCAACTGCAAAAGGAAAACCATTCACTGAAATTTTCCTTGATTCTAAAGTTGATTTAAGTTTACGATTTAAAAATCCCAGTTCGAAATTTGAAGAAGAGCAGCAAGCTACAATTCATTTGGTTGACCAGTGGTGCTCCGAATATGAGAACAAAATTACAGACAAAGGAGGTATAGGGTTTTTCTTAGGGGGGATCGGCCCTGATGGGCATATTGCATTTAATATTCGAGGGTCCGACCATAATTCAACGACCCGGTTAATGGGCACTAATTTTGAAACGCAAGCTGCTGCAGCAACAGATTTAGGGGGAATTGAAGTTTCAAGGAACCGGTTGGTGATTACTATTGGT
>JABGZQ010000003.1 GCA_018674655.1 Fidelibacterota bacterium | reverse complement strand
TTTTATGGTGCCCGCAACGGTTGCTCTTTACACAGCCTCATCTTCCCTCTTTTTCATGGTATGGATTTTGGGCGGTGTTGTGAGTCTTTTCGGTGCATTATCTGTAGCAGAGCTTGGCGCCGCCATGCCCAAAGCCGGCGGTCAGTACGTTTTCCTTAATGAGGCTTATGGCCCAGTTTGGGGATACCTCTATGGCTGGTCCGCAGTGGTTGTGATTAATACCGCATCCATGGCTGCGGTGGGCGTTGCTTTTGCGGAATACCTTAAATTTTTCTATCCCATTTCAGATTTGGCTGTCAAAGAGATTGCCATTTGTTCCATCATCCTACTTACAATAATCAATATTGTCGACGTGAAATCCGGGGCACGGTTCCAAAACGTATTCACATTTGCAAAAATAGGTGCTATCCTTGGTGTTATTTTATTGGGATTATTTCTTGAAGGTGGTTCAACCCAAAACTTCTCCCCCCTATTCACGGATAGACCCCCCCTATCGCTGATTGGTCCCCTGGGGTTGGCTATGGTGGCCGTCCTTTGGACATTTGACGGATGGATATTTGTCACCTATGTTGCGGGCGAAGTCAAAAATCCTAAACGGAATATTCCACTGTCGCTTATTTTATGTATGGTCATCGTTGTGACCGTTTACCTTGCATTGAACACTGTTTTGGTTTATGTACTCGGATTTGATCAAATGATCGGTTCTGAATTGGTCATGGCTGATGCAGCATCAAAATTTATTGGAGGAAAGGGCGCGGCCATTGTTACAATCATTATACTAATTTCACTCATTGGGGCTAACAATGGATTTATTCTCACCAGTGCCCGAATAAATTATGCCATGGCAAGAGATAATAGATTTTTTAAACAGGCAGCAATTATCCACCCCAAATTTCAATCTCCGGCCAATGCGCTGATTATTCAATGTATTTGGGCGTGTATCCTAACCTTTAGTGGCACCTTCAATCAATTAATAACCTATATCATTTTCGCTTCTTGGATATTTTATGGAATGTCCGCAGGAGCAGTGATTATTCTCCGAAAGAAAAAACCAGACATGGAACGGCCTTACCAAATCCCATTCTATCCGTGGATACCAATTATTTTCATTTTATTCGCCATTTTTCTAACGGTCAATACCATTTTAGAAGCGCCTAGAGATGCGGCCATAGGCTCCGGATTAATATTGGCCGGATTGCCCCTCTATTATTATTGGAAAAAGAATGATTGACATAAAACATCAAATCGATCCCGCCGTTAATACTGTCCGGGGGGAAATTGTTTCATTTATTCAATCACTTTCAGATTGTTATCATCAAACAACCGGAGATGCACCTATAATTGAGGGTGTAACCTACGGTTCTGACTTGCGACTCTTCACAAATCATGCCCATATTCCCGCCGTTCTATTTTGCCCGGGAGATGTCCGTCTGGCTCATGCTGCCAACGAATATGTAGAAATTGATGAGGTAATCACAACTGTGAAAATTATTGCAAATATGATTGTGGCTTGGTGTGGAAGCTCCCATGAATAATAATTTCGGCTGCCAGAATATGGTAGACCCCATTCATCGAATCTTGATTAAACATCCAAAGGATGCCTACCAAAACCAAAACACCATTGATCAACAAACACCCCAACTCAATTATTTGGGGACACCATCCTTTGATACTTCTATTTCTGATTATGATAAATTTATAGGGTTATTAAATTCGTTTAATATAGAAATACATTATTTACCCAAAAACAATCTTACTTCATTGGATTCAATTTACACCCATGATCCATGTATCGTTTCGAATGGCGGTGTAATTCTATGTACCATGGGGAATCAGGCACGGCTTTCCGAACCAACAACCGTAGCTTCATATTTTGATTCTATTGGTGTCCCCATACTCGGACAAATTGAATCCCCCGGAACTTTGGAGGGAGGCGACGTCGTTTGGATCGATGAAAAAACAGTGGCTGTGGGTGAAGGATATCGATCGAATGCCGATGGCATCCGTCAGTTCATAATATTGTTAGGGAACCATGTCGATACGGTGATTACGGTACCCCTTCCCCATTGGACCGGCCCCGCAGACTGCCTCCATCTTATGAGTATTGTATCTCCTATTGATCATGATCTCTATTTGGTTTATTCCCGTTTGCTTCCTGTTTCATTTCGACAATATCTTCTCGACCGTCAAATTAAACTCGTTGAGGTTCCAGATGAAGAATATGAATCAATGGGGTGTAACGTATTGGCCGTGGCACCACGAAAGGTTATTATGGTTCAAGGCAATCCGGTGACACAAAAACGATTGATGGCAGAAGGTGTGGAAATTAAAACATATGATGGTACAGAAATCTCCTTGAAAGGTGCCGGTGGCCCCACCTGTCTTACTCGACCATTTTATAGAGGAACTTTATGACTTACGGAAACCAATTCACTGCAGAAACACAACTAAACCTATCACCATTTTTTGAACGCACATCACAATTAAACGAATCACAAGAATGGCGTCGTTGGTCTGGCTACCTTGCGGCAACGAATTATGAACTCACACATGAAAATGAATATTTTGCCATCCGAACAAAGGCTGCCCTTCTAGATATCACACCTTTATATAAATATATTATTGAAGGTCCTGATGCACAACGGTTTCTGGATCGATTGGTTACGCGGAATATACAAATCTGCAAAGTAGGGCAAGTCATGTATACCCCTTGGTGTGATGAAATGGGGAAAGTAATTGATGATGGTACAGTTCAAAGATTGTCCGAAAATAAATTCCGCATCACCAGCGCCGAACCTAATTTGGAATGGATTGAGACCAATTCTGCAGGAATGGATTTATCCATTTCTGACGATTCTAAAACAACAGCAAGCCTTGCACTTCAAGGCCCTAATTCTCGAGATGTATTAAATGCTGTTGCCAGTGATTCGTTGGATAATCTTAAATTTTTCTGGATGATGGATACCCATTTTGGTGATATCTCTGTCTCCATTTCCCGAACAGGTTATACGGGCGACTTAGGATATGAAATCTGGATGAATCCTGATGATGCCATTGCTGTTTGGGACTTACTTTTAGAAAAAGGGAAACCATACGGCATTACCCCTACTGGGCTTCATGCCCTAGATATGGCACGGATTGAAGCAGGGCTAATTCTATTAGATGTTGATTATATTTCATCAAGACATGCAATTGTTGAATCTCGAAAGTCCTCTCCATTTGAACTCGGATTGGGATGGGCTGTGAAGATGAAAAAGAAAGATTTTATCGGAAAAAAAGCGTTGGAAGCAGAAAAATTAAAGGGAGTGGAATGGGAATTTGTGGGCATTGAAATTGAATGGGATCCCTTTGAAAAACTACACCGAGATGTTGGTTTGGCACCGGGGCTTCCTTGCACTGCTTGGCGAACCAGCACCCCCCTATATAGGGGAAACAAACAAGTGGGATATGCGACTAGCGGTACATGGTCACCCATCTTAAAAAAATATATTGCATTGGCTCATGTAAAAGCTGAATATGTTAAAGAAAACACTCAATTGGATTTCGAATTGAAGGTAGAACATTTTAGAAAGCTCACACCTGCACAAATTGTGCCAACGCCCTTTTTTGACCCAGAAAGGAAACGAGCATGTCCACAGTAAAAAAATATGATGCTATTGTAATTGGTGGTGGCCATAATGGTCTAACGGCCGCAGCATATTTAGGCCGCGCTGGGAAAAAAGTATTGGTATTGGAACGTCGATATGTTTTAGGTGGTGCGGCAGTTACAGAAGAAATTTTTCCTGGATTTAAATTTACTGTTTGTTCCTATGTGGTCAGCCTAATGAAACCAAACGTGATGCGTGAATTAATGTTACCCAAATTTGGACTGGAATTACTTCCACTTGAAAGTACACTAACACCCCTAAACAATGACTATTTACTTCGAACCGCAGACGCCGATCAAACCTATCGTGAAATTGCCCGTCATTCTCGAAAAGATGCAGAAACATATATGCGGTTCGGCCCGGCCATGGGACAAATTGGTATGGCTGTCAGACCAATTTTAGAAACCATTGCTCCAAATGCCATTCGTCCTAGTTTATCAGATTTGGGTGCTTTAAAAAAACTCATGAACCATTTTCAGTCTTTGAGTAGCGAACAATTTGAATACTTGACTAAACTCATGACAATGAGTTCGGCTGATTTTTTGGATGAATGGTTTGAGTTTGAGCCTCTGAAGGCCACCATGTCCGCCAGTGGAATTATCGGGACATTCATGGGACCAAAATCTCCCGGTTCTGCTTATGTGATGCTCCACCATTATATGGGTGACATCGACGGTGCCTTTCGTGCATGGGGTTTTCAGCGTGGTGGAACAGGTGCTGTTAGTATGGCTATTGCAAGATCTGCTGAACACTTTGGTGCAGATATAATGACAGAAGCACCTGTTGAAAAAGTGATTGTAAAAAATGGTCGTGCTGTGGGTGTCGCATTAGAAAATGGTGATGAATATAGTTCCGATATGGTCATTTCAGGTTTAGACCCAAAACAAACATTTTTGAACATGGTGGATGAAAGTGATTTACCATCAGATTTTGTAACAGACATTAAAAATTTCCGCATCCGCGGATCCTCTGGTAAAGTGAATTTGGCCTTAGATGCACTACCAAATTTTACCTGTTTGCCGGGGGATGGTCACCACCTTCGAGGTGCTATTTCCATTAGTCCAAGTTATGACCATTTGGAACGAGCTTACGATGATGCCAAATATGGCAACTTTTCCAAAAAACCATTCATGGATATAATTCTACCATCTGTATTAGATCCAGAAATGGCGCCACCGGGGAAACATGTTATGTCCTGTTTTGTGCAATATGCCCCTTATGATATTAATGGCGGGTGGAATGATACAAAACGAGAAGCTTTTGGTGATACGGTTGTGAATACAATTGCTCGCTATGCACCAAATATCAAGGATATTATTTTACATAGACAGGTGTTAACACCTGCTGACATGGAGAAAACTTTTGGACTCACCGAAGGTAATATTTTCCATGGTGAACTTTCTTTACAACAATTATTTACCATGCGCCCCGCTGTAAAATGGGCAGATTATACCACACCTATAAAAAATTATTATCAATGTGGTTCAGGCACTCATCCCGGCGGTGGGATTACCGGCTCTCCCGGTGAAATGGCCGCTAAAAAGATTTTAGGAGAGTTGAAATGAGTAGATATGATATCGTTGTAATTGGGGGTGGACTTAACAGTTTGGTAACCGCATCCATACTGGGGAAATCTGGGAAGAAAGTTTTGGTTCTTGAAGCAAGAGATCAATTAGGCGGTTTGGCCTCCACTTCTGAATTCACCCCTGGATTCAAATGCAACATGATTAACGATACGGTGAAATGGGTTGACCCAAGAATCATAAAACAATTGAATCTTGAATCCCATGGATTGGAACTTCACTCTCCTGATTTAGTCCGAATTGCTTTGGGCGAAAACGGGCAGCACATTTCATTTTATCGCGATCCAAATCAGACTGCTGGTTCTATTGCAAATTTTTCAAAAAAAGATGCGAAAGAATGGAAATCGTTTACAGAATACATAACAAATTTGACTCATTTTTTAGAAAAACTTTATGAACTAACACCACCAGAGTTACCAAATATCGGATTCAAAGAAGCCATTTCTATGCGCGCTATGTTATCCCCCATTTGGAGACACGGGACGAGAGGATTAACTGATTTTATGCGGGTGGCCCCCATGATGATGCCAGAACTTATGGATGAGTGGTTCGAAAATACATTACTTCGCTCCGCTGTGTCTACGGCAGG
>JABGZQ010000068.1 GCA_018674655.1 Fidelibacterota bacterium | reverse complement strand
GAAAATCAAATTGTATCTGAGCGGATGGACCGTCTCAACCTTAAGCCGGAAGTGGTCAGAGCTTACAATATTAATTATGAAGATGTTGCTTCGAAACAGGAAAAATTTGGCAAGATTGCCGGTGGATGGTTTCCATATGTATTTATAATTTTTGGATTCATGGGCGCAATGTATCCCGCCCTGGATTTAGGTGCGGGAGAAAAAGAGAGAGGTACCTTAGAGACCATTCTTTCCTCACCGGCCAGCCGATTGGATATTGTATTGGGGAAATTTCTGGTTGTCTTGTTAGCCGCATTTTTAACGGCATTTCTTGCTTTAGGCGGTATGGCCGTGGGGATTCAGCGCATTCCTGATATTCCGCCCGAGGTGTTAATTGTGATCAATGAAGTTCTTAATCCCAAGACTATTGGGTTAATCATGACATTGGTTCTACCGGTGGCTGCTTTTTTCAGCGCAATGCTGTTGGGCCTTTCAATATATGCAAAATCCTTCAAAGAAGCCCAAAGCATAGTGGCGCCCTTGAATATTGTCATTATTTTTCCAGCGGTTATTGGCACATTACCGGGGATGGAGTTAAACGCAATTACGTCCCTTATACCTGTTTTAAATGTATCACTAGCTTCCAAGGATATTATTGCCGGTGTCATTAATCCACTCTACATGGCGGAAGTATACATGTCCTTATTTGGTTTTGCGGGATTAGCCATTTTCTGGTGCGTGAAAATGTTCAACTGGGAAAAAACAATTTTTAGAAGTTAATTATAAATAGAGATAATGGAATAAAAAAAGCCTCGACAGATTGTCGAGGCTTTTTTATTTATATTTAATGGGAATTTATTTAGATGCAGTTTCGTGAAGGTGAACTACAATGGGGCTGGCAACATAAATGGATGAATACGTACCCACAATCACACCAATGATCATGGCAAATGCAAAATTATGAATCACTTCACCGCCGAATAACCATAAAACCAAAACAACAAAGAATGTTGTGAGAGAGGTAATAATTGTCCGGGAAAGGGAATTATTAATACTTTGATTCACTACAGTATGATATGCTTCCCGTTTATTTATTTTTACATTTTCACGAATACGATCAAAAATAACAATAGTATCATTCAAAGAATAACCGACAATAGTTAGAAAAGCCGCAATAATGGGTAGACTGATTTCAAATCCAAGTAAAGAAAAGATGCCCAATGTAATTAAAACATCGTGAGCTAAAGCGGCGATGGCACCCAATGCAAATCGAAATTCAAATCGAATAGAAATATAGAGTAAAATTAACCCTAAAGCAGATATGATTGCCATAACGGCTTTACCGCTTAATTCTGCGCCGATTTTTGGCCCCACACTTCCTTTACCTAAAAGAAAATCTGTTTTACTTTCAGGCACTTGTCCGGGAAAGCTATCATAGAGGTGATCTACGATTTTTTGGGCAAAATTCTCAGGCGAATCATCCATGTGTGGTACACGAACGGACACAGAATTTTCACCACCAAAATGTTTTATTTCTTCCCGACTGAAATCAAATGATTGTCCATCGATATTTACATTTCCCATGGCAGCGCGCACAGCGGTTACATCCATCGCTTCTGTATATTGAACAGAGACTAGGGTTCCTCCTTTAAAATCGATACTTAATTTGGGGCCGCCGTTGACAACGAGAGAGATAACTCCGACAAGAATGACAAATGCAGAAAAGATTGTAGTCAGTTTTCGCTGACCCATAAAGTTGATATTGGTTTCTTTTATAATTTTCATATGCTCAGTTTAGTAAAGCCTTTTCGGCTGGTAAAGGAATTAAAAATAGTTCGGGTAACAAAAATTGCGGTGAACATGGATACTAAAATTCCCCAGAAAAGTACAGTGGCAAACCCTTTAATGGGGCCTGTACCGAACTGCCATAGGACCAATGCAGCAATAACGGTTGTTACATTTGCATCAATAATGGTCGTCAGTGCGCGGTCATAACCACTTTTAACCGCAGCTTTGGGTGTCTTTCCTTTTCTGAGTTCTTCCCGTATCCGTTCAAAAATAATCACATTTGCATCGATTGACATACCGACGGTCAAAATTAATCCTGCAATACCCGGCAGTGTTAAGGTCGCTTGAAGGGAAGCCAATACTGCCAACACCAGTACGATATTCCAAATGAGTGCAAAGTCAGCAATAAGTCCGGAAAAGCGATAGTAAATCAACATAAATATTAATACAAGTCCAAGGCCAATGATGACAGATAATGTTCCACTGCGAACCGAATCGGCACCCAAAGAAGGACCAATAACCCGTTCTTCTATAATGTCCACCGGCGCTGGCAATGCCCCGGCCCTCAAGACTATTGCGATATCTTTCGCTTCATTAATATCCGCAAATCCTTCAATGAGGGTACCGCCACCCGATATTTTTTCCTTAATATTGGGGGCCATATGCACTTTTTTATCCAAGACAAGCGCAACTTGACGACCCACATTGGATCCAGTAACGATTGACCATTTTCGAGCACCGTCAGAATTCATAGACAGATTAACGATAGGTTGTCCGGCAGATGTAGACCCTTGAGGACCTAAATTTGCTTTTGCTTCTTCCACAACACCGCCTGTGAGTTCAGCCTCATCTTCAACCAAAAAAAGACTGTACATTGTTTCTAATGTACCATCTACCAAGGGGTATTCTTCTGCTTTGTGGCTAAAGAGAAACATCCCGCCAACAGCAGCGAGTTTTTCTTGAACTTCGGGTCGTTCTAAAATCTTTTTTACAGCATATATATTTTTTTCTGGTACGCCAATTGTTTGTCCTAAATTTCTTAACATGGCCGAAAATGGTCGTTCCGCAAAAATATTTTCATCAACAGCAGCAGAATCAGACTGTGTATCGCTATTTTCAGATTCACCAAATAATTCACTTACGGATACAGTTTCATCATCACTTTTCTGGGATTTGATTTTTTCTTCAGCAGCTTTAACCTTTGTAATGGCGGCGATAGATTCATCCCCTTTTAGCACTTGATCAATTCTAACCATCAACTGGTTTGTGGTGCTTATATCTTTCACAATAAAAAATTCAAGGAGTGCAGTACTTTCTAAAAGAGCCCGGGCTCTTTCAGAATCCTGGATGCCGGCAAGCTCAACAATGATACGTTGGCTTCCCTGTTTTTGTATGGTGGGTTCAGCCACACCAAATTGATCTACCCGGTTTACAAGAATTTCTAAAACGCGGTTAATCGCATCTTCTGATTCTTCTCCTAAAGATGAAAGAATATCACTATTACTGGATCCATGGTCATAGTAATAGCGAGATAGCTTTAGCTTGTTTTGATTGGTTAAATTCGTAAAAAGGGTGAAAAAATCTGCCTCTGGTGTTTGAGAGAGTCGCTCCCGAACAGATGCAATGGATCGACTAAATTTACTATCCTTGTTTTCAGCAATATTTTCCAACAAGGTTGGCAAATCAACTTCAAGGACGATATACATTCCCCCCTTTAAATCGAGTCCTTGTTTAATAGTTCGTGACTCGATCGGGTCTAGTTTTCCTTCTTCTCGAAGGGTTTCTTTTTCAGCATTGGATAGCCCTTGATACTGGATCGTAGGCCAGATGGCCCAAATAGCCCAAGTGAGAGTGAGGCCAATCATTAATAATCTTGGTGTCTGTTTACTTTTCATTGAATCTTATTATTATAGGGTTAAAAAAGCCGAGGAATATAACCCCTGTTTAGGAGGGGAGCAAGAGCGATGGGAATAACATTATATTATTGTTAACAATAACTCGATTTTTTGAATATTCGAAAAATCAGGTTTACCATTCAATTAATTTTGGAAGAGGCTGTTTCTTGTTTAGCTTTAGAAAGAATAACAATTTGAAATTTATTAGAAATCTTAATAAATAATCAGATATAAAATAAATATCAGGAGACTAATGCAAAAAGAAATAAAATCACTCAAGTCTTTAAGTAAAAAGGAGCTGTCCATTCATATGAAAAAGATCAAGAAATTCATTAGATTAAAATTTATCTATTTTTGTTTTATCGAAATAAATTAAATTAAGAGTACAAAATCCTTAGAGATAAAATCGGTTTTAATCTAAGGATCTCAGCTGATAATCAATAAAAATAATAAAGGAAAATACTTAAATGAAACGATTAGGAATACTATTAGTACTAATGCTTACAACAGTTTCTTATGCGCAATACTATGAAGGTAATACTGTTATAGCTTGGTCTAAGTACAAATTTAAACCAGTATCGGAAGTTGATGGCCATAAATCGGGAGATAGAGGTAAGGCTCTATTAGAGTACCATACTGCTCGAAATGCAAAAACAAAACTATTGCAAAGTTCACTTTTTTTAACACACTACTGGACGGGGAAAGTAACAGATGTTAATTTTTTAAATGAATTTAAAAACATGGAAGATGCAACGCTTTATTCAGGTACTGGCGGTGATTTAAATAAAAAAACTTGGCCGAATGAAGATGAGCGAAAAGCCGCGGTATCAGGTAATAATAAATATTTCCAAAGATACCATGAAGATGTTCATCTTTTTGAAAATCGTAAGAAGCTTGAGAAGAAGAAGAAAAAGTCAAAAGATAATCCCAATACAGTGGTTGCAGTAACGACTCGATATTGGAAGCCATTATCACAAGTTGAAGGCGGAAGTGCTGATGAGCGTGATAAGTTAATGCAGAAATATCATAAAAAAGTTACAATGAAGAATGATAAAATTATTAGT
>JABGZQ010000047.1 GCA_018674655.1 Fidelibacterota bacterium | reverse complement strand
TCAGTGCATTTGTAGAAAAACGAAAACCCAATTTTAGAGGAACTAAATGACATCAAAGCATAAAACTCCCTCGATGGTCGATGCCTTAATTCCGATTATTTCTTTGATCATTATGTTGGCTTTATCCGTTTATCTGTACGGCGATGCATCCTCCTCTGGTGCCAACCAGATTGCATTGCTTCTTGGGGCATGTATTGCAGCGATTGTTGGCATAAAAAATGGATATGTTTGGAGAGAAATAGAAAAAGGAATTGTAAAAGGAATCTCCATGGGAATGGGTGCTATCATGATTTTGTTGGCTGTGGGATCATTAATTGGTACCTGGATTATATCGGGAACTGTTCCTTCGATGATTTATTATGGTTTGGAAATATTATCGCCGTCTATTTTCTATTTTGCCGCATGCGTGATTTGTGCCCTCTCTGCATTGAGCATTGGAAGCTCGTGGACAGTAGCGGGAACGCTGGGGGTGGCATTAATTGGAATTGCAGCCGGTCTAGGGTTATCGGGACCTGTCACCGCAGGGGCGGTGATCTCTGGTGCTTATTTTGGAGATAAAATGTCACCATTATCTGATTCTACCAATCTGGCTCCTGCCATAGCCGGTACGGATTTATTTACCCACATTCGCCATATGGTTTGGACAACCGGTCCTAGTCTAGGTATTGCACTGTTATTGTTTTTAATTATGGGATTAAGAGGAGAAGTGACGGGTGAAGCTGGCGGATTTGAATTACTTCAGAATACAATTGATTCTACCTTTAATGTAAGCATTTTCTCTTTTATTCCATTGATTGTTGTATTTGTTTTGGCATTTAAAAAAATGCCTGCTTTTCCTACCATTATGATAGGAGCATTATTGGGTGGAATTTTCGCTGTTATCTTGCAACCAGATGTGGTACGAAATTTTGTGAATCGACCGGAATTGTCTGGGCCACTAACCATGATTTCTGGTGTGTGGACAGCATTACATTCTGGCTTTATCCTTGAGAGTGGCGTTCCCATGGTGGATGACCTTTTAAGCCGAGGTGGTATGATAAGCATGTTAAATACAATTTGGCTTGTAATATGCGCTCTAACCTTTGGAGCGGTCTTAGAAACCATTGGTTTGCTGACCAAAATTGTAGAATCTATTTTAACTTATGTGAAAACCACAGGATCATTAATTATTGCAACAGTGACTACCTGTATTGGCATAAACATTATTGCTGCCGATCAATATATTGCAATTGTGATCCCTGGTCGCATGTACCGAGCCGAATTCGCCCGTCGACGTTTAGACCCGAGAAACTTATCCCGAACATTAGAGGATGCGGGAACAATTACTTCTCCGTTGATTCCTTGGAACACATGTGGGGCATATATGTCTGCTTCCCTCGGGGTTGCCACTTTTGCCTATTTGCCATTTTGTTTTTTCAATCTGATTAATCCAATTGTTGCCATTATTTATGGACTTTTTAATATCAAGATTGAAAAATTGAAAAAATCGGAACTACCTTTAGAACGTGTTTAATCGTTAGTTTATAACAGATAAATGGCTAAAAAAGAAATAAACACCGATAACGAAATATTATCCCATTATGTAAAAATGGGAGAGATTCTTTCAGAAATGTTTAAGCCACATTTAGAGGTCATTGTCCACGATTTGCGTTATCCGGAACATTCTATTATTGCCATTTTTAATAATCATATAACTGGTCGAAAAGTGGGGGAAGGAACCTCCGACTTTGGCTATAAAAAGGTTAAAGGTAAAGTACCTGATAAGGTTGTGAATTATAAGAATGAAAGTCCCGATGGAAAGCCGTTAAAATCATCATCTTTAACTATTAGAAATTCTCAAAATAAAATCATTGGTTCACTTGGCTTAAATTATGACATTTCTGTTTTCTCTCAATTTTCTGATGTGCTTTCATATTTTACGGGAACAAAAGAAAATCCTGTGATCCGCAAAAATGAAGTCTTTTTTTATGGAAACACAAAAGAAGAAATCCAAATTGCTATTAACCATTACCGTGTTACTCATGGACTCACAAATAAAATCTTTTCAAGAAAAGATAAATATGGTGTTATCAAGTTTTTAATAAATGGTGGTCATTTGAATAAACGAGGGGCAGTAACAATCATCAGCGATGCATTGTCTATAACACGTCCAACTGTTTATAAGCATATCAAGAAAATAAAGGAATTAAAGTAAACAGTTAATAAATATATTTACATTATGTTTAATAACATATTGCATTTGATCATTAAATAATCTTATACTGAACTAGGCGAAGATACATTTCTCTTTCAATATGGTAATGCTCATTGTATCTTTTGTCCCAATAATTCATATTAGAATTAATTATAAATGGAGGTTTAATCTCATGAAAAAATACCTAAAAATGTCACTTCTGTTTGCTCTGGTTATGGGAATGGGAAGTGCACAGTCAACAATCCAAGGAATAGTAACAGATAATAATGGCAATGCATTAGCTGGCGCAAATGTAGTCGTAGATGGTACATCTATGGGAGCTGCCGCTGATAATAATGGTGACTATAGAATTGATGTTCCTGGTGGAACAATCGGTGGGTCAAATGTAACAGTAACTGCCAGTTACATTGGACATACGAGTCAATCCGTTCAGGTGGATGTTCCTATGTCCGGTAGTGCGACCCAAAACTTTTCATTGGTGATCGATGCCATTGGTTTAAAAGCCGTGAGTGTAACCGCACTCGGATTTGAAGCTAACCGTGACAAGCAGGGTTCTACTAGTGTTTCAGTAACACCTTCAGATATGACCCGTTCAGGCGAAGCCATGGTTATGAATTCCTTAGCTGCTAAGGCATCAAATGTGATTGTAAATGCTGTAAGTGGAGACCCAGGCTCTGGCTCTTCCATTAGAATACGTGGCAATAATACAATTTCAGGTACCAGTCAGCCGCTTGTAGTTGTTGATGGTATGCCAATAAATAACTCCCAAATTTATGGAAACTCATCTAGGTTTGGTGGCGTGACACAACAGTCAAGAATGAATGACCTTAATGCCAATGATGTAAAGTCAGTCGAAGTTCTTAAAGGTGCATCAGCTGCTGCTCTATGGGGTTCAAGAGCCGCCAATGGTGTAATTGTGATTCAAACCAAAGAGGGTGCTGCAGGTAAAATGAAAATGAACTATAAGCATACGTCGTCGTTTGATGAGATTCATGAAAGAATACCAATGCAAACTACCTATGGCCAAGGACGTAACGGTGTATGGACTACCCATGCTGAATCCTGGGGCGATAAAATTGACGATCGTGCCGGTGGTGAAGATGCGGTCGATAAGAATAAAGCTTATTTCGTATCTGACGTTGGCGATTTTACTCAGTATACGATCACCCAGAAAAACTCAAAAGATCGTTTTGTTGACAAAAACTTTAACGCGATTTTTGGTACAGGGAAACTTCTTCAAGATGATTTCCAAATTTCTGGTGGTGATCTAACTAAAACGTATCTATTTAGTTACAGTCGTTTACGTCAAGACGGAATGATTAAAAATTCCTTTTACGATCGAGATAATGTTAGACTAAATACAAAATTTAAACTTTCAGATAGAGTTTCAGTGACATCCAAAGTTGGATACACCTACAGTGAATCCAACCGTATACAGAGGGGTTCTAATGTTTCAGGTCTGATGTTGGGACTATTAAGAACAGCTCCTGACTTTGATAATACGCATTACAAAGGAACATACATTAGTGGTGGTACTGAATATACTAATCGCCATCGAGCTTATAGACGTTATATAGGTGGTTCAAGTACAAATCCAATCTATAATAATCCAAATTGGACTGTTAATGAGCAAAAAAATGAAACACGGGTTAATCGCATAATAATGTCAAATGAAATGAATCTGACGCCTTTTGCGGGAACAGAAGTTGTATTGCGTGGCGGTCTTGACCAATTTACTGATAACCGAGAAAGTTTTTATCCTCCTGGGACTGCTGGTTCTGCTAGAAATGCTGGTTCTTTCGATATGGCTCGTATTACTAACCGAGAAACAAATTATGACGTAATTGCACGCCAGAATGTAGGATTAGGTTCTATGTCGATGGTTGTGACTGGCGGGTGGAATTTAAACGATCGTGCTTATAGCCGATCATCATCATTCATTGATGGGTTTCTTGTGAATACCGATAAATGGACGACCAACGTCAATACGGCTGCAGAAGCCTCTGCAGTTGATAATGGTAGATTATTTATTCGTTCAACCCGAGCTTATGGTGTCCTATCACTTGATGCATTGGATCAAATTTTTGTTAATGTATCAATGGCGAATGAAACGCACTCAACAATCAGTGATTCTTACACGTATCCTGCATTTGATGTGGCTTATCAGTTGACAGATTTACTCAGCGGTGTGGGGGCTATCAGTTTTGCAAAAATACGTGTTGCGTGGGGTAAGGTTGGTGTAAGGCCAGGGGCTCATCGTTTTGAGACCTTAGCCGAAAGTGGATTCGGTTACAGTTCTTACAGTGATCCTGTTTCAGTCGGTCAATGGGGCGGTGGCTATCGTGTGGATGATGATAAAGGTAACAGTGAATTAAAACCGGAAGTAAAAACTGAAACTGAGTTCGGGGCGGATTTCCGTTTCTTGGATGACAAGTTTTCACTCGGTTTTACTTCTTATTCGAATACAGTTGATGACATGCTGATTAGTGTCGCGCTCACTCCAACATACGGCTATGATACTCAATATGCCAATGCGGCTAAAATGGAAAATAAGGGCCTTGAAATTGATGGGTCTTGGAATGTTATGGATATGGGAAGTAGTGCCCTTGACTTTACATTCAATTGGGCAAAAAATGAGAATAAGGTTCTTGACCTGGCTGGTACTGATGTATTGAACCTTGGTTCAGGTTCTGTGCAATCAGTAGCTAGGGAAGGCTACCCGATTGGTTCTCTCTGGGGCATCGGCTCTCGAACATACGCGTCAGCAGATGCAGAAAACGCAGATGGTACAAATGATGGTGTCTACCATTATACAAATGATGCAAGCCTGGTCGGAAATTTTGTTCTTGATAGTAATGGATTTCCTCAAATCACAGCACAAAAAATGATTTTGGGTAATCCCAATCCAGATTGGCGTGGAACTTTGGGCATGACTGCTCGCTGGAATAACTTTACAGTTAACATGCTTTTTGAGCATTCTCAAGGCGGTGAATACTCACCCCGTACTTTGTGGGTACTCAGACGGTTCGGTACCACTACGGATACGGACAATGAAGTGACCCTTACAAAAGATCTTGTAAATGTTGATGGTAAAACAATTCCATCAGGAACTACAGTAAGAGGTTTTACCGAAGACTTTGGCGGTGGAGAAGTGCTACTTGATGAAGCATGGTTTCGTCATGGAATAGGTGGCGGATTTGGTGATAACCAGGCTTACAACTTTTCAATTAAAGATGCCACATACTCACGTATAAGAGAGTTGTCACTTTCTTATTTTCACTCATCAGATGCGCTGACGGATATGACGGGATTAAGTAATCTTACAGTAACGGTTACTGGTCGAAACTTATTCGCCTGGTACAAGGACTTAGAGGGTGTTGATCCCGGAGTGAATGTGGGTGGTATTCAGACTGGATCTGGATTAGAATATTTTTCTAATCCGGTCACGAAGTCATGGTTGTTCTCTGTGTCGGCTAACTTCTAAGCGGAGGGTATAATAATGAAAACGCAAATTAAAAGGTTTAGTATCATGAAACGAATTATCGCTTCTTTCACTTTATTCGCACTGGTTGTTACTGGGTGTGATGTGGATAAAACAATCAATGATAATCCCAATGAAATCACACTGGCTGATGTTGATCCAAAACTATTTCTTAATGGTGCACAGCTTGCGAATGCCATTGTTCAGGTATCTCACATAAATCGCATATGTGGAATGTATTCTGGGCAGTTGATTGGATTTACATCGTTGTATTCCAATATTTATGGATATGCACTCTCAACGGTCGAAACCAATGGAGAATGGAATAGTGCTTATATTGGTGTAGTAACAAACGCAAGGCATATTCAGGAGGCTGCGGCTGATGATAAACTATTGGTAGGAATATCAAAAGTTGTAGAAGCCAATGCGATTGGGACTCTGGCATTATTGACGGGTGATGTACCATATTCAGAAATTGGCGGTACTGTAGATGACCCCAAATTTGATGGCCAAAAAGAAGTATTGGCTGCATTGTCAACCTTGCTGGATGGTGCAATCTCTGATTTAAGTGCAGCAACATCTCGGAAAGAATCTTTCGATATTTATTTCAATGGAGATAAAGATAAGTGGATTGCCGCTGCCTACACACTTAAAGCACGGTATGCTCTGGCCCAGAAGGATTATGATGGCGCTTTAGCTGCAGCGGGGAATGGGATCTCTTCTTCAGCGGGTGATATGATGTATACACCGCGTGGTGATGCTGCAATCAGTCAAGGTGATAAAAACCTGTTTTATACCATCTTGGAAGGCTCCCGTACAGGCGATCTTGGAAATGATGGAAGTTTCCTATTGGAAATACTAGATCCTTCAAATGCCAAGTATCGCGGCAATACTAAAACCAATGAAACAGCGAGACATGGATACTATACAATTGATGAAAGTACTGGCAGTGGGAATAAAGGTGTAATTGAACAATATGAGCCACAACCCATTGCAACCTATAGCGAAAATCAATTAATTAAAGCTGAAGCTTCAGCAAGATCCGGATTTGCATCAGGGCTATCGGCATTGAATACATACAGGGCTTGGCTTGCCAGTGGTGGACGTCTCAATGCTAATTTTGATGATGATGCGAATTATAAATATGATGCATATGTTGAAGCTGATTTTGCTTCAGGTGGAATGGAAAATGCAGATGGTGTGTCCAAAGAAAATGCACTGCTTCGTGAAATCATTGAAGAACGCTACGTGTCTGGTTTCGGTTCCTTTATGCCGTTCAATGACCATCGCCGTCTCCGCGGTGCAGGTGAAACTGATTTGATACCCCCATTCCCATTAAATACGGCAGCAGCCACTCAGCACGTTGAGCGTATACAATGGGCTGAAGTTGAACTATTATCTAATGAGAATGCACCTACCGATCCAGGTTTATATGCTAAGACGGCCGTAAATAAATAGCGACCTCTGCTCTCCAATAGTTGTAGATCGTTAAAAGTAAAAAGCCTTCATTTATTTGGAGGCTTTTTGTTTTATATAACCTTAAAATAACAAAGGCCTACTATGAAAAAATATGTAATTCACTTTGTTCTTGTCGTTGGTTTAACGAGCCAATCAATTACGACTGATCAACTGAGTCAATTGGTGTTCCGCAATATTGGACCCTCCGTCACGGGGGGGCGAATTCATGATGTTGAAACGTTATCTGATAATCCTGCGATTGTTTTTATTGCATCTGCTTCCGGTGGGATCTGGAAATCAAGCAACAAAGGAACTACCTGGAAACCGGTCTTTAATAATCAGGCTGTTTCCACCTTTGGCGATTTGGCAATTTCACCATCTAATCCTGATATAATTTATGCCGGAACCGGAGAGCAGCAAAACCGCCAGAGTACATCTTGGGGGAATGGGATGTATAAATCAACGGATATGGGGGAAACATGGACATCAATCGGGCTAGAAAAGACCTACCACATCGGGAAAGTGATCGTTCATCCGAAAAATTCCAATATCCTTTTTGTAGCGGCCTTGGGCAACCTTTGGAAGGAGTCTGAAGAACGGGGTGTATATAAAACGTCAAATGGGGGAAAAAGTTGGCAGAAGGTCCTGTCCATTGATGGTATGACAGGGGTGGTGGATTTGGCTATAGATAAAAACAATCCCAATGTTCTATATGCCGCCGCTTACCAAAGAATGCGAACTGTATGGGGCTTTAACGGGGGTGGACCGGGAAGTGGGATCTATAAAACAACAGACGGGGGAAAAACATGGAAAGAATTGACAAAAGGATTGCCCCCCGGTGATTTGGGGCGAATCGGTCTGGCCGCCTCCCGAACCCGATCTAATGTGATCTATGCTACTGTGGAACATGCTGATTCAAGTGGGTTTTACCGTAGTGAGGACGCAGGTGTATCATGGGAAAAAATGAACAAACTGAATCCCCGCCCCATGTATTACAGCCACATCCATGTGGATCCCCGGAATGATGATATTGTCTATATGCTGGCCACAGAATTTTACCGTACGGAGGATAAGGGAAAAACATTCCACCAAATGCCCACGCGTCCCACTTATGATGTAGGTGTCCACAGTGACCATCATACCATGTGGATTAATCCTAAGAATTCAAACCATTTCTTCCTGGCCGGGGATGCGGGACTCCATGAAAGCTGGGATAGGGGCAAGACCTATAATCGCCTGAACAATATACCCATTGGTCAATTTTATGGAATTGGGGTGGATATGGATGTTCCTTACAATATTTATGGTGGTATGCAGGATAACCATTCCTGGATGGGTCCCAGCACAACCCGCCATTGGCTGGGCATCCTGGCTGATGATTGGAAGCAGGTAGGATTCGGGGATGGTATGTATCAGCAGCCAGATCCCAATTCGGACATTCTTTATAATGCTTCCCAAAATGGGAATATAATTCGAATCGATAGGAAAACTGGGAATATGTTAGGCCTTAAACCATTCCCGGAAGATCCTGATGAAAAGTACCGTTTCGATTGGGTCACCCCCCTGGCCATATCCAAACACAGTTCCAAAAAAGTATTCTTAGGCGGGAATAGACTGTTCATTAGTGATGATCGGGGACTTTCATGGGAACAGTCAAAAGACCTTTCAACAAATACGAACCGAGATTCACTAAAGATCATGGATGTCCTCGGCGAGGATATTAAAATTTCCAAAAATGATGGCACCTCATCCTATGGTGAAATCACTACCATTTCTGAATCACCATTATGGCACAACGTGCTCTGGGTTGGCACAGATGACGGCAATGTGCAGGTTTCAAGGGACGGGGGTAGAAAATGGACTGAAGTCAGTAAGAATATTAGCGATCTTCCCACGGGATCCTATGTGAGCAGGGTATTGGCGTCCGGGAGAAAAAGAAGTTTAGCCTATGCAACCTTTGACCGCCACCGTGAAGGAGATTGGAAGCCCTATGTTTACCGGACAGAAGACTATGGGACATCTTGGGTAAAGCTCACCAATGGTCTTCCATTGGGATCGGTGAATGTGATTATTGAACATCCCGATGATCCTTCAGTTCTAATATTAGGAACTGAGCATGCAGTTTTTGTTTCATTCAACTCAGGAGAGAATTGGGTCAATTTTAAATCCAATCTGCCAACGACCTTATATGATGATATGCTCATCCATCCCCGTGAGAAGGATCTTGTTCTGGGAACCCACGGCAGAAGTTTTTGGATCCTGGATGATACAACACCTTTGGCTGAATGGCGTCATGCAACAGGCAAATCGGTCCATGTTTTTTCGGTTAGTCCTACATCTTTGTTTGAATATTGGAAGGATACGTCTTACCGCGCACAGGAAGAATGGGCTGGGGAGAATCGTCACTATGGGGCCATAATCAGTTTCGTGGTGAATGCAAATACTGATTCAGTCATGGTTATCGTTAAACGCAGGAAGGATGAGATTATCCGCAGGTATAATGTTGCTGTGGAAAAAGGTGTGATCCAGCGTATGGTTTGGGATTTGAAACATTCACCGCCTTCATTCAAAAAAAATGAAAAGGTGACAGAAGGTTTGGTTAAGCCAAAGCCGGAAGATATTTTTCCCCGGCCCGCCCAAAGCCTCGATCCTGAAGGTCCGTCCGTTTCTCCCGGCGTTTACACCGTTTCAGTGATAGCTGGTGATCATTATTCAGAACAGAGCATTCGGGTGAACCCAGATCCTCTGCTGAACATAAAATTGGGGGATTATCGGCAAAGGGAGAAATTCCTTCTAAAGGTGATGGCGATGCATGAAGCCGCTTATGCATTAAATGAAAACTTACAATCGGAAATTGATACATTGAAAAAATCTTTGGATGAAGAAGATGAAAAACTGAAAGCGGTGCAGGCAAAACAGAAAAAAGTGAATGGGGTACGGTCAAGTGCCATGCGCTTGGGAGCAGATCTCCAAGGTGGGGGTGTCCGCCAGGGATCATTTTTTCTTCCAACCAAAACCCACCGCGATCGATTCGCTCGGCTCCAGCGATCCTGGAATGAAATGAAAGGCGAGTAGAAATACGAATGTCTGATCTTTCTTTGGTTAAAAAACTGATGATCATTTTCGCATGGGGTACCGTGAGCTTCCTGGTCGGAAATAATATTGTTGACGCATCCATAACACAGAAGGGGATTGTGATATTGTTGATTTGTGCCGGTTTATGGATGACGGAGATTGTCCCCTTGCCGGTGACGGCCTTGCTGGTACCGGTCTTAGCATATTTTTTCGGAATCCTAGAGCCAAAAGCAGCTATGGCGCCTTTTTCAAATACGATCATTTTCCTTTTCATGGGTGGTTTTACCCTTGCCGCATTATTGAATAAATACCGGATTGATAAATGGTTGGCCCAATATGTGATCAACTTAGGGCAGGGTAGACTGTGGCTATCTACCATAGGATTTTTTGCTGTGGTCAGTTTTTTATCCATGTGGATGAGTAATACAGCAACGACGGCCATGATGTTGCCTATTGCTTTAGCATTGGTCGATGACCGATTTCCTAGAATGCGAACGTTTATTTTATTGGGGACAGCATATGCTGCCAATATCGGCGGATTAGCTACAGCTGTAGGATCGCCTCCAAACGGGATAGCTGTGGCTGCATTGGATATTGACTTTTTCACATGGTTCAAAGTGGGATTCCCTTCTACAGTAATGATGTTTCCCTTTGTTATTATTGCCCTTCGGTTGGTCATTCATCCCGAACCAGATGCCCAATTAAATCGATTGCAAAATTCCGATGATAAAATGAATTGGTCTCCTCAAGCAAAGGGCAGTGTGGTATTATTTTTATTTACGGTGATATGCTGGATATTCTCCAGTAAATTTAATCAATGGGTTGGGGTAATTCAGTTCGATCGTATGATCGCAATTCTGATTACCGCTTTGGCACCGGCCCTTGGTTTAATATCATGGAAAGAATTGGAAGATAAAATTCAATGGGGTATACTGCTCTTATTCGGCGGCGGCCTTTGTTTATCTGTTATCCTGACGAAAACAGGCACAACAAAATGGTTGGCCACTGCCATTCTTGATTCCATTGCAGGTGCGCCGGAATGGTTGATCATCATGGTCTGTATTGGTTTTATGATTTTCTTGACAGAATTAGCATCCAATACGGGATCAGCAGCGATCTTGATTCCGGTCATGATGGCATTGGCGGATCAATTTAGTCCTGCCATGACCTATGCCCTTGTATTTGGCATTGGTGTTGCGGCTACTTGTGCCTTCATGTTGCCTGTAGCTACCCCGCCGAATGCATTGGTTTACGGTACTGGATATATTAAACAGAAGCAAATGCTTCGTGCTGGGCTTCTGTTGAATATCATTGGGATATTTGTTGTATTTACAGCCGTGAGCTTATTTGCATAACGTGATGACATTTTCAAGACAAAGGTGGCTCTTTCTCATTATAATTTTTCCCGTTACGGTCATCATTGGATGTGAGGATTCAGAAAAGACACCTGACGAGACCGTTGTTCCCCAAGACACCACAACCAAACAGGATACTTTCCCATCCCTCGGGTACGACGGACCTTATTATCCCGATTCCGTTTATTATGGCAGGGAGAAATATGTTGAATACTACGCAGGAGATTTACCTATAATTCTATCAGCGCCCCACGGTGGCAGGCTTACACCTGATGAAATTCCTGACCGGACATATGGCACAACCGTAACAGATGATAATACATACGAATTAACCAAGACCGTTATGGATACAATGGTCGCAAGGTTTGGCGGTCGGCCTCACGTGATCCTCTGTCGATTGAAACGGACAAAATTGGATGCAAACCGCGACAGTGTAGAAGCGGCTCAGGATGATAAGTATGCCCTGCGGGCCTGGCAGGAGTATCATCATTATATTGGTATTGCAAAAAAGAAGATTGAGACAGATTATGGGAGTGGCCTATTCTTTGATATGCACGGGCATGGAAGGAATCCCGATGGATTCTATGACCTCAGAAATTGGTTGGGATATTTACTATCTGGAAGTGAATTAGATTTATCAGATGCGGTTTTGAATACCAATAACTTTAAGAATGAAACCAGCATCCGGGCCCTCGTGGATTCCTCCTCCTCTTCATTTATTGAGGTACTAAGAGGGGCAAACAGCTTCGGGGCAATATTAGATAGCCTAGGGTTTAAAAGTGTCCCAAGTGTGAATGATCCCGGGCCTGGCGGTATGCGCTATTTTTCTGGTGGATACAATACGGTCCGCCACGGATCGAAGAACGGAGGAATGATCAGTGCAATTCAGGTGGAGGCCCCTAAACCAGGGATACGGGAGAATCAAACCACATGGTCAAAATATTCATCAGCGTTTGTGTCAACAATATATATATATTACACAAGACACTTAAAGCGTAACTTGAGTAATTAATTTTTCAATGTATCATATAATAATTTAGCCGCAGCAGGTGCCATCTCAAAGTTAGAGTGGCCCACTTCCGGTACTGTAACTTTAGTCCAATTAAATTCTGTTTCCAGGGAATTTGCCATTGATTTGGCCTTGGCGTAAAAAGTATTTCCCCTTTCAAAACGGTGTTCTCCCTGGCGCATGGCTTCTTCGGTTTTTCTGAGAGAAGAAGCATTTGGATCAGTATCATTTTCTCCTAAAAGAATTACTAAATCCAGTCCAAATTTTCCTTTAATAATTTCTTCTGTCATGGGTGAATTTTGAAATCCGTATGGAAATGCCTCGGTAAAATCTGTCATGGTGTACCACCCCGCATTGGCGGCAACAAATATTTTTGCATTTGTCGGATGGGTAAATAAGGCATATCGGTGAACAAATTGCGAGCCTGCGGAATGGCCATAAATTCCATATGTTTCGAAAGTAGTAATCTTTTCGGATTTCAAATATGTAAATATAGGTTCAATGATAGCAAAGGTCCACTTCGCCGAATCCACGAGAACACCATCGTCGTACATGCCACCTAAGTTATATCCAGCTGATCCAGGAAATTTAGTTTCATCAAATTCAGGACATACAACTAAAAAATTGTACTCCCGTGCCGGTTCAACCCAATCGATGCAATAATTTGAGCCATTTCGACTGGCGCCATGCATCACAAATATAATAGTAATATCTTTAATTGTTGAATCTGGGAGATATGTATGGACAGTGATTGGCATATCCGATAGGGGTGCGTATTTATCAAATGTGAATTTTCCAACCCCTTGGGGAACCAGGGCCGTCGTTTTTACAATTTCCTCTTCAGGTTCCGTAAGTGACTCTGTACATGATATCATTATGGTTAAGCACCATAACGGTATTAATCTTGAAAAAGAAATAAAGTGTAAAATATTTATCATTTTGTTAAATTATCACTAAAATATTATGGCAAAATTGAGAAGACATTGCCAAATAATACAATCAAATTACCGAATAAATAATTATATGAATAACACAGAAAAAAGAATTGTCATTTTATGCCACCGCGCATTTAACTATATGTTGAATAAAACAGGGAATATGCTTATTCGCTATCGTCCTAAAGATGTTGTGGCCGTTATAGATAAAGAAAAGTCAGGAATCTTTGTAGAATCAGAATTAGGATATGGTGGCAATATTCCAGTAGTTGAAAATTTTGAAGCATGTAAAATATTTAAACCGGATACATTGGTGCTTGGAAATGCATCTCAGGGTGGATTTATTAGTGATGAATATCGAAACGAAATCAAAAATGCCATTATGTCTGGGTGTAACATTATTAGTGGTATGCATCAATTTCTTCAAGATGACCCTGAATTAGCTAATTTGGCGAAAAAATATAATGTAACCTTAACTGATTTGAGACGGCCACCAAAACCGCCGAATTTTCCAAAGGCATCATGGCAGGATCGAACCATTCCTGTGTTGCTCATTGTGGGTACCGATTGTGATACAGGCAAAATGACGACAGGCTGGGAAATTACGCACCGGTTAAAAGAGCGTGGACGAAAAGTAGAATTTATTGGAACAGGCCAAACTGGAATATTGCTCAGTGGTTCCGGCGTACCCATTGATGCGGTTACGGCTGATTTTATGGCAGGGGAAATAGAGCATGTTATTGATCAATGTCCAGATGACACTGAATTGGTGATTGTAGAAGGCCAAGGGTCTTTGACTAATCAATATTATGCTGGCGTTACATTGGGATTGCTCCATGGCGCTATGCCCGACTATATGATTATGACTCACGATCCCGGTCGCCCCGAAGATGTGACTGATTTACCTATTTCTTCGATGAAGCAGGTCATGGAACTTCATGTGGATTTAATGAAGAATTTTAGAGATTCAAAATTCTTGGGTATTAATCTACTGACATTTAAATTTTCTGATGAAGAAGCGATGTCTGAGATTGAGAAAACAGAAAAAGAATATGGTATTGCCACGACAGATTTGGTGCGATTTGGGGATATGAATTTTATGGATGCAATTGAAAATGAGTTGATATGATGAAAAAATATTGTGCCATATTAGTTCTAACCTTTGTTGGATGCTCATCATCGGGTCCATCTAATGGTGGTGTTTATTTTGAATCATCCCAAAAAGTGCACCATTCTAAAAATGGAATGGTAGTTACGGGCCATCCTTTGGCGACAAAAGCAGGTGTGGATATTTTGGCCAAGGGAGGAAATGCTGTTGATGCAGCAGTGGCTGCAGCCTTTACATTGGCCGTTGTTGAACCATCCATGAATGGTATTGGCGGCCGAAATCAAATATTAATTTATTCTCCAGAAACAGGGTACCATGGGATTGATGGTACCACGGCAGCACCCCAGGATTACGATTTTGAAAATGCACCCAAAAAACGCTATGGGTATCCCAGTATTGGAATTCCGGGCGTGGTAAAAGGATTAACAAAAGCACAAGCAGATTTTGGTTCATTAGCGCTGAAATCCATTATGAATCCAGCCATTGAGATTGCAGATAAAGGCCATGCACTCATTGCTGGAGAAGCAATTCGTCAATCCATGGTGAATAAACAATTAAACGAATTCGAAGGGACGCGGCAGCATTTTCTCCAAACGGATGGTTCTCCCATGGTACCAGGGCAATGGTTTGTACAAAAAGACTTGGCGAATGTATTGCAAGCAATTGCAGATAATGGTCCTGATGTTTTTTATTCTGGATGGATTGCAGAAAAAATTGTGGCAGATAATCTCGCTAATGACGGTGTGCTTAGTATGAAAGCGCTGGCCGATTACGAGGCTGAAGTTTCTCATATTGTAACAGGCTCATATAGAGGGTATGATCTTTCGGCACTTTGGATGCCTTCCTTTGGTGCCATAACCATTGAGGCTTTACATATACTTGAGTCCTTATCTGATGATTTAACAAATAATATGGAATGGGGAGAGGCGGTTTATCACGCCATTGAATCCGCTTATTTAGATCGAAAAAATCAAAAATCATTATTGGATGCCGAAAAACTTACTTCTAAAAAATGGGCAGAGAAGCGAGCGGCTGAAATACACAATGAACAAGCATTTGAAGATTGGGATGATTTACCTGAATCTTTTACAGCACCCATGGGGCATACAACACACTTAACTGTGGTGGATAAAAATGGAATGGTTGTTTCCCTTACTCAAACAGTAGGTACGATCATGGGATCTAAAGTTGTTACACCGGGATTGGGATTTGTCTATGCTCAAACATTGGGGGGGTATTTGGGGGAAGTAAAACCCGGTCAAAGAGCAGCATCTCATATTTCACCCATAATTGTATCAAAAGATGGTTCACCCATTTTAGCATTAGGGGCGGCGGGTGGTGCCAAAATTCCATCTGCAATTGTAGCCGTAATTAGTCGGGTTATTGATCAGAATCATTCTTTGGATAAAGCCATGGCACTCCCGAGAGTCTATCCACAAAAAGAGGGTATTGATTTGGAATGGACGGGTACAGATGCATGGTCAAAGGCCGATAGTACATATTTTATTAATATGGGGCATGTCGTATCGATTCAAAGAGGGAAAGGAAGATTTGGTCGTGTGCATGCTGTGCAAAAAAATAGTAAAACGGGAGAGTGGATTGGCGTGGCTGACCCCGATTGGGAGGGCAGTGCGGGCGCACCAAATTAAATGATGAAATTATCTTTTACCACATTTAGAGTTAATTGTACCCATCCATTTGGGATTTCCAGAAGTTCGCACGATTATTATGATATTGTTTATGTGTATCTTGAAGGAGAGGGGATTGTGGGTCGTGGAGAAGCAGCGCCTTCTGCTCGGTATAATGAATTTTCGAAAGATATAATAAATATACTCGAATGCGGAATCTCTTTACCGGATTCCATGACTGATCCGGTTGAATTTTCAAATCATGTTTTGCCCCAATCCAAAGGAATTAAATCATTAGAAGTGGCTTTGTCTATGGCCATCTTAGATTGGTGGTGTCAAAGAGAAGGTATTTCTCTATGTGAATATTTTGGTGCGAATCCTGAAAAGATGCCAAAGACATCTTTTACAATTTCTATTGGTGATATGGATCTTATACCTGAGAAAGTTGCTGAAGCAGCACCTTACCATATTCTAAAAATAAAACTGGGTATGGGTGAGAAACAGGATAAGGAAATCATGAATGCGATTCGGGCAGAAACAGATACATTAATCCGTGTCGATGCCAATGAAGGTTGGGATCTCGAAACCGGTATCAAAATGTGCCATTGGCTGTCGGAACGTAATGTGGAGTTTGTTGAGCAGCCATTTAAATCAACAAATTTAAAGGATACGGCCACTTTAAGGACCCAATCGCCACTACCACTGGTTGCGGATGAAAACAGTCTGAATTCCAGCGATATACCCGGGATACATGGTATTTTTGATGGAATCAATATTAAACTGATGAAGTGTGGAAATCTATTTGAAGCCTTGAAGATGGTAAAAATGGCACGTGAAAGGGATATGAGCATCATGCTGGGATGTATGATTGAGTCTTCAGTGGGAATCACTGCAGCGGCCCATTTATCCCCTTTAGTCGATTATGCCGATTTAGATGGGCACCTGCTCATTAATAATGATCCATATCTGGGAGTAACTGTAGAAAATGGAAAATTGGTATTGCCTCAAGGGAATGGTTTGGGAGTATCTATAAATTCCAATCATAATAATTTAATATAATATGAAAATACTGGGCATAGAACATATTGGAATTGCGGTGAATAGCATAGATAAGGATGCACCGTTTTGGAAGCATATCCTTAAAATATCTCATGGCGGAACAGAAATGGTGGAAGACCAGGGGGTCACAACTGATATTTACGATACAGGTAAAGGTAAAATTGAATTATTAGAATCTATGGGTGGAGATACTCCCATTGGAAAATTTTTGGAAAACCGGGGGCCAGGGATACATCATGTATGTTTTGAAGTAGAAGATGTAACAAAAGCAATAAAAGAACTTAAAGAATTAAATATACAAATTATATCTGATGAACCAACTATAGGAGCCGAAGGCTATAAAGTAGTGTTTATCCACCCGAAGAGCACCGGTGGCGTATTGGTTGAGTTGGCTGAAAATCCTTAATCTTTTTCAATCTTTTTCACCGTTTCTAAAATATAATCCCAACTTTTCTTTAAATGGTCCAAGGTGGTAGAAGTTTGCCCCACAGAAAATCGAATGATATATTGGCCATTTAATTTGGTGTGGGTGAGATATATTTTTCCACTTTCATTA
>JABGZQ010000012.1 GCA_018674655.1 Fidelibacterota bacterium | reverse complement strand
TCCCACATGATGGCAACGGGTGCAGTTGCAACCGTAGTGCTGATACCTGTTATGATGATGCGATCATACCGAATGAAGCGTGTGATTTATTGGCTCGGAACCGTCTTCGGAGCCAATTCAAGTGGCGCTAATCAAGAAGAGATGGGATATCAAGCACAACAATCACTTATTAGCTTAGGAAATGGTGGATTTTGGGGATTGGGATTAGGAAATAGTATGGAAAAGAACCTATTTCTCCCAACGCCACATACGGATTTTATTTATGCAATTATTGGCGAAGAGTTGGGATTGTTGGGGGCCATTTTAGTCATAACACTATTTTTACTTATTTTCCAACGGGGTGTAAAAATCGCCAAAGAAACAACCGATCCTTTCGGGGTTATGCTGGCCGTTGGCATCTCATTTAGCATTATCATTTATGCATTTATAAATGTGGCTGTCGTCACGGGTATATTCCCAGTAACGGGCCTACCAATGCCACTCGTAAGTCACGGTGGTAGTGCCTTAGTCATGAACTTGGCTTGTTTAGGCATCCTTATCAATATCAGCCAAGCCAAACGTAGTGTCAATCATCGCTCAGGATGGAAACCCCAACTCAATGGGTAGGGCAATAAATATCATCATTTCTGGCGGTGGTACGGGTGGACATCTCTATCCCGCTCTGGCGATTGGTGATGAAATTATGGCGCGACATCCCCATGCAAATATCCATTATGTTGGATCCACCTTTGGTATTGAAAAAGATGTCCTTCCCGTAAAAAATGTGAATCATTCTTTACTATCCATTCGTGGGTTTCAACGAAGTTTTACTCTAAAAAGCATCGGGAAAAACTTATTATTGCCCGGCCGATTAATTGCGTCAATTGGTCAAATAAAAAGTTTATTCGATTCGATTAATCCGGATTTGGTGATTGGAACCGGGGGCTATGCTTGTGCCCTTCCCCTTCGTGAAGCAATCCGGAAAGATGTACCAACTCTCATTCAGGAGCAAAACTCCTATCCCGGCATTACCACAAGATGGTTTGCGGATAAAGCAAAAAAAGTTTGTATCGCATTTGAAGAAGCTCAATCTTACATAAAAAATAAATGCATTCTGACCGGAAATCCGGTAAGAAAAGAAATTAGTTTGGGTAACAAAGAAAATGGAATAAAGCAGTTCGGGTTCTCCCCAAATAAAAAGACCCTTTTTCTATTTGGCGGAAGCCAGGGTTCTTTGGCATTAAATCAGGCTATGGATAAAATGATCCAATCTTTCTCTATTTCCAATACACAAGTTATATGGCAAACAGGGAAAACCCATTTCACCAACTACCGCCACCACGACAATGAATTGTGTACAGTTATTCCGTTTATAGATGATATGGCCAATGCATATGCGGCCAGTGATTTAGTATTAAGCCGTTCGGGAGCGATTACTTGTTCTGAATTGACTGTTTGTGGGAAACCTTCCATCTTGATTCCCTTCCCTGCAGCAGCTGCAGATCATCAAACGAAAAATGCACTTTCTTTGGCGGAACACGGGGCAGCATCTATCATAGCTGAAGATAATTTAATACCTGAAAAAACAGCCAACCTTATTCAAAATATGTTAGACCAGAAATCCCAATTAAAAGAAATGGCTGATGCCAGTTTAAAATTGGGGAAACCAAAGGCCACTTTAGATATTGTAAACCATGCCATGGAATTGATTCAATCATAATGTTTCGAAAAGTCAATAAAGTCCATTTTGTGGGTATTGGTGGAATTGGAATGAGTGGTATTGCTGAATTATTAATTAATTTAGGATTTAATGTTACTGGTTCGGACTTAAATGATTCAGAAATCATCCAAAATTTAAAATCAAAAGGTGCCGAAATTGTTGAAGGACATCATGCCAGCAATGTCAATGATTGTGAAGTGATGGTCTATTCTAGCGCCGTCCCATCCGATAACCCCGAATTAATGGCCGCAAAAGACCGGGGAATTCCTATAATAAAACGGGCTGAAATGCTGGGAGAGCTCATTGCATTAAAACAAACCAGTATTGGCGTAGGCGGCACACATGGAAAAACATCTACCTCATCCATGATTGGAGCAATGCTGTCCCATACGGGATTAGATCCAACCTTAGTCGTGGGTGGATTGGTTAAAAATATCGACACCAATTCCCAACTCGGTGACAGTGATTTAATTGTCGTGGAAGCAGATGAATATGATAAAAGCTTTTTACAATTAAAACCAACGATTTCTGTGATTACCAATATCGAGCAGGAACATATGGACTGTTATGATGATGCGGACGATCTCCATAATTCTTTCGCCCAATTTGCAAATTCTGTTCCCTTTTATGGGGCTGTCATTGCCTGTTTAGATTCTTCCGGTGTACAAGATATTATTCCTAATATAAAACGCCCTGTAGTTACATATGGTTTTTCGCCTCAGGCCGATATTGGTGCCAAAAATATAAAAACGAATGAAACGCAAACGACCTACACCCTATACCATAATAAGAAGAACTGCGGAAAAGTCACACTCCATGTCCCGGGGAAACATAATGTACTTAATTCCTTGGCTGCTGCAGCCATTGGATTTGAATTAGGGATAGAACCAAAAAACATCATTGCAGGCCTGAATAGTTATGGTGGTGTCCGAAGACGTTTTGAAATAAAAGGCATCGCCCATGATGTTATGGTTGTAGACGATTATGCACACCATCCAACTGAAGTGGCTGCCACCCTAAATGCCGCACGAGATGGGTGGAATCGAAGAATCATTGCTGTATTTCAACCACATTTATTTTCTAGGACAAAGGCTTTTTATAAAGATTTTGCAGCTTCATTTATGGATAGTGACATTTTAATTGTAACCGATATTTATCCTGCCCGTGAAAAACCAATCAATGGTATTAATGGGAAACTCGTTTTTAATGCGGCAAAGTCTGCGGGTCATAAACAGGTATATTATGTACCAGATTTAGAAGATTTACAGGAAGCCCTTGATGACATTGTAACGGGAAACGATATGGTAATTACCATCGGAGCTGGAACCATTTGGCGGTATGCCCAATCCTATTTTGACCATTTAAATAGTCGAGAGGCGGCTGCTTGAAGTGGAATCCATGGAAATATTAAACAACATGACGCAGGGTACATTCTTAAAAAATGAAGTAATGGCACACCACACATCCTACGGGGTTGGGGGGCCGGCAAAAGCATATATCACACCCAAAAACAGGGTTGATTTAGCTGAAATTCTCAAGTTTGCGAAAAAACATCATATTCCAACCTACTTTGTGGGTTCCGGGTCCAATTTATTGGTGTCGGATGAAGGGATTGATGGATTAGTCATTACTTTGGGGAAATCATTTAATCAATTGACAATTGATGGATCCACCGTATTTGCAGAATCAGGTGTAATGTTGGGAAAAATGGTCAAAGAATGTATTCATCTAAACTTATCCGGCGTTGAAAGCCTCATTGGTGTACCGGGAACCCTGGGGGGTGCCCTCGTGATGAATGCGGGTGCGTTTGGTGGAGAAATATCAAACTATTTAAAACAAGTGACTGTCATGACGATGGATGGTCAAGAAAAACAATATAAAGCCGAAGATATCTCATTTTCCTATCGCCATTCCTCCTTCCCTTCCAATGAAATTGTGATTCAAGCTGAATTTGAATTAATCAAAAGTAATAAAAAAACAATCATGGAAAATCGAGCCATAGCGAGTGGAAATCGAAAAGCGTCACAACCGTTAAAATTCAGATCAGCAGGCAGCGTGTTTAAGAATCCAATTGAAGGTGCCGCCGGTTATTATATTGACCAAGCAGGATTAAAAGGCACTCAAGTTGGGGACGCGGAAATTTCACCTATTCATGCGAATTTTTTTGTGAATCATGGAAAAGCCAAAGCTGCTGACATTGTAAAGCTTATTCGATTGGCGAGAGAAGCTGTACAAAATAAATTTGGTATAAAATTGAAATTAGAAGTGAAAACATTGGGGTTTAAACCAGGAACATTTGACGTATGAGTAAAAAGAAAAAACAAACAATTACTATAAGAAATATTATTGGCGCCAGTTTATCACTCCTCTTTATAATGACAGTATGGGGAGCTGTTCAATGGGCCAATTACCGCAATACATTTAATATAGATGATATTCGTTTTACCGGATTAGAAATATTAGAAAAAGAACCGCTTCAAAAAATTATTTCTGATTTTGAAATTCAAACAATTCATGATTTCAACATGGGGAAAATGGCTCAATCAATAGAGCACAATCCATTTGTAAAAGCAGCACGAATTAGTCGGCATTTCCCAAATCAATTAAAAATAAATATAATTGAAAGAAAACCATTGGCTATACTCAATATGGATTCCGCGTTAATGATTGATGACGATGGTGTGGTTTTGCCGAATCATCCTTACGGTGAAAGTGCGCTCATCCCCATTTTATCTGGGTTTAATATTGCTAAAGATCTTTACCCAGAAGGTGAGCAAACCTATTCGATCAAAGTGAAGGAAGCCATTGCTATTTTAAATCAACTTGGCAATCAATATCCAAAACTATATGAAAATATTTCAGAACTAACATTAAATAAAGATGATGAATATGTTATTATTTTAACAGATCGTCCCACAAAAGTCATCTTGGGGAAAAATGATATTATTCCAAAATTATATATTTTAAAAAGTTTTGATGATGCTTTAGGACAACGACAACTCACCGATTATCGGATATTGGATATGCGGTATAAAAAGCAACTGATCGCAAGAGAATGGTCATGATTCGCCCACACAGACAAAACGAAAAATATATCCAAACCGGATTAGATGTCGGGTCGGACAAAATATGTTGTGCGATTATTGAAGTAGACTCGAATTCGCAAAGCGTTAAATTATTGGGAATTGGAAATTCTCATGCAACCGGTATTAAAAAAGGCTCCATTACCCACCGGGACCAACTCATAGATGAAATGGATTATGCACTCCAGGAAGCACAAACCATGGCTGACATTAATGTGCAAAAATTATCGCTTGGTATTTCGGGTGATCATATACGGGGTATTAATACGCAAGGAGCGATAGCCATTGGGAATCAGAATGGTACAAATGTTCCAACCCAAAATGATATTACCACAGCTGATGTTCACCGTGTTTTGGATTTAGCGAAAGCGATTTCACTACCAGTAGATAGGGATATTCTCCATGTATTGCCCCAAGAATATGTCATTGATACAATGGATTCAATCAAGGATCCTATCGGGCTAAGCGGGCGTCGATTAGAGGCTCGGGTCCACTTGATTACTGTGGCCACCACAGCAGCGACTAATCTCGTGAGTTGTGCCGAAGAGTTGGGTGTTGAGGTTGACGGTATTGTCTACCAAGGTATTGCATCCAGTATAGCGACACTAGAGGAAGATGAAAAAAACCTAGGTGTTGTTTGTGTAGATATTGGTGCAACAACTACAGATATTGTTGTTTACCATGAAGGTGGGGTTCGTCACACGGCGACTGTTGGCATCGGCGCAGCCAGTATAACAAATGATATTGCAGTTATGCTTCAAGTGGGTATCGATGAAGCCGAAAAAATTAAAAAAACCTATGGATCAGCAAAAGCATCCATGTCCTCCCCTGACTTGGATTTTGAACTACCAGCACAAAATGGTCAAATTAAAAGAAAAATATCTGAACATGAATTATCTCGCTATGTTGAAGCACGAATGGTCGAAATATTGCAACTCGTTATGCGAGAAGTTTCCCGTGCAGATATTAAAGAGAAACTAACTTACGGTATGGTGCTGACCGGTGGTGGATCTGAATTAAAAAACCTCGTGGGTCTCGCTCAGGAAACAATCAATATGCCGGTTAGAATTGGTAATCCGAATAATATTAGTGGCGCCATCGATGTGGCATCCAGCCCTATTTATGCCAGCGCCATTGGATTGGCTCAATGGAAAAGTTTTGGGGAGGATTTATCACTGCTTCAAATCGCAGAGTCATCCATTAAAGGCACCATGAATAAAATCAAAAAAATTGTAACTGAATTTTTTTAAAATAATGAAACTTAAAACACATACCAAAAAACCAAGAAAAGGAGAACAACTATGCTATTCGAATTCGATAGTTTAGCGGAACAAAAAGCAAATCTAAAAATGATCGGCGTGGGTGGTGCAGGCGGCAATGCCGTCAATCGCATGATTCAAGCGGGCATGACAGGTGTCGATTTTATCGTTATTAATACTGATGCCCAAGATTTGGATAATAATGCAGCCGAGAATAAAATTCAGATAGGGAAAAACCTCACCAAAGGATTGGGCGCTGGCGCTCGGTCAGAAATTGGTAAAGATGCCATGGAAGCTGATATGGAAGTGGTCAAATCCATGTTAGAAGGATCTGATATGGTTTTTATTACAGCAGGTATGGGTGGTGGTACCGGAACCGGCGCTGCACCTGTGGTGGCTCAAATTGCACGTGAAATGGGAATATTAACTGTGGGCGTCGTTACGGTTCCTTTCAATTTCGAAGGACCCAAGCGTATGAACCGTGGATTAGCCGGTGTCACAGAATTGCGTAAAGCATGTGATACTGTCATAACAATTCCCAATCAAAAGCTTATGTCAATCGTGGATAAAAGCACAACAGTTGTGGAAGCGTTTAAACTTGCCGACTCTATTCTCCACCATGCATCTAAGGGTATATCTGATCTGATTAATGTACACGGTCTGATAAACTTGGATTTTGCTGACGTGGAAACGGTCATGAAAAACATGGGTGAAGCTGTAATGGGTACGGGAACTGCCAGTGGTGAAGAACGGGCCGTATTGGCCGCACAGCAGGCTATTTCCAGTCCGTTATTGGACAATGCATCTATTTCTGGTGCACAAGGTGTACTCGTAAATATCACCGGTGGTGCAGACCTAACATTAATGGAAGTAGATGAAGCCACATCTATCATTTTTGAAGAAGCAGGAAAAGATGCAAATATCATTTTTGGCGCGGTAATTGACCCAGCATTAAATGATTCGATTATGGTGACAGTTATTGCAACTGGGTTCAACAGAAAACTCATGGGTGATATGATCAATACCCCTCCAGAGCGAGAAGAAGTGACGCCGACCCAAACGCGTATTCTGGCTGAGAAAGAAAATGTCCCCCTTTATGAAAAAATGAAACAGGAAGAACTCATCCCAAACCAACCTGAGATTGAATCGACAAAACCAACACTGTTTTTTGATGATACAAATCCACCGATTTATGGTAACGATTTGGAAGTACCGGCATTTATTCGTCGGCAACATGATTAAATAGTTGGTAATTAAAGGCGGTTAAATAGCCTTTTTCTCTGGAATTCTTGGTGGATAGAGATACTTCTGTCCTGATATCCTCCTGTCTCAATATAATGGGACAGGGGGATTTTTAATATATAGACATCGTTTTTAAGGGTTTATTACAGTGTTTTTATTAGGTTTTTACCCAAAACAGATGAAGCGGTAAGTAATCCCGAAAATAGTGCGCTGGTGAGTCCCACTGTTGTGACATCTTGACCCGTTAAATATAAATTTTTTATTTCTGTTTGAGGTCGGAGCCACTTCTGGTGAAACCTTTCCGGTGTATGATCCAGACCATACATTTCTCCAATGGGATAATTAGCCATGTTTCGAACGGATAGGGGTGTGGACAATTCATAATAATCCATGGCACCTTCTGCTTGAGGTACATGTTTATATACCACATCTAATATTTTTTTAGATAGGGAATCCTTTAAGGCCTCATAGGATTCTCCCCGTCCCTGCCACGGTTCATCTTTCCATGCTTTAAACTGATCCCAAGGACCAAGAGTAATGGCTTCCATTGTGGCACATCCAGGATGGTTTTTATCCCATTCTGGATCTTTTGCAGATGGGAATGAAACATATACAACGGGAAACTCTCCATTAGGGTTTGTTCTAAATTTTTCTACATTTTGATCATGATCATATCCAGGATAAATCCATAGATTTGTGTTTTTGAAACCAAGTTCTTTCGCTGTTTTATTTAATCCCATATATAAGCAAAGATAACTTTCAGTCGGTCGAACTGTTTTCATTTTTTCTTTGAACATTTCTCCTGAAGATTGATGCCGCAAAAATGTATTTACGGTATTCATGAGCCCGGCACTGCTTATCACTTTGGAAGCGAATAATTCATCGCCATTTTCCAATCGGACACCCACCGCTTTTTTTCCTTTGGTTAATATTTCATCTACGCCAGCATTTACGACAACTTTTCCACCATGTTTTTCGATTTCATCCGTTGCGTATTCTGCAATCATTCTGGACCCACCTACCGGATAATTTCCTCCATCTAAATAATGTCTAGCCACCATTGCGTGCATAGCGAAGCTACTACGGCCAGGTGGAGATCCATGATCACCCCACTGTCCTGTTAACACACCCAATAATTTTTCATTTTGGGTGAATTCTCTCAATACATCCTTTGTCATCCGATCAGCATACTCAAAGAAAGGTTTCGTCATAGACCTATATAAAAAAGGCGTGAGCCACTTGGGTAATGCTTTGCTGGCAAAATATCCTCGGCCACTCTTAACGTAGGATTCCAACAGACTTATATAATCATTAATCGCTTTTTTTTCTTCGGGAAAATGACCAATTAAAATATCTATTAATTTTTCTTTTGGGGCAACAAAATCGTAAGATTGGTCCGGGAAAATGATACGATCATAATTATCATCCATTTTAGCCCACTGAAGATTTCCATCCGTAATTCGGTCAAATAATTTTCTTATATGAGATTTTGTCTTATGAACTTCACCAATGTAATGAATACCCACATCCCATTCGTATTTTTTTCTAGTAAAAGTGTGTGTGAAGCCACCCGCTTTAAAATGTTTTTCTAAAACGAGAACCCGTTGGCCATGTTGTGATAATAAAACAGCTGCAGTCAGACCACTCATTCCCGAGCCAATAATGATGGTATCGAATGATTCCTGACAGATTTCGTGACGGTATCCGGACCACTTTTTCATGGTAGAACTTAATAGTGAATAATGGTATCAGAAAGAATGAAAAAATCTAATTCTCAACAAGTTGATCGTTGATTAACTACTATATTTTGCTTTTCGACTGGCAGCCAATCGCTTATGGGGATCTAATTCCATTTTCCGTAAACGGATGGATAATGGAGTCACTTCCACCAGTTCATCTTCTGCAATAAATTCAATGGATTGATCCAACGATAATTGCTTTGGTGGACGCAGGACTACGGTGGTGTCCGAAGCGGCTGCACGCATATTGGTTAGCTTTTTTTCGCGCGTGATATTTAATGTTAAATCTTCAGTACGATTTCTTTCCCCTATAATCATACCGTCATACACTTCGGTGCCCACTTCAACAAATAGTTCGCCCCGGTCCACCATCCCCAGGCATGCATAGGTGGTTACTTTTCCATTTCGATCGGCGACCATTGCACCACTATTCCTTTGAGGAATAGGTCCAAACCATGGTGCATACCCATCAAAAAGTTTATTCATTATTCCTGCACCCCTTGTATCCGTTAAGAACTGGCTGCGAAACCCAATTAATCCGCGAGAAGGAATTACAAAATCCATTGACACACGACCGTGGCCATGATTTACCAAATTCGTCATTCGCCCTTTTCTTTCTGACAGTTTTTCAGTAATAATACCCACCTTATCTTCAGGGATATCGAGGAATACTTTTTCCATTGGCTCCATCACTTTTCCATTCTCTTCATGGGTGATTACCCGAGGTTTTGAAACCATAAATTCGAATCCTTCCCGTCGCATGGTTTCGATTAAAATCGCCATTTGTAATTCCCCCCTCCCTCTCACTTCGAACACATCTGTTCGATCCGTTTTGTGGACTTGAAGGGATACATTACCCAAGATCTCTTTATTTAATCTTTCACTAATATTACGGGAAGTCAGATATTTTCCTTCCTTACCAGAAAATGGCCCATTGTTTACATAAAATAACATCGACACTGTGGGAGCATCAATGACAATACGGGGGAGTGGGTCAGGACTTTCGTTAGATGAAATCGTGTCACCGATCGTGACACCATCAATACCTGCAATCGCAATAATGTCCCCGGCTTCCAGCACATCTACCTGAATTTTTTCAAGCCCTTTAAATGTGTATAATGCAGAAAATTTTTGTTTATATCGAATGCCATCCGTCCCACAAAGAGCATAGGACTTATTCATCTCCAATTTTCCGTTATTCAACCGACCAATAGCCACCTGACCCACATAAGAATCATAATCCAAATTGGTAACCAAGAATTGGGGTGTATGATTGTCATCGGCCACAGGACCCTCGATATTATCAAGGATCGAATTAAATAGCGGCATCAGATCCGTTGAACCATCATCTAAATCATTATGGGCGATACCATCCTTTGCATTGGTATAGAGAATCGGAAATTCAATTTGTTCTTCAGTGGCATCTAAATCAATAAACAAGTCATAAACTTCATTTATGACTTCATCAATTCGTGCATCAGATCGATCTATTTTATTAATAACTAAAATGACGGGTAGTTGCTTATCTAATGTTTTTTTAAGAACAAACCGCGTTTGAGGCAATGGACCTTCACTTGCGTCCACCAATAGCAATGCGCCATCTACCAGATTTAAGCTTCGTTCAACTTCTCCGCCAAAATCCGCATGACCCGGTGTATCCATTATATTGATTTTTACATCTTTATATTGAATGGCCGTATTTTTCGCTGTGATGGTAATGCCACGCTCTTTTTCTAAATCCATGGAATCCATGACGCGTTCTTCCACTTTCTGGTGGGACTGGAAAGTGCCACTTTGCTGCAAAAGTCCATCCACAAGGGTGGTTTTACCGTGATCTACATGGGCAATAATTGCAATATTTCTAAAATTTGTTTTTCTCATAAGGTTTTTTACGATCTTCTATCTAAATTTTTCGAGCCAAAATCAGCTTGGGAATTTCGGTTTAAATAATTCAGTAATTCACTAAAATTAGTCCACTTATGAATTTATTAATTGATTCGAGATTGTAGTAAATTAAAAATCAAATTTTGATTGAATCCAATATAAGTGTTACCCAACTCAAAGGAAATATGATGAACCGTTTAGCATTTTCTATTATCGTTGTAATAATCTGTGCATTTCCCCTCCTGAATGCCCAGGTGCAACTCTCCGGATCTGTCTTCCATGATAAAAACAAAGACGGTATTCATAATTCCGGTGAAAAAGGCATCAAAGATATTCCAGTTTCCAACGGAAGGGATATTGTTTTAACCGATCGAAAAGGCTTCTTCCACATTGTGGCCGATAGCAATGATGTGGTTTTTATCATGCAGCCTTCTGGATGGAAAGTGCCGGTGAATGACTATAATATTCCACAGTATTATAAAAATATTCGGCTGAAGAAAGGCCCGGACAACCTAAAATATAAAGGATTTACTGATCCGATTCCCTTGCCTGAAAAACTGGCTTTCCCTCTATATAAATCCAAGAATCGCGGGGATAAAATCCGAGCCATTATCAGTGGAGATCCCCAACCACGGGACTCTGCAGAAGTGCGATACTTCCGGGATGAAATTTTAAATAAAATGCTGACTGAGAAAGATGCGGAATTTTATATCCCCCTTGGCGATATCATGTACGACGATCTTTCCCTTTACCCCTATTATCTTGAACAAGTCTCCCGATTGGGAATACCCATTTGGCATATATTCGGGAATCATGATATCAATTATCGAGCCCCATCCGATTCATTGGCGAAAGAAACCTGGCGCACTTATTTTGGTCCTGATTATTATTCGTTTGAATATGGCAACGTTCATTTTATTGCCTTAAATACGGTGTTTTATAAAGGATGGAATGTGGAAAAAAATAAAAAAGGATCCTACCTTGGGAAACTCCATGACAATCAGACAGCGTGGCTAGAAAATGATCTGTCTCTTGTTTCATCAGATAAACAAATAGTCTTTCTAAGCCATATTCCCATTATCTCCGATGTATATAAAGGAAAAAGAGTTGAATTGACCAATCGAGATCAACTGTATAAAATGGTACATGATCGAAATAAAATTCTGGCGCTTTCCGGTCATATGCATTACTTAGAGAATATGGAACTGTCAGCCGACCACGGGTGGACGGGTGAAGCTGAGTTCCGAAATTTGAACCTGGGTGCCGGGTGCGGCGCCTGGTGGTATGGTCCCATCCAGGCTAACGGCGTTCCCTACGGCTTTCATTATGACGGCACACCTAACGGGTATTTTATGTTCGATTTTTCTAAAAACAATTTCAATTATGAATTTATACCAAGCAAAAGCGATCCGAACCAAACCTTCCGAATCAGCAGCCCTTCGGATAGAATGACAACTGCTTCTATGGATACATCCATTCTGGCCGTGAACGTTTTTTTCGGTGGACCAAAAACAATCGTATCCTGTACCATTGACGGAAACGAAATATGGCTAAAAAAAGCGGTGACCGCCGAAGACCCTTATATTAACCGACTCATTCAACTGTATCCCGACCTATATCCAAATGTTGAGGATATGCCCATTAATGCACATATGTGGCTGGGAGAATTCCCCACATTATCTGTAGGGAATCATACGATTCATGTTCAAGTGATTAACGATAATGGCATCACGGAAAATCAGGCAAAAATATTTGAAATTTATTGAACATATTGTTTTTATTTTCCATTAACAACTGGAGCATCTTCTTATGATTAAGCGATCCATTATTTTCAGTATTTTACTTTCCTTCCTCTATTCAAATGAGGGAGAAACCATTACCTTTACCAGTGCAAACCCTTTTGGTTTTAATGATGTTCTTTCTGCCTTGGATCAACAGGAACCACAAGAAGTACATGGTGTTCTCAAAATGCCGGATCAGATGGGTGATAAAAAAGTACCCCTGGTGATTGGTGTGGCTGGAAGCCTGGGGTGGATGAATCATCATTTTGAATATCTTCAGATGTATCGAGAAATGGGGATTGCCACATTTGAAGTCAAAAGTTTTGCCAGCCGAGGTATTGAATCGACCGTGGGTACCCAGGTGGAAGTCACCATGGCAGCTATGATGCTGGATGTGTACCGGGCATTTGAAACGTTGGCTAAAGATCCCAGAATCGATAAGGATAAGGTGGCTATTACGGGATGGAGTCTCGGCGGCGGTGTGACGCTTTTTTCCGGCTGGTTGCCGGCAAAAAATGTCATGAATCCTGATTTGAAATTTGCTGCCCATCTGGCTATTTACCCTCCCTGCTTTATTGTGCCCGAAAACTTAATGTTTACGGATGCGCCCATGCATATACTCATTGGAGAAGTCGATAATTGGACACCGGCAGCCGCATGCCAAGATTTGGTTCCTGATATGATTGGACAAGGTGCCAATATTGATCTTACCGTTTATAAGGATTCGCATCATTCCTTTGATAGTGCAACGCCCCCCAGAGTGGATGAATCGGGGTATAGTTTTTTTGATTGTCGGTTAAAAATGCGTGCCGATGGCACTGTGGTCATGAATTTCATGGATATTCCCATGACCAACCCCACACTTCAGAAAATAGGGTTGGCTTTTTGTGCGGATCGTGGCCCCACTCATGGTGGAAACCCTAAAGCCCGGGAAGCTGCATTTATTTTCGCGAAAGGCTTTATGGGGAAACACTTACTGGATAATGAATAAACGATGGCCTATTAGAATCAAGGTATAAATATAAATAACTAAATCGATTGGTTGTTATTTATCCTACAATACTTTGATCATATGAACCGCCAATTGGTCTATTCTCTTCAAATCGGTTAAACCTGAAAAAACGGTGATCAAACATTGGATTTGAACTTTTTGTAATCATTTCTGAAACCATGAGTCCGACGGCGGGGCTCAATTTAAATCCGTGGCCGGAGAAACCAGAACAAACATAATAACCACTCCCAAAAGGAATTTCATCCACGATGGGATGCCAGTCCGGCGTTACCGCATATATGGACGCATAACCACCGGTACTTTTAGAATGAACCATGTCAGGATACCGTGTGATTATTTTTTTACCGATTTTTTCGATAAAACCTATATCAATCGATTCATTGAACTGATCCGGATCCACGATGGCATTGGCCTCAGCCGGATCAATCAATCCTGCCAATGTGAGTGTAATTCCTTCAGATCGAAAATAGGTTTCATTTATAAAATCAGTTACTACAGGCTGATGTCCCCGTACATTTCTGGGACGTTTAAAATAGGCGACTTGTACTCTGCACGGGTTAATAGGAATATTTAAGTCCAAAGTTTCGCAAACACCTTTCGTCCAGGCTCCTGTGCAGCAGATAATGATGGGTGCATCTAATTGTCCTTTTGTTGAATCAACCCCTACCACCTTATCCCCGCTTCTTCGAATGCCAGTTACTTTAGACTTTTGATAAATATGAGCTCCGAATTCTTTAGCGGCCTGAGCGAAGGAATTTGCAGTCAAATATGCATCGGCATATCCACCGTCCGGCTCGTAGATTACTGTGACGGAATCGTCCAATATAAGGCCCGGAAATAATGCTACCACTGATTCGTTAGAAAAAAGTTCCGTCCGAATGCCCACGGATTTTTGCATGTCTAAATTCTTTAATAATTCTGGACCATTCTCCTTGGATCCTATGACAAAAAATCCCGTATTGTTATATCCACACTCACCACCCACCTCTGCTTCAAATTGTTGGAACACCTGAACACCATAATGGGCCATCCTGGCTGTCAATTCATTGGAATAATGCTGACGGATAATGGCGGAAGATTTTCCTGTAGGCCCATCTCCGATATAGCGTTGTTCCAGAAGCGCAACCTTTACTCCTTTTTTCGCTAAATGAAATGCACTGGCGGTGCCGATAATACCGCCGCCGATAATAATAACATCGTATGATTTATTCATTGCACGGCCCAGAAAACTTTATTGGATAATACCGAAAAGAATCAATCGAACTGAAATGAATGTGAGGACAATTTTAAAAAGTAATTTAAATGTGGCTTCGGGTAACAGTCCCAGCATTCTCTTCCCAAGGTTGGTTCCAAAATAAACAGCAAGGACCAAAGGAAGTAATACTGTCCACTCTGCCATATAGTTTACACCAAATAAAAAGATAAATATGGGCATTTTACCCAGATGACCTACCGATTGGCATGCCGCTTTAGTGGCAATAACATTTTCTTTTGTCAATTCTTTATTAAGAAAAAATGGGGCAATTAACGGTCCGGCGGCACCAATAAATACTGTGACCAATCCACTGAGTCCGCCCATCCATAAAAATGCCTTTTCGGGTATAGGTTTCCCTTTTTTCCTTAAGAATAAAAACCATAGGATATAGACACCAATTAATGGTTTTAAAAAGTCAATTTTAATTTCGCTTGCCAAAGATACACCCATCCATTTCATCAACCCTAAGATTATGACTACAGCAAAGAAAAGACCGGGAATTGCACCCACGGTGAATTGTTTAAATATAGGTCGATGCAGGTGTGTTCGGTATACCACCGTTCGCGTCACATTGCTCACCAATTGTATAATACCATGCAGTGCCACCACCATATAGCCTTCGGGGATGATAATGGCCATAATGCCCAATAAAGTAATCCCGCCACCCATACCAATAATCGCCGAGAGCATTGACGTTAAAAAGGCCGCTAAAATAAGTATTAAAGATTCTATCATGGAATTCAGTTCGGGTTTGGAAATATTTTCAACCAGTTAAACTGCCATAGAAGCGTCAATTGTTTATCCGAATGATTAAGGTTTTCAATCTCAATATAATTTTGATCAAACATACCCTGAGGTGCTTCGTAGGCCATTTCGATACGATGACCATCAACTAATTTTGCTTCTGCCTTGACCCGGTCTTTTGATTTTAAGTAATAGGCATTGAAAATATAGGTATCTTTTTCTCGAGCCGGTTTAAATGATGCAATATATTTATTCTGTTCCCCGTATTCATTTAAAATTTGATATTCATTTTTATTTTTAATAATGATCCAGGATGCCCTTTTGGGGATTTCTTCTCTTTTAACAACCGTTCCATTGTCATATAAAGTGCCAACTACATATTCGGTCCAAATGCCTTCAATTGGATTGAGGGTTGCTTTATGGCTTGTAAAATATTTTTTATAGTTTAATGTGGCTGGCGGTTCAAATGGTATCGCAGTTTGTTGTTTTAGCAACTGAGTACAACCGGATAGGATAATAATAAAAAGAGAAATAATTAAATATAATAGGGCTGATTTTGGTTCAAATCTATTTTTCATAACCTAAATCTAATGATAGTTCATATAAACATAAAAGGCTCCGAACGAGCGCTTTACACAACCCAATGCCATCTATATAATGGAATTGCTTTTACTTTTCTCTTGGCATAGCTTCATTGATATAATGACGGACTGTCATTATTGGGTGGCGGAGTAACATTCGCGGACCGGCATATTTCATCACTGTCCTGATTTGGGCACGCATATCTTTTGAGTAGCAATGGACCTCACATTGGGCACAGGTTGGCTTATTTCCTCCAAAGGGGCAGTGAATAAGACGTTGTTCTGCATATTCGGACAAATGGGTGCAATCTATACAGAGCGAATCGCCTGTATCATGGAGATTGCCACAATAAATCTCAATCATTGCATTGACTGTTTTATTTTCTCGGATCAATCGAGATTCGATTAATCGACCATTTTGGGAGACTTGATTCGACCCTTTAATGAGACCCTCCTATTTCCATGATATTGTTACCTAAAACTGAATCAGAAATTATCTGATGAATATAAATTTGAATAATTCAAGAAGTGTTTTTGGATGGGTTTAATAATCCATTTTACCAGGGATGACCCCCCGAACACCCCCCCTTGGATTTGGCGTATCCCCTTTTCTACGGGGGATGAGATGAATGTGTGAATGCATCACCGTTTGCCCCGCCACTTCTCCACTATTCATACCAATATTAAAACCTAAAATGGTTGGATCTTCTTTTTCCAATTTGACTTTTAACGATTTGAGTAACGTAGTGGTATCTTCCCTTTCATCATCTGTCATGGAAAAATAATTTTCTGTATGTCTAAATGGAATAATTAAATGATGGCCTTTGGTCACTGCATAATTATCCATGATGGCGAAAACAGACTGATGTTCTTCAACCACTGCCAGCGATCCACAAAAGGGACATTGCCTATTTTTTTCTGAATTGGATGTCATAAAACGACCTGCAAGTTTTGATTACTTTTTGAGAGGCACATTGAACATAATATCCTGCCGATACTGCAGAAGTGCCTTATAAATACGCACATTCACCATGGCACCGGTGATGCCCGTATGCTTTTCGGCAATATGGGGCTCATCCGTCACTTGATAACGATCGCGGATCCAATTGGAGGTTAATTCCCGGATGCCCAAGCCCCAGGCCATGGATGGAATATCCAGAATAAAATAATAATACAAATCCCGCCATGTTTTATTGGCCGATCGGAATAGGTGATCTATAAAGGCTGCATCAAAATGAGAATTATACGATACCATGAGAACGTGTTTTTCCCCGGCAGTCCGTTTGTGGAACGCAATGATGCTGTCCACCGCGACCGATTGTGCCAGCGCCCCCATCTCCTGCCAATGATCCGCATCAAATGCGTTCACTGCTTTGGCCCCCGGTGACAACCGCTGTGGATGGGCCGGCTGGATACGTAAAAATAAACTATCTAAAATGTCCCCATCTAAAGTGGTCATGACGATGCCCACATCAATCATTTCGTGATGGCCCGGTAGTAATCCCGTTGTTTCTACATCTATATGGGCCAATAGCCATGCATCCGGTACTTTGTTTGGATGGGGAATCGGTGCCTTGTCTTCCATCTTCTGAATAAATGATTCATCTTTTTTTGCGCAGGCAAAGAACATTAGAATCATCATAATGCCCACCCGGTTGAACCACAGTCGTTGTCTAAATATATTCATTTTGTTTATTGTTTACTTCTCATATTTTTCCCGCCAGTGGAATGAAGCCTTTTATTTTTTATCTCCTTTTTTCACATAGGTATCCAGCCAGTTTGCCGTTTCCCACAACATATGCATTACCGATTCCCTGGCGCGGTATCCATGACTTTCATGTGGCAGCATCACCAACTTGGCTGTGGCCCCATGTCCCTTTAAGGCATGGTAATACCGTCTACTCTGGACGGGAAACGTGCCTGAGTTATTATCCGCTTCCCCATGAATCAAAAGAATCGGTTCATTCACTTTTTGGGTATGCATAAAGGGTGACATGGCAAAATAAACCTCCGGTGCTTCCCAAAACGTTCGTTCCTCCGCCTGGAAACCAAAGGGGGTCAAGGTACGGTTATAGGCTCCGCTACGGGCAACTCCTGCTTGATAAATATCGGAATGGGCGAGCAAATTCGCCACCATAAATGCACCATAAGAGTGGCCGCCAATGGCCATTTGATCTAGGGTCGTTATTTCCCGTTTAACCATTTCATCGGCAGCGGCCTGTGCGCTGGATACCAGTTGCTTAATGTAGGTGTCATTCGGCTCTTTGTCCTCTTCCCCAATGATGGGCATAGTGGGACCGGATAACACCGCATAGCCATAGGACAGCATAATGAGTGGAGATGTTGGACTAATCCGAACAAACCGATGGGGTGACCCCACCACCTGGGATGCGGCTTTCGCCGTTTTAAATTCCCTGGGATAGGCCCACATGAGCAATGGCAAAGGACCATCACCCGGTTTCCGCCCCGGTGGCAAATAGAGCGTCGCAGACAGATCGATGCCATCATGGCGCTTATAGGTAATCATTTCTTTATACACACCCTTCATCTGGGGATAAGGATGGGTGAAGTTTGTGACAGGATCCACGGACCCGTCTGTCATATTTCTCAGATAATAATTCACCGGTTCTTCCGTGGTTTCACGACTGGTGAGGACCACCTGTTTTTCCCCATCAATCATGGTTACGGGCCGTTCATAATAGGGAGCGGCAGATCGCCATAACCGTTTGGATTGACCATTCATTAAATTGAATTCATCCACAAAAGGACGATCTCCTTCGGAGGATGAACCAACACCGGATAAAAATACGGTTTCACCATCCTGACCAAACAGCAAGACATTCCGGCCATACTTATTTCGATGCAGCATGGGTGAACCGGGATCGCTGTAGCGGTCCTCATATAATCTATCTATAATTTTTTTGGGCGTGGATGGTTTGTCGGGATTCATCATCCATGTGGTGGTACGGCGGGTGCCCCATTCCCGGGTATAAGCCAGGGCAATATGATCATTCCCCCACATGATACCTGCATAACGAAGATCTAACTGCATTAAGGATTGTGCCGATTGATTGAAGGGTGCATCCATGGTAAATATTTCATCCCTGAAATCTGCTGCTGCTTTTGGATCTCCGCCATCCAGTGCGTTTACATAATAGATGACGGCACCTGCATCTGCGCGCCAGCCAAATGAACGGGGTCCAGTGAGGACAGCTCCAAACCCTTTGGGGAGTGATTCCGCCAAGGGCATATCCCGAAGTACCGATATGATTTTTCCATGGATATCCAATACGTCAACACGCATGGGGAATCGATATACGGGTACCAGGTAAGAAAAGGGACGATGAATGGTTTTCATTAAAATATATTTTCCATTAGGTGAAGGTTCCGCAAGCCGGATCATGCCGGGCTTGCCAATATTCTTCGCCTTTCCTTTCAGATTCACAAGAACCATTTGTGCATTCATATAATATTCAAATAATGCTTCATCGTGGGCATTGGTCAATAGATCCTGGTAGGTTCTCACCGGTGCTACTTTTCCCAAATTTTCCTGGATTACAGGCCCCTGGGGCACCAATGATGGGCGGGGCGGTTCCCCGCGACCGCTCAAAATCGTTTTGGCCAGGATGCTTTTACTATCTGACAACCATGAAAAAGGAGAACCATAAATGGCATTTAAGGGAGCTTTTAATAATAATGATGCACGGCCGCTGGCTGCTTTGACCAGATAAAGGTTAATCTGGGCGCCGTGGGTCACGGTCATGGCAATGTGTTTTGCGTTCGGTGACCAACTGACATTCGAAATGCGGCCATTTTTGGGAAGCCCCTTCACGCGTTTTTGTGTGCCGCTACCCATATCCTGAATAATTATGCCCGTATAATACCGGGTACGGCTCCGGCCATTGGTGGCAGGATTGATCCGCAGACCCGCCAGCCGTAATTCCGGCTGAGATAATTCTTCGATGGATGGAAGGCTGGCTCTTTCCAGAATGAGGATATATTTTTTATTTGGAGACACACTGACGCCAGGCGTTCCCGGTGCATCCACTATATCTGCAATTGCCTTTGGGGGCATTTTGTAATCATCTCCTCCCCATGCCAATGTGAATAGAATTAAAGTAAATACGACGCGCATGTTGATCTTTTTATTCATGAATTCCTCCTGGTGTGATTACCGAAATTAAAAAGGGTTAATATTTTTTTATATATCTATAGAAATCATTTATTAGAAAATCTGGATACAATATCCTTGTATCTTTTTGAACCTTGTCTAAGAGATCTTTTCTGAGTTATAAAATCAACTTCGTATAATCCAAATTTCATTTCATACCCTTCAGCCCATTCAAAGTTATCCATTAAAGACCAATAATAATATCCACGAATATCCGCTCCCTCAGAAATAGCCTTAGATACTGCATATAAATAACGCTCAATGAAAATCGACCTAAGGCTATCTTTTTTATCAGCAACACCATTTTCTGTTATAATTATCGGCACGCCAAGATTAACAACCCTCTTTATAGAACGATAAATTGCCTCTGGATAAATTGGATAAGCCATATCGGTCATTTGTTCTTCAGGATAGAACTCAAATTGAAAAAAGTTATTTAAATTTAATTGAGATCTCACTCTCTGATGTGAATAATTATTTAAACCAATGAAATCTAATGCACCTATACCTTCAGAATTTTTAAATGTTACTTTATCCATACCTGGCATACTAAACTGAAACTCACCTGTCTGAAAATAATCAAGTGCACCTTGATTAAAAACACCATCTAAAGTTCTACTTACAAACCAATCTAAAGGATTCCAACGATTATAGGGATCAAATGGAAAAATATTTTTTACAATTCCAATTTTGTGATTTTTTCCATCTTCATGGTTTTTTAATTTCTTATAAATGCTAGTATGAGCTAGTAATAGATTTTTCATAACATTACCAGCTAATTCAGGATTTTGTTTACCTGGCGGGAAGACTCCATTGAAATATCCTTGACTTGTATAAACAGCTGGTTCATTTATAGTACACCAAATATTTACCTTATCTTTTAGTCCTTCAAAAATATATTCGCTAAATCGAATAAAATATTTAATATTATCTTCAATTTCAAAAGCGCTCATATCTTCAAACCAAAGAGGATTTGTAAAATGGTGCAACGTAACAACGGGGGTAATGCCAGCTGTTATTAAGGCAGTAGCTACGTCTCTATAATGTTGCAGTGCAATAATATCAAACTTTCCCTCTTCTGGTTCAATCTTACTCCATTCAACTGAAAATCTATAAACATCAACCCCTAAGGACTTTATTAATGAGATATCTTCATTATAACGATTCCAATGATCACATGCTAAGCCCGAGATATCTCCATTATGGATACGGCCACCGCCATCTTCTTTTATATCTTTTTCCCATCTCGACCAGTTATTTATGCAATTACCTTCTACTTGGTGTGCGGCTGTTGCCACGCCCCACTGGAATCCTGAGGGAAAATCCATTGTATCTACTTCAATTTCATTCCAGTCCCAACGCGTTTCAGGATGAAGAACCTGCATCGTTATAACATAGATAAAAACCAGAGCAACCGGGACTGCCAGTATCAAAAGCCATCGTTTAGTTTTAAATGAAATCAATGTGGAATCAGTTTAATTCATTCGCCGCGATTAGAACCACAAGTATTCGTTGTTTCATGCAGAAATTTACACAAAAATTGTCCCACAAACAAAAAAGCCCCACGCTTGGTGAGGCTCATTTGTGGTTATAGCGTTCAGACTACTTCAATAATACCATCTTCCTTGTCTTAACATATTGATTTGCCCGAAGCTGGTATAAGTAAACACCAGCACCTACAGGGTCACCATAATCATTGGTGGCATTCCACTTGATTGAATGGTAACCCGCAGGCGTATCGTTCATATTGAATGTTCTGACTCTTTGCCCCAGCATATTGTAAATAGTCAGTGTAATGCTACTTACCTCTGGTAGGTCAAAGCGCAGTGTGGTTGTTGGGTTAAATGGGTTTGGGTAGTTTTCGTGGAGGGCAGACACAGTTGGTGTTACATCAATTAGCTCATCAACCGAAAGCAAGGCAGTATCAATATCACAACCCACATCAAATGCGCCCATATTCACACCATTCTCTCCTTTGCCAATAGCTGGAGACAGGTATGTTAGATGATAATTACCGGCCAGTTGGGGCCATGAGCCGCTCCAAAAATCGCAAAGTAATGGATTTGTTTCAATCATCGTTTGGTCATCATAGGATGTTATCTTGGACATATCATCCATATCAATTGATGCTTTTCCATCACCGATAACGCTATTTTTTGCAGTTAGGGTACCGTCAATATATAAACCCAGTTGCGTAGTGCCAGGATTATCCCAAATAATCGTATTTACTAATTCAAGATTTGAGGAATCTCGAACCCCAATAGCAGATGCTTTATACGCCTTATTACCAACAAATGTATTATTGATACTTTTAATATTTGCGTCTCCCCAAAGAGTTAGTCCTCCGCCAAATGAAGTATCAGCATCTGCATCTTTCATAATATTATTTGCAAATATTGAATTTTTGATTATACCTTCACCTATATCTCCAACGGTTAGTCCTGCAGCATTACCATTGGCCATGTTATTTGTTATAGTAGAACTATCAATTTCAAGATATTTACTACTACCAATTTCTGCCGCCCCACCCCACGTTTCCACTTCATTACTATCAAAAACTGTGTGTTTAATCCATGTTGAATCCGCTCTCTTTGCTCTAAGCGCACCTACAAATCTATTGCTTGTATTACCAATAAAATCTGATTGAGTTATTGTCAAATTTGATATTTGACTGTCATCATTTTTCGCGAAATCAACCGCTCCTGTATTTCCTTCTATTGATTTGTTGTATTTAAAACTGGAGTTAAAAATGTTAAGAGGTCCATTTCTATACCGTATCGCACCCCCTTGATTACCACATTCATTATTTGAAAAATTAGAATTTAATATATCTAAACTGCCATCATGCCCATTGATTGCACCGCCATTGTCTTTTGCAATGTTATTATTAATCGTTGAATGATTAATTGATACTGATGCACCACAACATAATGAAATAAATCCCCCATTTATACTAACTTCATTGCCTGTGGCAAAAACACTATCAATATTCATATCTATTGGTGCCAGTGCAGCAATTGCACCACTTTCATTACTACTGTTATTTTCGAATGTTGTATTCTTTATTTCATGATAAAGGGGGCTATCCTCATCTCCTATAAAATACATTGCGCCACCATTACCATCTGTGGACTCATTCCCATTGAAAATACTGTTATCAATGAAAAGAGAATCGGTGTTCCAGCTATAAATAGCACCGGCATTTGTTACAGATTTATTAGATATAAATTTTGAATCTATTATTTCAACTTTTTCATTACCCCATAGATTTATAGCCCCTGCAGCATCCGCCGCGTAATTATTTTCCATAATTAAGCCTTTTAGACTATAGAACTTTCCATTACCCAAATCTAACGTGCCCGAAGCATCAGATGAATCAGAGAGAAAGGAACAATTATCAATAAACAAAGAGGCTACTTCATTTACATGTATACCGCCACCACCTTCTCCTGAACGGTTGGCAATGAAAGATGAATTTTTTATATTAACTTTTTTTACTTGATAAAAAATCATTCCTCCATTAGAACCGGAATAAGAACTATCGATTATAGTATTTGAAACATCTATTGAATTGCACGACCATGCGTTTAATCCTGCGCTACCTTCTTGGGCAGTTATATTTGAAATTTTACCATTATCTAAAGTAAATATAGAATTATCTACACTAATGGAATGGGATTTCCAATTGCAATTATTTATATCAAGTGTATCAATATTTACTATACTTGCTGTGGGATTACTTGAAATAAATAATCCAGCATGGTCTGTGGTTGTACAATTAGACATTTTTAAGTTATTAAAGTCAATTTTCGAACCTTGATCTATTTTTGCAATCGCCCATCGACTTGTATCTCGTTCAATAGTCAGTCCCGATACAGTTCCTTTTGAACCAATAAATAAGAGGGAATGACCGTTATCTCTAATATCTTTTAAGGATAAATTTTCAATATTCATATAAGAATTATAAAAACTACCTACATTTGATTCTGTTCTAATGTTACTGAAAGATAAATTTTTCACCGTCAAAGAACATTCACTAAATGACACCAGTTCATTAATAGTTGAATCTCTTTGATTAATTACTTCTACATTTTCGATGTCAATAATAGGTCGAAAATCCAATGTGTCACCCGTACCAACAGACATTGCCATTTGATACTTCGCAGAATTATTTTCCAAAATAGCATTCTTTATTTTAATGCTTCCCTCCCAAACATTAATACCACCGCCATTACCCCCAGCAGTGTTATTGCTTATAGTTACATCCTTAATTGTAGCGGTAGCTTTTTGGGCAACCATAAGCCCACCTCCACTATCAGTCGCATAATTATCTGTAATAATACAATCCTCTATTACAGGATTAGCACCTTCACCAACAACATCGATGCCACCCCCTGAATATTTCTCATTTCTATTACCTGTGATAATTAAATTTCTTAATATAGGGAAACCTCCCGAAACTAATATCCCACCCGCATCATCACCACCACCATTTGTAACAGTAAACCCATCCAATACACAATCTCGAGTTGTTGAACTTCCAAATCCGATAACATGCGTAATTTTACCACCATCGATAATTGTTTTCTCAGCCCCGTTTTCACTGATAATCTTTATGTCTTTATCTATACTCAAGTTTTCGGTGTATGTCCCATCGGCAACTAATACAGTATCACTCTTATTAGCCTCATCAATGGCGGCTTGAATAGTACTGTATACACTAGGCACTTTAAGGACTTGGGGCGTATATACTACTTCTTTTATCTTTCTGATTGAATGATTGGAGAAATCTGCGAGGTAAATTTCATTGTTTTGACCAAAGACCATTCCGTAAGGATTGTTAAATCTTGCGCGGACACCAATCCCATTTACAAACCCCGAAACTCCTCCTTTTCCTGCAAAGGTGGTAACGATACCATTACTTATTTTTCGAATTACATGGTTGTATCTATCACTAATTAACATATCTCCATTATCGAGAATTTTAATCGTGACTGGACCATTAAACATTGCTGTTGATTTTTCGCCATCCAAATAACCCTCTTCACCAGTTCCTGCAAAGGTCGTTAAAGTACCATTCTGGTCTATTTTTGAAATCACATGTTTAAAAGTATTAGCAACAAATAAATTGCCATCTTTATCAAAGGTAATCCCTCTTGGACTTCCCAGCTCTTCTGCGTTAACGTAAAAGGTAGAGACAACACCTTCGGGAGAAATTTTTCTAATTCTATTATTACCGGCATCTGAAACGTATAGGTTCCCATCATTATCAAATGCCATGCCTGCTGGTTTATAAAATTTAGCAGCTGTTCCAACCCCATCAGCTACACCTGCATTACCACTACCTGCAAATGTAGTAACTGTACCATCTGGGGTGATTTTTCGAATCTTATGCCCTTCCCACTCACTGAGGAAAAGGTTATTATTTCCGTCAATTATTAAAAAAGCCGGTTGATTGAATGCGGCGGATAGTCCAACCCCATCAATTGATTCGGCATTACCTGTACCTGCAAAAGTAGTAACTACACCCTCTGTTGAAATTTTACGAATTAAGTTATTACCATAATCCGAAACGTAAAGAGTACCATCTGCTGTTGTGACTAGGCTTGGAGGATAATTGAGGCTTGCTGCCGTTCCAATGCCATCGACGGCCCCCGCCGTACCGCTTCCTGCGAATGTTGTTACATCTCCTATTTGTGCATTGACACTTACAATTAACGATAAAAGAATAGCGACTTTCTTCATAATGAACTCCAGATGTGAATTGGTAAGTATTTTGGAATGCACTTCCCCTGACAGGGAATTTCTTCTCTGTATAACCGAGGAGCTATGTGTGGTTTTATAATTAAAATGCAGTACCATAATTCTTTTTAGTAACTGCTACGCTACTTCATTTTAACCCCAATAGTGAGCTTAATACAATAAAATAAAGGATGAAGTTGTCCGATTAAGGGGATTACAGAAATTTTAAGCGCCCATATGTAAAAAGGTGTGAGCGTGTACTTGGTATGCCCCGTACCTATATTAAGTACCCAATCCTTGGATGGGGGCCCATACTGTGTCCCATTTAGGATAAAGTTTGATAAAGTAACTATGGTGTTTCGAATATTAACTTATAATGAGGTTAAAACTAAACGAGAGGGTATTTTTGTCATGAATAAAATAAATCT
>JABGZQ010000083.1 GCA_018674655.1 Fidelibacterota bacterium | reverse complement strand
TGAAGTGGTCACTCATTTGGGTACCCTTCTTAGTGTTATTATTGTTTTTTGGAAAGATTTGTCATTGATACTTAATTCTATCCAGAAAAATGAAACGCAAAAATATATTATATATTTAGTCTTAGGTACCTTGCCCGCAGTAATTATCGGTTTAACTGGAAAGAATTATATTTCGGGTTTATTTGATTCAATACCCATGGTTGCCGGATCATTAATCTTTACCGGTATTGTTTTATTATTGTCTCAGAAGTTCAATGAAAAAGATAAACCATTAAATTGGAAAAAAAGTATTGTAATAGGATTGACCCAAGCGATTGCAATGATACCAGGAATTTCTCGTTCTGGTATGACCATTAGTACAGGGTTGGGTTTAGGCATATCGGGGAAAAATGCAGCTAAGTTTTCATTCTTATTAGCAATCCCAGCCATCGCCGGCGCTGGGTTGGTAACAGCATTGGATATTCAACCGGGCAATATTTCAATCCCAACTTTTCAGCTATTACTTGCTTTTTTCAGTGCATTGATTGTGGGTGTTTTTTCCTTGAAATGGTTATTGGGGTTATTGGAAAGTGGTAAATTTCATCGTTTTGGTTACTACTGCGTCGCTGTGGGCCTAATTACATACTTAGTGATTTAATATGGCACGATTTAAAATCGAAACAACCCCGATTAAAAATGCCATTCAGGCATTGGATAAGGGAGCTATTCAATCGTTATATTATTTAATGGGGGAAGATCAATATCTCCAGCAGGCATTTTCGAAAAAACTTGAGACAGTATTGTTTGAAAATGATTCAATTCAAAAGACGGTTTTAATTCCGGATGAAATGAGTTCCAAAGAAATATTGGATCACCTGACTTCATCGGATCTTTTCAGTTCAAAAAAACTTTTTTTACTTCGTAATCCAAATGCACTCAAAGGCAAAGCACGGGACGAATTTATAGATTATATAAATCATCCCATTGAAGGACATACATTAGTTATAATGCAAGATGAGTATGGGGCAAAAAATAAATTTTTAGAATCCTTAGTGAAAGGCATAAAGCCCATCTCTTGCTCTACACCTTTCGAACGTGATATGATTCAATGGGCTCATACATTTTTCAATGAAAATAAAATTCAAAATGTATCTCAAGAAATTATTAAAACACTTATTGAAATTGCAGGTGATTCACTCAACCATTTAAAAAATGAAATTGATAAATTAGCTATTTCTATTGATTCAGACCATGAGATACGGCAAAATGATATTAAACAATTTTCTGGGTGGAAGAGAAAATTTCGACAATACGAATTTTTTAATTATTTAGGACAAAGAAAATTAAAAGAATCGATGGAACTTGGTCTTTCATTGATTTCACAGGATACATCCATGATTAATCTTCTATATCCTTTAACTGAATTTTTTCAAGAATTATTATTTCACAAAATTTCCCGTGGAACAAATGGCATTAAAATGGGTTATACACGCTTATCACCCAGTGTGAATAAACAATTACCCCAGTATGCAAACCGATATACAAGTAAAGAGATCACCCTTGCGCTCAAGCGATTGACGCAAATTGATCAAAAGTTAAAAACATCAAGAATAAAAGATGAATCAGCCATCACCGAATTTATCTACGCCACCCTTTCTAATGGATAATCAAATACGTTATACTGATGAAGAATTGATTGCCCGTTTTCAAAAGGGAGATGAGCAGGCTTATACCGAGTTGGTCATTCGATATCGGGATAAACTCATGACTTTTGTTTTTCGATTTGTGAATGATATGGAACAAGCTGAAGATATTATTCAAGACACAATGTTAAAATTATATACTCATAAACATTACTATCGAAATATTGCCAAATTTTCTACGTGGATATACACAATTGCAGGGAATTTAGCTAAAACTGAATTACGAAAGAAAAAAACCCGAAAAGTAACCAATATAAGTCAAATGGGTCCCGAGGATCGTGATTATGAGTTGCCTTCCGTGGCACCGGAAACGGATGAAGTTGTTCAAAGTGAATATATTGAGAAAAAAATTCAAGCCGCCATTCAGAATTTACCCCTTCATTTTAGAACTGTTACCATCTTGAGAGATATTCAGGAACTTTCTTATGAAGAGATTAGTAAGATAGTCGAAGTTCCATTGGGGACTGTAAAATCCCGGATTAATCGGGCAAGATTACAATTACAAAACGAATTAAAAGATTTAAAATAGGAGACTTTAATTTGATGGATCGTTACCAATTTGAGGATGCCATTTCAGCTTATTTAGATAATGAGTTAACTCTTTCTGAACGGAAAGCTTTTGAAGATTTCATGAATGTAAATTCCGAAGGTAAACACCTTGTGGATTCCATTCGAGCGAATATGACATCGATTAAAAATTTATCAGATATAAAGGCATCAAACAGTTTCATGCCAAATCTTCACAAAAGAATCGAATTTGAAAAAAAACGGCCATCAAAGAAAATTGTGAATCGGCCGTCAAAAACATTATTTGGATTTACACCTTTATATGCGAGTATAATGACGGTGTTAATTATTTCGTTTGTTACTGTTGGTGTAAATCTTTGGCCTGGTGCTCAAGCGCCAGCGAATACGATACCGGCCTACACTGGAAATATCTCTGGGGCACCGAACAAGACTCTCGACCATCCGACAATTGATGCCAATCAGGATGCCATTTTAGCTGAAGCAGAAACTGATTCAGCCGATACGACTATTCAAAAAAAGAAAAACTTCAAGTTAGGTAATCAAGTAAAATTTGTAAAAGATCAGCGTTAATTATCCATTATAAAGTTTTTTCAAAATAATCCCTGTAGTTGGTGTATTTCAACGCAGGGATTTATATTTTGTGGTATGATATTTTACCGACAAATTGCCGTCATTGCTCTCTTTTTCTTAATTTTGTTTCTATTTATATATCCAGCACATGATGGTTTGGTATTTTTAATCTTAAAAGGAGTAGCCATGGGTGGGCTTGTGGTTACCCTTATTTCATACGCGTTTCCGCAATATTTTAACCGTGAACCCTTGGATGGAGATGAAACCGAATCAAGTAAAAATAATATCAATGATCCATCATTCTCTACTGCGGTCAAATCCCATTATAAAAGATTATTACAGCAAGTACTTAATTTAGTTAAAACCGTGAACCCGGAATATTCAGCAGCTATCTATATGGTAGACTCTGAGAATAAAGGGTTTACATGTCAGGAACAAACTATTTCGGATTTTTCAGAATTTATAGAAAATGACAATGAACTTATTTCTGCAATAATTAAAACGAATAACCCTTCGATTTTTAAAAAGAATAAAAAAAATGAAGGCTGGGAAGGTATCATTGGGTCTAAGACTTGGCGGGGAAGTGAAACTTTAATCGGTTTTCCCATTTTATATTCCGGGAATGTGGTAGGGTTTTTACTCGTTTTCATGACTCATTTTTCATCAATTCAAGACAGAGATCAGGAAGTGATTGAAAAACTCAGCAAATTTATTACCCATGGGATGGAAGATTTGGAACAGATGGAATCCCTCATGGTTGATAATTACTTTAATTCCAGAATTGCAAATTTATTCGATCAATTGGAAGTTAAATCGGATGAATCAGAATTATTTCAATCTATCAGAGGATTGTGCCGTGCCTTTTTTCAATATGATAAACTGACGATTGTTTTAACCACCGAAGAGAAGAAAAAAGGCATGATTAAACTGGTGGATGGGCTTCATGATGATATTGATGAAGGAGAAGAATTTCTTATTCAAAATACACTCCACGGCTTATCCATACAAGATGGTAAAACGATATGTTCAAACGCATGGTTTGAAAATTATCCCGAAATGAACCGATTTAAACCGGGGGATAATCGGGACTTTAACTTTATGTCTGTATTAAGTGTTCCGCTAAAATTCAACGATGAATCTATCGGTGCGGTGACAATGGAGCGATTAAAATCGAGGATTTATTCAGAGTCTGACATTCGGTTACTCGAATTATTATGTGGTACTGTAAGTTCGATCTTAAATTGGCAGCAGGAATATAAAAAAGTACATCTTACTTCGATACATGATGGTTTAACTGGACTACTCAATCATAAGGCATTTTTAGATCGTTTTGAAGAAGAAATCAGCCGTGCAGGCCGATTTAATCATATGTTGGGGCTGGTCGTTTTGGATTTAGATAAATTTAAATCAGTCAACGATGATTATGGCCATCTATATGGTGATTATGTTCTCAGAGAAGTTTCTGACATTATTGCTGATAATGTACGTGCGATTGATGTCGTCGGTCGGTATGGGGGAGAAGAATTCGCCGTTTTGCTTGTCAATACAAACATTAAGCAATGTTTACCACTCGCCCAAAGAATTGTAAAATCTATCGCTGATAAAACGTTCTTAGAGGGGGGTATTGCTGTGAATATAACCATCAGCGCCGGTTTGGCAGGGTTCCCTCAACATGCAGAAGAAGTACGGAGTCTGATATCAAAGGCAGATAAGGCTATGTATGATACAAAAGCCAACGGTGGTAATGACGTTACTATTGCTTCGGAATTATAATATACGCCACTCATTTTCGGAACATTTTAGCCAGTTTAATGTTTAGATTCACGAGAAGAAAATTCCATGAAAATAATTAATTTACACATAGCGCTATTTATAACCCTGACTCTATTCGGTTGCGGGACAACTGTATCAAATTTGCCCAATCTCCAAGAACAGGTACAAGTGGATGCTGTAGAAGATAAAGTACCCAATCCAGAGGGGCTTCGCCATTTTATGGATGGCCAAATGATGATGAATCAAGGTGACTTTGCTATGGCAATCTTGGAATTTCAACAAGCCTTGGAACTAGACCCTGGTGTTGGCGCGATTCATACATCTATTGCAGAATCCTATTGGAATTTGGGTAAACCTGACTTGGCTGAAAAACATCTGAAAATTGCAATAAAATTAGATTCAACAGATGAACAGGCACTCCAGATGTTAGCGGACCAGTACATTCTTCAAAAAAAATATGAAGCGGCACACAATCCATTTACTCAATTACATGAATTAAAACCGGATAACATTAAATATATTATTGCGTTAGCAGAACTTGAGAAGGTAAAACAAAATATTCCAGGTGCGATTAAACTATATTTAAAAGCATTTAATATAGAACCTTCTCGGTTAGAACTTTTAGAGAATAGCGGTCGATTGGCACTTCAAATTAATGATTTTGATCAAGCGCAATCTATTTTTAAACGATTATCCTTTCTGGATCCTGAGCAAACCAAATACTTGGCTATGTTCATTGATTTAATTATGAATTCAAAAAATTATGAAGAGGGGATCAATGTTTTAAAATCAATGAATGCTGAATTCGGTGATTCTCCCGATCGGTTAGCTCAACTGGGATTATTAATGTATAGAGCAGGTCAAAAAGAAGAAGCTCTGGGATTACTTGAAATTGCGATAGAAGCTACACCTGAAAACCCAAACTATTATTTCCCACTTTTTGACTTGTATATGGATGAAAATAACCATGAAAAAGCATCAAAGGTGGCGGATAAGTTGGTCTCTAATTTTCCAGAAGATTGGCGTGGGTATTATAGTCGGTCATTGGTGTATATGAATGATAAACAGCCAGAAAAAGTTATTATGATTCTTGAACCGGTATCAGATACATTTAATAAAATATTTTCTATTCAGTATTTACTGGGATTAAGCCATAACCAATTGAAACAATTTGATATCGCGCAAAAATATTTTTCAAAGGCACTTACAATTCGGCCCGACTCACCCAATGTTCTTCACTCAATGGCGATCCTATATGATGAAGTGAATGCATGGGAAAAGTCGGACGAAATATATCTTCGTCTCATCGAAACAGACAGTACAGATGCGCAAGCATTTAATAATTTCGCTTACAGTCTTGTGGAAAGAAATCAAGAATTAAAGAAAGCACTTTCATTAGCTAAAAAAGCAATTGAACTGGAGCCTGAAAATGCATCTTATCTTGATACTATTGGATGGATTTATTTCAAATTGGACAATCCTAAAAAAGCACAGGCATATATTGAATCATCAATAAACATTAATGGCGAAAATGCGATTGTACTCGAACACCTTGGAGATGTTTTAATGAAAATTCAAAAGTCCGATGATGCAATAGATTACTACAAACGTGCACTTAGTTTGGATAAAAATAATCCACGGTTAATGAAAAAGGTTTCTCCTGAATAAAATCCATTTTATTATGTTTGCTTGTATAATAGGGTGCACACACATTCCTGTTGTTAACCCGGGTGAATCCATTGATCAAAGTATAGATTTCCCAAAATTACATGATAAAACATTTTGTCGAGGGAAGGGCTATATTCTTTCTGAAGGTGATATTCAAGGACGATTGAATTTTACTTTTACAGCATCAAGAGATACAGCTTTTATACAATTTAAAGATTTGATTGGTAGAAAAACACTATTTCTCATTTTGGAGAATGAAACAATTGATGCCTGGGATATGTTACATAACCGAAGATATGATCAAGCATCTGTTCTTATTTCATTGCCATTTTTTGAAATGATTCGCCCAAACGATTTAAGAACTTTCCTTTGGGGAGAAATCCCATCTATTTTTAGCGATCCGGAAAAAATAAAGAACCAATCCGAAGTAATTTCTGGCGGTATCCAATTTAGATCTAATCAAACAGAACATGGCCCCTTGGTTGATCATGTTACTTTCAATATGAAGGATGAAAAACAAAAAATTGAATTAATCATGATGGACCGGGAATATGATGTACAATACCCCCATCTAATTCGAAGAATTCCAGAATCCATCCCGACAATAAAGGTAAATTCATGAAAATATCCGTCGTAATTCCCGTATATAATGAAGTCGATTCACTGAGGGAACTTCACCATCAATTAACCCAATCCTTATCACCATTCGAATCATATGAAATTCTGTTTATTGATGATGGTTCAAGTGATGGTTCTGTAGATCTTATAAAGAGAATGAGTGAGACAGATGATCATATTAATCTCATTCAGTTTCACCGAAATTATGGAAAATCTGCGGCGTTGGCGGAAGGTTTTAAATATGCGGAAGGTGACTATATTGTTACCATGGATGCAGATTTACAGGATGATCCGGCGGAAATTCCAAACTTTGTCCGAAAGCTGGAGGAGGGTTTTGACCTTGTATCAGGATGGAAAAAAGACCGAAAAGATCCAATCTCAAAAACAGTTCCGTCTAAGTTATTTAATTTTGTAACCCGGATATTTACAGGTGTTAAAATTCATGACTTTAATTGTGGATTAAAAATCTATAGAAAAGCGGTGGTAAAAACGATCGATATTTATGGTGGGAGACATCGCTATATACCTGCCCTTGCTGGACAGAAGAAATTTAAAGTAACAGAAATTGTAGTCCATCATCGACCAAGACTTCATGGTGTGACAAAATATGGTGGCGCACGATTATTTCACGGATTCTTTGATTTAATCTCTATTCTATTTTTATCAAAATACACTCAAAGCCCAATTTACTTTTTTGGCCAAATCGGCCTGTTTACTTTCCTCATTGGCTTAGGTATTGAATGTTACGTTTTATATTTAAAATATTTTTTAGAAGAACCCTTCGCAAAACATATCGCATTACTCATGTTGGGTGTATTAATCATTGTCATCGGAATTCAATTCTTTTCTATCGGATTGGTTGGCGAAATGATTGCCAATTCAAATCAGGATAAGGAATCCCGTGTTAAGGGATTTTTAAAATCCTAACCGGTTAGTTTCTTTTTTATGCGTATCGTTCTTGTTGGGCCTTTTCCACCCTTACGGGGAGGCATCGCAATGTTTAACCATTCCTTGGCGGAAACACTGTCCAAAAATCATGAGGTGCACCGTGTGTCATTTTCATTGCAATATCCTCAGCTATTATTTCCAGGGAAAACACAGTACTTTGATTATGATGGCCAAAAAGCAAAAACATTGATCAACTCAGTTAATCCATTTTCATGGAAGAAAACTGTAAAGTATATTAATAGTATAAACCCAGATATTGTTATTTTTCAATATTGGATGCCATTTTTTGCACCGGCGTTTGCCGCTATTGCCAAAGGGGTCAAAAAGGGATGTGGGGCGAAACTCATCGTAAACTGTAATAATATAACTCCGCATGAATCCAGACCATTGGACTCTGCCATGACCGCAAGGTTTTTTAGTCGTTGTGATGGGTTTGTTGTTATGTCCAAAACAGTTGAGGACGATTTAATTAAAATTGAACCCAATTCAAAATATCGAAAAACGCCTCATCCGATCTATGAAGTTTTTGGTGAACCCATTTCCAGATTGGAAGCAAAGAAAAAAATAGGTGTAACCGAAGAAAAAATAATACTTAATTTTGGATTAATTCGAGATTATAAAGGCTTGGATTTATTAATTGAATCAGCAAAAACCCTAAAAGAAAAGTTAGATAATTTTAAAATTATAGTGGTTGGGGAATGTTACGGTGATGAGAATGAATATATTCAGTTAGCGATAGAGAATAATGTTTCTGATGTTATTGACTTTCGATTTGAATTTGTGCCGAATGAAATAGTTAACCAGTACTTTTGTGCTGCCGATGTGGTTGTGCTTCCTTATAAGTCAGCGACCCAAAGTGGTGTTGTCCCAATTGCTTACCATTTTAATATTCCCGTTGTTGTATCAAATGTGGGGGGATTGCCAGAGATTGTAGAAGAAGGTAAATCAGGATTCGTGTGCGAACCAAATTCAGATAGCATTTCTAAGGGTGTTTTAAAATATTATGAATCAGATCGGGAGAAATATCCCACCTTTATTCAAGGGTATAAGCAACAATTTTCCTGGGATAATTATGCAAAAGTAATATTGGAACTTGCCCAAATATAATGGCCAAATCTGTAAACATATTTGTCTTGAATTGGAATGGAAAAGATTTGACGATGGATTGTTTAAGTTCATTACAAAAGATCACTTATCCGGATGTAAATGTGGTCGTAATTGATAACGGTTCTAAAGATGATTCTGTAAAGTCGATTAAAAATGTTTATCCTAAAATATCGGTAATTGAATTGCCTGATAATCTTGGGTTTGCGATGGGAAATAATGCGGGCTTTCAATCAGTCGCACATAAAGCAGATTATACCATTTTTCTCAATAATGATACGACAGTTGATCCAAATTTTGTAGACCCCTTAATTGCTGAATTAGAATCAAATTTCAATACAAAACAGGCCACGCCTAAAGTATATTATTCGGATAACCCGGAAACCATTTGGTTTGCAGGGGGAAAGATTAATTTATGGATAGGATTGATTCGACATTTGGGTATTCGGAATACAGATTCG
>JABGZQ010000004.1 GCA_018674655.1 Fidelibacterota bacterium | reverse complement strand
GGTTAAAGAACCAGAATCTCTACCAAATTCTGAAATAAACGATTTTTTTGTTGATGATTTTAATAATATCTGGATTGGAACTCAGGTTGGTTTAAACCAATTAATTAAAACAACACAAAGCTTTACATCATTAACAAAAGAATCCGGAGATATTAAAGGAGACAACATCCGCTCTGTTGTTCTTGATCGTGACGAAACGCTTTGGCTTGCTCATGAAAAAGGCGTCGATCACCTTGATAAAGATTACACCTTAATTAAACGATATACATCTGATCCAACCAATAAGAATTCACTTTTGACAGAAGAAACAGATGCGCTGGCAATTACTTCGGATGGAATGGTTTGGGCTGGGAGCCAATACAATGGAATGACAATTGTTGACCCATCGAAAAATAAATTTCTACGATTTAATCAAATAGAAGATGAACAGTATGGGGCAGATCTTAGCCTTGCTGGAAAAATCAATACAATATATCAAAAAGGCGACGTCGTATGGCTTTCAACGAGAGAGGGGATTGCCAAGACAAAACAGCAACAAAACGAATATAAGTTCTCTGTTTATCGACATGACCTGAATCCAGAAAACAAATTTTTACTTAATGCGACTGCATTTTTAGACCACAATAATAACGATGAGCTATGGGTTGGAACGGAAACCAACGGGCTATTTAGAATCAATGGTAAAACCATGAAACAGGTTGCCCATTATATTATAGACGAAAATGACGATAAGAGCTTCTCATCGTTTGGAGTAAAAACACTACACAGGTCTAATGATGGTGCTGTTTGGATTGGGACCGCAGGGGAAGGGCTTTACCGATACAATAAAAACGAAGACAACTTTGACCGCTGGTCGGTCCACAATGGATTGCCGAGCAATACAGTTCTTTCAATTATATCCGACAAAGAAGGTGCGATTTGGATGGGTACTCGACGCGGTATTTCAAAGCTTCAAAAAAATAAAAATATACAATCTTTTGAAATTTCTGATGGCTTACCGGCGGATATTTTCAACCAAGGGTCAGTGGCCATTCACACGAATGGGAATCTTTCCTTTGGTAGTGTTTCTGGATTAACAACCTTTAACCCAAAAGCAATCGTTATTAACCAGGAAGCGCCAAAATTAGCCATTTCTTCAGTAGAAGCAATAGACTATGACGGAAACAGGTCTCCGGTTGATTTTAGAGGCGACCAATTCAAAATAAATCATGAGATTCAAACATTGAATATCAACTTTGTTGGTCTGACTTATAATAAAACCGCTAAAAATCAATATCAATACACTCTGGATAATTACCTAAATAATTGGGTCCAAAACGGAAACGATCGATCGGTGGCCTTTCAAGGCCTGGACGATGGGAAATATACATTTCAATTTAAAGCCAGTAATAATGATGGCGTTTGGAATGAAACGCCATATGTCATAGGAATGGTTGTGACGCCCCCCTTTTGGGACACATGGTACGCCTATCTATTCTACCTTGCCTCAACTTTGGGGTTGGGCGCACTAGCCTTTGTTGGCGTATCAAAAATGCGACTACGCGGTCTTGAAAATAAAAGAAAAGATAAAGAATTAGAAGAAGCGCGCGAATTTCAGCTAAAAATGATTGCAAAAGAAATACCAGACTACTCCGGGATGAATATCAAAGCTTATATGCGTACGTCTACGGAGGTTGGTGGCGATTATTATGACTTTTTTGAACTTGAAGATGGTAGTTTTTATGTCGTGTGTGGCGATGCAACGGGCCACGGCGCACAGTCCGGAATGATGGTTTCAATAACAAAAGCGGGCCTGGCGGGTATTGTTTCCAATTCGCCCGATGATATATTAAATCGATTAAACAGTGTTGTTCGGCGTGTTGACACAGGAAGACTTCGCATGAGTTTGAGTGTTTGCATTTTTAGAGACAACAAACTATTTATCAGTGCCGCCGCAATGCCTCCAGCATACCTCTATTCTGCAAGAAATAAAAAAGTGGAAGAAATTGAAATCCACAATCTTCCACTTGGTGGATTGGATAATGAAAAATTTGATTTAGTAGAAAGAAATTTTAACGAAGGCGATCTTCTTGTGCTCCTTTCTGATGGCCTTCCAGAGGCCCCAAACCCCGGTGGAAACCTATTAGACTATCCAGCCGTCCAACAATGCGTTGAAAAAACAGGACATTTGGGAGCAAGCCCAGTAAAAGAAGCGCTTATAAAATTAGCAGACGAATGGCTTGACGGAACGCAAAACCCAGATGATATTACATTTGTTGTTTTAGAAAAAAATAATTCAAGAGAACAACCTCAAAAAATAGAATCTGCAGAACAAATTAAAAAAGTCGCTCAGGCTTAAACAGTTAAAGGAGATCAAATGACAAACCCAACGGTAGAACTGACTCTACCAGTAATGGAGGACATGGAACTCGCGGCTACAAAAACAGCAGAAGTTGTTGCAAAGCGCATGGGCCTTGATGAGATGAAAACGGCAGAAATTAGCATGGCGTTAATCGAAGCCTGTATTAATGCCTTTGAGCACTCAAAAACAAAAGACAATATATTTATCCATTATATTATTGAAGAAGAGACCCTAGTTATTAAGGTGGGAGACAGGGGCATTGGATTTGATTCTGAAGTCGTTGCCATCCCAAACATTGATGAAAAGATTAATTCATCAAACAAAAGAGGCTGGGGGCTTCAGCTAATGAAAGAATTAATGGATACAGTTGAGTTTGAAACAACGGCAGATGGAACCACCGTCACAATGACAAAAACAAAATAACAAATAGAGACCCAAAAGGAGAAAAATTACATGCCTGATTTTGACATGAAAATAAAGGAGGAGAGTGACGTTATTGTAGTAACCACAAATGGTTACTTAAATAACTATGGAGGGGAGCAGGTTGCCTCGGTATGTTTACAAAAAATTTCAGAAGGAAAACGAAAATTTTTGGTAAATGTAGAAAACACTGCGATGGTAAACAGCATCGGCGTATCTATTATAATTGAAGTTATTGAAGAGCTTCAAGGGACAGGCGGCAAAATTGCTTTTTGCCATACAGCCCCAATTGTAGAAAAAACATTTAATATTATGGGCGTTTCCAAATATGCCAAAATTTATGCAACGGAAGAAGATGGCATAGCCGAACTTTCGTTGTGATGTGATCTTAGCTGAACTTTCGTTGTGATAATATTTTATATGAAATCTCCACGATTGAAGAGTATATTGTCCGGTATTTTTTAAAGTGTTTTTCTTTAAAAGTTAAAATAATAAAATAAAATAATTGTTATTGGAGGTTAGTTATGGTGCAATATTTCATAGATGGTGGGGCCTTTATGTGGCCAATTCTTATTTCGCTTGTGTTTGGTTTGGGCTTTGCTTTGGAAAGAGCCTATTCACTAATAATATCGTCAATTAATTCACAAAAATTTTATGAAGATATTTCAGAAATCCTTGAAAATGAAAGCGTTCAGGTTGCTGTAGATTTATGCGACAATACGCCCGGCCCAGTGGCGGAAGTATTCCATGCGGGGCTTACGAGGTTTCACCGCGGCTTGCGAGAAGTAGAAAAAGCCGTACAAAACGCCGGCTCACTTGAAATGGCTTTTTTAGAAAAGAACATGATTTGGTTGAATACGGTTATTACTGTCGCCCCAATGATTGGGTTTACAGGTACAGTTGTGGGAATGATCGATGCTTTTGACGCCATTAAAGCGGCTAACGATATTTCACCAGCAGTTGTTGCCGGCGGTATTTCAAAGGCGCTTTTAACCACCGCGTTTGGTTTGATTACAGCAATGATAATTCAAATATTCCAAAACTTTTTTGTTTCAAGGATTGATAAACTAATTTTTGATATGGAAGAAAACTCCGTAAAGCTTTTGGATAAATTACATTTACAGTACGAAAAACTTGCTCAAGGTTAACACCCCCGGCCAGCAATCAAGACAATATGATTTATTATTATGAGCCAAGGTAAACGAAGATTCAGGGGGGGTGAAATCCCCACATCTTCCATGGCAGATATTGCTTTTCTTCTTTTAATTTTCTTTTTGGTTACCACCACCATTGATATGGACAAAGGATTGGGAATGGTCTTGCCGGCCGAAGGTGAGGAAATTGAAATAAACAAAAAAAACATCCTGAACTGTTTGATAAACTCATCTGGGAGTGTGTTAATTGGCGGCGAAGGGGTTGAAGTGCGAAACCTCTCAAAAACAGTTCGACAGAAATTGGCTGAAAACGATAAACTTGTTATTTCAGTAAAAGCTCACAAAGCCGCAACATATCGTGATTATGTAGCAGTAATAGATCAACTGAAGCGGGCAAACGCGACTCGAATATCAATTGCAGAATCAAACTAATGAAAATAAAAAGAAAAACACAACTAGATAGCGAAATCCCCACGGCCTCAATGCCGGACATTATCTTTATGTTGTTAATCTTTTTTATGGTGACGACAGTATTGAGAGAATATTCTGGTTTGCCAATTTCACTGCCCAAAGCGAAGCGCATCGAAAAATTAAAATCTAAACGACACACAGCTCATATTTGGGTTTCAAAGGACGGCCTAATTTCTATCGAAGATAAGCTATATGCTTCAGATGGCATTAGGCATGTTATGTATGAAAAGCGCGTAGCCGACCCCCAACTTGTTATTTCATTGAAAGCAGACGAAAGAGCTAAAATGGGATTGGTTAGCGATATTCACACTGAACTTAGAAAAGCGGATGCGCTTAAACTTAACTATTCATCGAAAACAGCAATAGATTAATTATGAGAAGCGAACAATCAGCATCAATAAAATTTCTTTACCCTGTTGCGGTACGCATTACCAGTTTTGGGGGAATTTTTCTTTTAATTTCCGCATTTCTAATTTTTCCAAGAGCTGTCAATACCGCATCGTTGGATGAAGAAGTCCAAATTATTATTGAACAGATTGATATTCCCCAAACAGAGCAGTTTGATCAACCCCCGCCCCCAGCACGGCCATCT
>JABGZQ010000005.1 GCA_018674655.1 Fidelibacterota bacterium | reverse complement strand
TATATGCCAAGTTTGAATTTTTCAACGCTGGTGGCTCAGTAAAAGATCGTATTGGCCTTCGCATGGTAGAAAATGCAGAAATATCCGGGAGAATCAAACCGGGAGATACATTAATCGAGCCCACCTCTGGAAATACGGGTATTGGACTCGCTTTAGCCGCTGCGGTGAAGGGTTATCGCATGATCATCGTCATGCCGGAAAAAATGAGCATGGAAAAAGAATATACACTCCAAGCACTGGGTGCAGAAGTGGTCCGCACACCGACAGAAGCGGCCCACGACGATCCTGATGGTTTAATTGAAGTAGCCAAACGCATGAAAAAAGAAATCTCAAACTCTCATATTTTGGACCAATATGAAAACCCGGACAATCCCGATGCCCATTATGAGGGGACAGGGGAGGAAATATGGAATGATTTTGGATCTGATTTGGATATGGTTGTTGTGGGTGTGGGCACCGGCGGTACCGTCACAGGAATTGCCAAAAAGCTAAAGGAAAAGAATCCAAATATTCAAATTATAGGTGCGGATCCATATGGTTCCATTTTAGGTGGCGGAGATGAGGTTTTCCCATACCATGTGGAAGGCATCGGCTATGATTTTTTCCCTGACGTGTTGGATAATACTTTGGTGGATCAATATGTAAAGATCAATGACCAAAATTCTTTTGATGTGGCACGTCGGTTAATCAAAGAAGAAGGATTGCTTTGTGGCGGCTCCAGCGGAACCGTTGTCTGGGCGGCCCTTCAAGCGGCAAAAACATTACACTCGGGACAAAAATGTCTTTGTATTCTTGCAGATGGCATCCGCAATTATCTTGGTAAATTTGTGTCAGATGACTGGATGAAGGAAAACGGATTTAATATATAATAATGCTATAATAAAAAAGCCCCCAACCGGGGGCTTTTTTATTTCCATTAATTATACTACTTCAATAAGACCATCTTCCTTGTCTTAACATATTGATTTGCCCGTAACTGGTATAAGTAAACACCAGCCCCCACAGGGTCACCATAATCATTGGTGGCGTTCCACTTGATTGAATGGAAACCCGCAGGTGTATCGTTCATATTGAATGTTCTGACTCTTTGCCCCAGCATATTATAAATGGTCAGGGTTATGTCACTCACCTCAGGTAAGTCAAAGCGCAGGGTTGTAGTTGGATTGAATGGATTTGGATAGTTTTCATGCAGGGCATATTCAAGGGGGATTGCTTTAAGATCAAAGTCCTGTGTTCCCATATTCACTATTGTATTATTCTCATCATAATACACATAGCTTATAATGAAATCAGAATTACTCTTGCCCTTGTGTTGGACACTGAAACCCAGTTCTTTATTCTGTGTTTTTTTCATGTATCCAAAATTCACGGCAAGCAGACCCTGCACTGCATCCCTATTACTTATCACCATTCTATTTTCTGTTACTTCATCTGAAAGCCCTAAATCAATATCTGTTTCCTGGTATTCCAAAAGAATCTCACCTGCTATGGCATTGCCTGGTATAGGCACAATTATTCTATCCGATGAAAGGCTAATTGTTATGGGTTCACCAATAGAGGTAAAAACTTTACTGGAGGCTCCATTATTGGCATAAGACCAGTGCCACATTCGAGTAAAGATGCCAACATCTCTTAAGTTTGCCAATCCATCCATCTCTGGTGTAAGATATGGTATGGTTCCATTTGCTGGTCCTAAGTCAAGATTAGGCCATAGAGAAACGAAGTTGGCTAAATCCTGAATATCAACTTTGTAATCATTATTGTAATCAGCCAATATACTTGTCTGATAAGAAACCTGTATAGGATCACCAATAGTACCTCCTCTATCCGTGAGGTTTGTTACTTTAAAGGTTAAGGTATCCAAGCTTGTGAGTGGTGCATTAACTGATATAACCAGAGAATCTGAAGCCTGTTGAATTGAAGTATTTAAATTAGCACCAAGTTTTGAAGAGACATCGACATTATAAGCTGTAATGGGTTCGGAAAAGTCTATTCTTATTTTTGAATTGCCCGTAATTGGTAAAAAAGAGTTTGCTAAAGGTGATACTTGTTTTACTGTTGGTGCGATAAAATCATAGGTAACAAAATCAACATCCCCACAATCGATACAATGATTATCAGCTAAATCTTTTACAGCCATATTTATATGGTAGCTTTGTCCATCTGTTACCTTTGGATTCAGCTCAATATCTAAATGTTCACCAGCTTTAAGACTATCCCCAGACACGTAAATTTCAAAATAGTCTCCAGAATTAGTATCAGTGTTATTCCAATAAAACATAACTGACTTTGTATTTTCACTTAACGAATAAGATACTTTTGTATGTTTCGTATAGGAGTTTGAAGTTGGGTTTAACAACGCTGAAACGGGTGGTGTATTATCATAAATAACATTTTTCTTATCAATTGAGATCTGATTATCTGCCAAGTCAGTGACCTTAAAATTGACGGTATATATTGCTGCATCAACCAGGTTCGTAAAATCTACATCGGTATGCATTTGATATTTATATCCATTATACTCGTTATCTATCATGGTAGGTCCTGCAATTGTCTTAGTATGAGGAGAGCCTGCATCCTCAGTACCACCAGTTCGGGTAAATGTAACAGAACCTGCGAGTTTTTCTTCATCCGTAACAAAAATAATTTCTCTACTACCAACATAATCGCCAGCTTCAATAGACATATCTCTGATTGTTGGAGGTGAAACATCAACTGCTATTCCGTCACTTGTTGCCACGGATGAAACATTTCCTATTAGATCAGTAGCTCTAACAATAAAGTAGTATGTCTTTCCCCCAGAAAGAGAGAGACCACTATGGGTCACAGATGTATCCAATCCTACATTGGTCCATGAAATAACATCCATAGCTCCAATAGATGAGCCAATTGCATATTCATAGAATTTAATGCCACTGTTCTCATCCTTGAATCCGATCCAGTATGCAGTTAATGAAGTTGAGTCATTTGTCCAATCGAGGTCGGTTTTACCACCATCAGATATCGTACCAATCGTCGGACCACTAATATCAACGGTTACACCGCTAGATGTGGCAAAAGCTTTATTGCCCACCAAGTCCACAGCGTAGACCGTCCCATAATAAGTCGTGTTATCATTAAGGTCAAGATTGGTGATAGACGCCGATTCAGCCACCCCTACATATGTGTGGAAAACAATATCAGTAACTCCAGGTTGTGTACCGAGACCGTATTCATAATGGCTAATGCCGCTGAGTCCATCAGAGAAACCAGACCAGGTTAAGGTTACATTAGCCGTATCTGCCTGGTAAGCGTCTCCAATTGAAACAGTACCAGCTATAGGGGTTGTGAAATCCATCTGAAAGCCATCTGATGAAACTACATCGGATACATAACCAACAATATCGATAACTCGCCCGTTGGCAAAGTATTGAACACCTTCGGTGGATGATGAGAGATCAATATCAACATAATTAGTATCAGAGCTGAACCAGGACACAACATCCTCATTACCCGCGGATGTACCCAGAGAGAACTCATACTTGGCAATTCCCACGTTATCAGATGCCATTATCACAATCCTGCCGTTTCTGCCTGGTCCATACCAATCAAGGTCAACTACACTGTTGGAGAAATCTGTCTGCCAGGTATCCAAATTATACCAACTGCCTAATGGGGTCTCATGTTGGTTGATGTATACATTATTTGAGCTACCTGCCGAATTAAATAATGTATCGCCTAACCCTTCATTGAACTTCCAATAACCGATCAGACTAGATGGCGTTCCCTGCAGTTCTCCGTACAGATTCGATTGAATTTCTTCTGAGGTTAAGGGATAATTCCATACTCTCAGTTCATCCACAATCCATTTTGGCTCTTGTTGTTCCCCTCCTTTAGGGGCGTGAATATTTAAGATGCTATTTTCAGAGGTGTTAACTCCTATTAGATCCTGATGTTCGACAGTATTTTGTCCAGCCCAGTTATAACTGGTGATTTCAGTACCGTTTAAGTATGCTTTCACCGAATGGTTTTGAGTACTTTTCTGTAAGGTGATATGGTACCATTTATCCTTCGCCAAAATCCCACTACTGTTAAGATGGCTCTTATCGTTTCCAAATTGATAATGTATATCACCGTACAGCTCGGACCCATCATTATTATTTGTCCACCAGAAAGTAGTCCTCGTTCTCATAATACCGAGATTAAGCGTAGTGTTCAGGTTTATATTAATTGAATGATCCCATTCTTCAGGACCAATGTATTTGACCCATAACTGGATAGTAAAGTCATTATTTAAATTAAAGGGGTCAATAAAATCTGCACCCCAACCTTCACTACTCCATTGAAAAGACGTATTTCTAAATACACCAGGCGATTCCGATACAGCACTGACGACTGGCTTTCCGCCATCCACCAGAATGGCTTTATTTGCTGAAAGTGAGTTTGCCGCTCCAGGTGTCGGAAGTGTTAATACAGCAGCATTGCCCCCTGAATCATTAATCGTGCCGCTGTTTAATGATAGTGCTGTTGTACTTGTATAGCCTAAATCGCTACTGCCGTGACCAGAGGCAACAATGTAGTTAAAGGATAAAATAGTGGTTCCAGACCCACTGGAATAATCAACTACTGCGTCTGTATCTCCTGTCTCGAGTGTTAACTGAGGCGTTCCTGAAACCGTTACCGCCTCATTGAATGTGACCGTCACTACAACGGTACCACCTTCAGTGTATGAACCATCGTCAGTCGTAGATGTTACACTGCTAACGGTAGGTTTAACTGTATCAATCACAATATCTTTATTGGCACCTAGTGAGTTAGTAGCAGCTGGGCTTGCAAGTGTGAGTGTTGCATCATTGCCTACAGCGTCTTTAATGGTACCACTGTTTAGAGCTAATGCAGATGTACTGCCATAGTCTAAATCACCACTTGTATTGCCTGATGCAACGGTGTAATTGAAAGTGAGGATACTTGAGCCAGATCCACTGGAATAATCAACTACTGCATCTGTATCGCCAGTCTCTAAGGTTAATTGTGGAGTACCTGTTACAATTACAGATTCGTCAAAAGTCACAGTGATTGGAATGACGCTGCCAATTCCGTAGGTGCCATTATCAGCTGTAGAAGAAACAGAGGTTACGGTGGGGGCGGTTATATCATTTAGACTCCAAACATCATTATATGAATCGTGCGGACCACCAGCAATCACCCAAATTCTATCTTGAAACACTATTGATGTATGATTTGATCTCCCTAAAAAAGTTGTGCTAGTTGAATATTCGCTCCAATTAACTCCATTTGAGGAATACCATACATCATTTTGATGTACACCACTCCCATCTCTACCACCAATCACCCACATTTTACTATCAAATGATAATGATGTAAGAAATCCTCTTTTTCCAAAATCGGCGGGATCAACAGCTTCACTCCAATTTTCACCATCTGAGGAATACCAAACATCTCCCAAATCCATTTGATTGCCACCAATAATCCACATTTTATTATTAAATACATGGGCTGAAGCTGTATAGCGTTTTGGAAATGCAGCTGAAGAAGTCGCAGAAGTCCAGGTAACCCCATCCGATGAGTACCATACATCATTTAATTCAGCACTAGACGTGCGACCAGCAATCACCCACATTTTATTATCAAATACGACAGAATTATGTTCAGACCTTCCACCAAAAGCAGCACTTGAAGTTGCTTCTGTCCATGTAATTCCATCAGATGAATACCACACATCATCAAACTTATTATTTTCAAAATATCTATTAGTAGTTTGTCCACCTATAACCCACATTTTGCCATCAAATACGATAGATGTGTGCATCATTCTTGCTGAAAATGCAGCTGAAGATGTAGCCTGTGTCCAAGTAGATCCATCTGAGGAATACCATACATCATTCTTAGCAGTATATAAATTATTACTGTTTTTTTCTCCTCCAGCGATCACCCACATTTTATTATCAAATACGACAGAAGAATGATCTTCTCTATCACTAAAGCCTGCGGATGATGTGACTTTTACCCAATCTCTTTGTTGGGATAAGACCAACGTATTAAGAATTGCGATGAAAAATAGCCTATTGCGCATCAATCACCCCTTCCCCAAACCCTCTAATTTGAATGGGGTTGTCATCGCTATCTGCAAATTCAGAATCTGTTGAATAGGTAACTTTTGATACGCCTGGAGTTTTGGCTTGGAACACCAGATAAGCCATATTGCCTGTTCCTGATACTTCTACACTATCAGTGCTGAGGAATGAAGTATAAATATCAATAACCCCTGCGACACTATTGTCATATAAGAAAAGGTTGTTATTACTTTTTAAAAACTCTCCTGGATTGATCGTATTTAAAGATAATCTGGAATCATCATAGTTGATCTTTATATAAGCCATTCCAAGTTTTTCAACACCCAGAGCATAGACTTCCATACTGACTGTTGACCCAATAGTAGTTGAAGCACTGTCAGGAAAGAATACCAAAGCAGGCGTATTGATCCCTTTTTCACTAGCAGCCTCTGTATCTAAAGGATTATCAAGAAACTTTGTAGGCACTTCACCTTGGTTACAGCCGATAAATAGAATCAGTGAAAGAATGAGTGGTCTTCTAATCCAGTGCAATGCTAAACCTCAGCTGTGGTGAAAGTGTCTTAGGATCATAAGCCAGTTTAATTGGTGACTCTTTTGATGCAGTGACATTATCAGGTTTTATCAAAAATGCATGGACCGCATTTATTGCCCATATACCGATTGCGGCTGTTGCCATCTGGTTCATGAGGTCTTTATTGGACTGAATGTCATCATGACTACTATTCACCTTTGAACGATAATCAGCGATCATAACAGGGTCTTTTTCAGTATTGTAAAGATTTTGATAATTATTGAAATCATCAGTAGCCGTTGTATAAGCTGAATTAGCGGAGGCATATAGACCCAATACTGCCAGCTCAGAAACTAAATAGCCTGCAGCCATTAATTTTTTACCTGCATAATACTGACCAAATCCTGGCACTGCCATGGATCTTAGTAAGGCACCCGTGCGGGTTTTCTGTTTGGCTTGGGCGGCGAGAAAGGCTTGAGCCCCCAGTCTTTTTTTCTCTTTTAAAGCTTCAGGCGGTTCCAGATTCATGATATCCCAGGCTAAAAGCTCTATTTCTGTCACTAAGCCATCCACTTTACCGATATAAGTCACATTGCGGGTTTCTACAGAAGCGCCTGATTCTACAGATACCATCTTTGCATCTATCGTAAATGTATCCCCCAGCTTACCAATAGCACCACTGATCATAAACTGTACGCCAAGCATGGCACCCACTTCTACCGCACATTCATCTGTCGTACATCCTGACTGCTGGAAGCCCTGTTCTTTTAGGATCTCTTCCACCATCGTGCGGTCAACAAGGACCATGGACTCTGTTTTACCTATTTCAGAAGTAAAGCGGTCCGTTAGAGTTGCTGCCTCAAGGGAATTGATACCCCGACCTTCAAAGTCAAGGACAGCGAGAGTTGATTTATTGGATGTACTTTGAGCGTTGGGTGAATTAACACTCAAGAGGCAGATGAGGACTGCGATTAGGTGTCTATTATATTTCATAAGTATCTACTAAATTTTTTCTGCAATGCCTGCCCAAATGCAATTAACGATAGGGCAATAGTGACTTTATTCATGATAAAATCCCTATAGGTGTGGATTCATTACAGTACAATATACACAATGGGTCTGTATTTTTTAGCCCAGAAAACTCTTAATTATATCTTAATTATTGGGAAAAATGCACTTTTTTAAGGCTTTTAAGGAAAATCTGGAAAATTTTAAGCGCCCATATGTAAAAAGGTGTGAGCCTGTACTTGGTATAAACAAAAAACCCCGTGAGTAGGCTATGCGAGCTAGAGGCGTTTCATTCAGTTCTTTCCAGATTCCGCTTTTTCTTTCAGGACGCCAATCTAATCATGTTTGTAAATCTTTATGAATTAATCTTAACTGGATACTGAGTCTTTTGCTAATTCTATTATAGATTGAGCAATCAAATCTGGAAATCCCAACGCATTTTGTATTTGTTCCGGTTTAAGTTCCGAAATCTTTTTGATACTTTTATACTCTGATAATAATTTTTGCACTCGTTTTTCTCCCATCCCCGGCAATTCATGAAATATGGATTTGGTGACAGAATCGGTTCGTTTTTGTTTTTGGTATGTAATAGCGAAACGGTGTGCCTCATCTCGTATTCGCCGCAATAAGATCAAACCCGGACTTTGTTTATGAATGGATTGGGCTTCAGATTGCCCAGGCACGAATACTTCTTCAAGGCGTTTCGCCAACCCAATGATGGGTAAATAGTCCAAACCCAATTCCCTGAGTGCTGAGACTGCCATGGAGAGCTGCCCTTTACCCCCGTCAATCAAAATGAGGTCGGGTAAACCAATCCCTTCTTCTTTTACCCGTTTATAGCGCCGAAATACAACTTCCCGCATGGATGCAAAATCATCGATCCCATCTACCGTCTTCACTTTGAATTTTCTATATTCTGATTTTCTTGGTTTTCCATCCATAAAACACACCATGGATGCTACCGTATTGGTGCCACCCAAATGAGAAATATCAAATGCCTCAATCCGTCGTGGTGGCACTTTCATTTGCAAATCATCTTGAAGCTGGCTAATCATTTTTGGGACCAACTCCCGGCGCTTCTTACGATTGATCATCCATTCGCCCAAAAGCAACTTTGCATTCTGAAACGCCAAGCGCACTTCCTTCGCTTTTTCACCTTTTTTTGGCACAGAAAGATGGATCGCTCCATTTCGTTTTTCTTTGAGCCAAGAAACCAACTCATCTTGGTTTTCTGGTGCTACAGGCAGAGACACTTCCTTGGGGATAAAATCAGTTTCTAAATAAAAACGAGACACGATGGTTTCCATGATTTTGGCATCAGATTCATCAAGATTCCGAAGGGATAATTTCTCACGACTGGTGATTCGACCGTTTCTTATTCTGACAATTACAGCAATACCATAATCCTCTTCTTTCGCCAAGGCAATCACATCCCTATCTTCGAAATCGGCCGTGACTTTACGCTGTCGATCTTTAAACCGCCCAATAGCATGAAGTTGGTCTCGATACATGCCCGCATCCTCAAACCGCATTTCAGATGAAGCCAATTCCATATGGTTTTTGATAAATACTTCCGTCTCTTTTGTTCGGCCTTGTAAAAACTGGATAACATGTTTAATCATGTCAGCATAACTTTTCTCTGATACAACTCCTTCGCATGGACCTTGACATTTTTTTATATGGTAGTCCAAACAAAGGCTTACCTTTTTGGCTTTTATAGATTCATTATTTATCAAATAATCACAGCTACGAACCGGAAATATTTTATGGACGGCTTTTAAGGAACGTCGCAAGTGCATCACATCTGTATAGGGTCCAAAATATTTTGATCCATCTCGTATAATATTTCGAGTAATAAATACCCGTGGATAGGGTTCTTTGGTAATCCGGATATATGGAAAAGATTTATCGTCCTTGAGGCTTACGTTATAATGTGGCTGATGTTTTTTAATTAAATTCGCCTCTGTTAAAAGCGCTTCAACTTCACTACGCACTACCAACCATTCCACATCCGTAATCCGTTTGATCATTGATATATTTTTTGCCGATTGATGCTTACGCTGTTGAAAATAGGATCGAACCCGATTTCTCAAGTTTTTCGCCTTTCCGATATATATAATAGTTTCATCCTCATTCTTGAAAAAGTAAACACCAGGCTTGGTGGGGATTTGTTTAATCTTATTGTCCATGATTTAATAGATTCTTTGAATCTGAATATGGATGGAATTTATTCATGTTCACATGACAAACTATATTATCGTTTTAACTTCTCTTTTTTATATTTAGTGATTCTATTTATAGATTGTGGATATAAATATCGCATGTAATAGATTCGCGCCCTCGTTTGTGGTGTCTTTGACGACATTCATTAACAGGTCAACACATATTTACATCTATTAAACTCGGAGTTTTGATTGATCTCAACTGCAAATATTTCTATCCAGTTTGGCGACAAACCACTATTCGAACATATATCCATCACTTTTGGTAAAGGAAATCGATATGGCTTAATCGGAGCCAATGGTTCCGGCAAATCAACTTTTATGAAGATCCTTTCCGGTGAGCAAGAACCCACAACCGGGAATGTAACCATCGATAAAAATGATCGTGTTGCAAAATTGAATCAGGATCAATTTGCCTATGAAGAAATGACTGTTATCGATTGTGTCATCATGGGCCATGGCAAATTATGGGAAATTAAGCAGGAACGCGAACGCATCTATGCCCTTCCTGAAATGAGTGAAGAAGATGGGATGAAAGTGGGAGATTTGGAAATGGAATTCGCCGAAATGGACGGATATACTGCCGAATCTCGAGCAGGTGACTTATTGTTGGGTGTTGGTATTCCTTTAGAACAACATGAAGGTCTTATGAGTGCAATTGCACCAGGTTGGAAACTTCGTGTACTACTTGCGCAGGCACTCTTTGCAGATCCGGACATTTTGCTGTTAGATGAGCCCACCAATAATTTAGATATTAACACAATTCGATGGTTAGAAGAAATCCTGAATCGCCGAAACAGCACCATGATTATTATTTCTCATGATCGCCATTTTCTGAATAGTGTTTGTACCCATATGGCCGATTTGGATTATGGCGAACTTCGCATTTATCCCGGGAATTACGATGACTTTATGACTGCATCCACCCGAGCGCGGCAACGGTTAGTTCAAGACAATGCCAAGAAAAAAGCACAAATTGCAGAACTCCAATCTTTTGTGAAACGATTTTCGGCCAATGCATCGAAAGCCAAACAAGCCACATCCCGTGCAAATCAAATTGCCAAGATTAAACTTGATGATATTAAAAACTCCAGCCGAGTGTATCCGTTTATCCGATTTAATCAAGAGAAAAAACTATTTAATACCGCATTAGAAGTCAAAGATTTATCCAAAGGGTACGATAATCTTTCTCTTTTTAATAAATTGAATCTATTAATTGAAACGGGCGAACGGGTGGCCATTATCGGGCCCAATGGCATAGGAAAAACAACATTATTAGAATGTTTGGTTAACGGCCTTATGCCTGACAGTGGCGAGATTAAATGGTCTGACAGTGTAAAAATCGGCTATTTTGCCCAAAACCATGGTGCTGACTTTGAATCGAATATGTCATTAATAGATTGGATGAGTCAATGGAAACATGATGAGGATGACATGCAGGTCATCCGTGGCACACTCGGACGATTATTATTTTCTCAAAACGATATTAATAAACCGGTAAACGTCATCTCTGGTGGTGAACAAAGGCGAATGATTTTTGGAAAATTAATCCTGCAAAGGCCAAATGTCATTATTATGGATGAACCCACCAACCACTTGGATATGGAATCGATTGAGTCTTTGAATGGTGCGTTAGATAGTTATCCTGGTACGCTCATATTTGTGAGTCATGATCGTGAATTCGTTTCTTCCCTCGCTACGAGAATAATTGAACTCACCGCGAATAAAGTGTTAGAATATAATAGTAATTACGACAGCTACCTCCATAGTCGTGGCGTCGAATAATATTTTCTGTCTCAACATCTGACCTGGAAAAGTGATCAATACTCTCATTGGGCCATGATTCAAACCAATAGTAATTCACCATTTTTCTAATGAGAAAACACCAAATATTTTGGGTTAATCTCCCATTGCTGTGGCTAATATTTTATGGACTTCATCAAAATTATGTTTGGTAACGAATAAGGGTTTTTGATATCGAATTGTAATGGTTGAAAAGAATAGGGGCACTCGCTTTTTATCCCAATTCCAAAATATAGGAAATGAATAATTACTTTCGCATTGTACAGGAATAACGGGTACCCCTGCTTGTAAACCCATATGGAGTACGCCCTTTTTTATTTCTTTTAATGGACCTGCAGGCCCATCCGGAGTAATCACACAGCTATATCCATTTTTAATTTCCTGAACTATTTTGTCGGCTGCTTCCCGACCTCCATGCCCCGTTGAGCCAATGACCACCTTACACCCATACCAACGTAAAATTAGTATGATTTTATACATAAACCATAATGGATGACTAAACTGAACGAATTTGGTTACATCCTGCAATCCTAACCAATACATTGATCCTTTATAATGCCATACGGATTCAATCCTTGAAGGGTATTTCTCAACATTTTCTTTACCTTCTACAACAATTCTACATGTATTTAGGATTAACCATTTATAGGCATAAATGATATATGCGCCAAGATAGGACGTAACATAATAAAATGGCTTGAACCAAAGTGGAATATTTCCTACCCTATATTTTATTAAACTCATTCTAACTCATCTACCTTTTCATAATCGGTTGAAATTTTGAAATCAGCCATATTAAAAGGTACTTCTCGAATTGATTTTAATTCCCAAACCATCTTAAATCCATCATCATCTTCATCCTTCATTTCCATGGTATATTTCACCATGCGCCCGGGCACGGACTCAAATTCTTGTTCTGCGCTGGTTAACATAGATTCGGAGAAACTCCTTGGGGTATTTCGTTTCTCCCCTCCATAAGATTGTACTAGATCTACCTCCACTTTTGATACAAAATAAAATAAAGTTGTATCGGTGGTGAACCATTCTTCAAATAACATAAGTCCATCGTTACTTTTTATCTTTGTAGTTACCTTTCGTGCATCATAACCAACAACACGCTCCATTGATTCAGAAATGGTACGATCGTATTCGGATTCTTCCTGTTCTTCATCTGAATTGTTATTTTCCCGCCCTTCTCCAGAGCCACCTCCCATATTCATTCTACCCATGGTTGTTTTCAATATCGGATTCCCACCATTCTCACGAATGGCATCAAATGTTTCCATGGCGTATTCTTCATCTTTGGCATTATAAACAAATCGTAATTCGGTTTTACCATTTAGTATACTTCCCACGGATTTATTTCCACCCATAGCCATACGAATCAGAAATCTGTCCACATCAATGGATGCCTCCTGTCGAAATAATCCATCAGCGGCATATTTCGTGGTCGTGGTAGTTATTTCTCCCACATAAGGCGCATCCATGAACATGACATCTTCTATCACAACCTGGGTTTGGGCAAATAATCCTGCGGTAAACAGCACAGTAATAATTGAATGATAATTCATTGTACTTTCTTTTCGGTTAAATTGAATATAGGATTGATGAATAACAAAAAAGTCCCTTTTACTTGTTTCATTTCATTTCCAGACTAATTCAATTTAGTTATTATTCATCGATAATTTTAATAGGTACATTTCTATGTATTCTTAATCAAGTAATGCATTAAACTTATTTCTTAAATCTCCTTCTACCGCTTTACCATTCAAATACATTAATACCGGTTCAAAGCGATCATCATCGACTAATTTTCGCGCCACTTGATCCGGTGATATAGTATAGCGGCCCAACGATTTACTCGTATCCCAAATCAAATCATCATAAGATACATAAACCAACTCGGAACAGACAATTTCTTCAGTGGATTCTACGTCGAAGCTGAAATCGTAATTTTTACCAATTTGTCGAAATGCATTCAATAAATATGTTTTTTTCTGTTCATTGGATTGCCCTTGAAATCGAATCACTCCCAAATCATCTATATTCAAAAAATGCTGAAGTGTATTGATCTGTACCCCAGGCCTTAGCGCTTCAATGATCTGATGCCCGGAACGAATAGCAGTGTGAAAGTCAGGACCGGAATATTCATACTTCTTTACCACATCTTCGTGCAATTTTGGCAATTCTTCCCATACACCCAGCGCTTTTAATTCTATCTCACTCCCTGCCCATATTCCCACATGGCACCAATATCCCGGAATAAAATAATCCGTTAATCGAAATGGTGCCTTTTCTAACAGAATATCCATGGGTTGCATTTGAGAAATTATTTTACTGCGATTTTGAGAGGAAAGGTGATTCATTTTCCCCTTTCTAACGACCATCATCCCAGCTGTATTGCCAAACATTTTACTCACCTGTTCCGTGGCATCATTACTCATTTTACGGATCCGATCGGAAAATTTATTGTTAATCACATTCATGCGGTTAAACTTGAATGTGGGCCCAAGGTCATCTTCATCCATTTGGAGGATTTCTCGATAAGATGGACTCCCGGAAATCAGCAAGTTTAAATAGGAATTGTCCGGATCGTTCATGACCAATTCAGCGCCAGGATTTTTTGCCTCCCATTTGGAAACTTGATAAATAAATTTGATTGCACGAATCATGCGGCCCATTTTCTTTGAATCGGTATAACTCTCCGAAACTTCAGTTAAGTACCCTCTGTTTTCTGGATCTACGCCTGTTTCATTCATGACAAAACGTAATTTTTGATTCTGTTCAAACGGTGCAACGGCCACAAGGTAGTTATCGTAGAGTAGTAAGGCAAATACCAGTCCCAGCTTTATTTGTTTTATGACCGATCGACCGATTTTATCATTTGGATTAATGAGCAACATTTCTTGAGACTGCCTACCCCATAAATTTCGAACTTTTCGTTTATGGTAAAATTGAGATGGTTTTTTATTATATAATTTTAGTGAAACCGTTTCATTGGTGAGCGGCGCAAATCGTCCTATACCTTTCAATAAAGCAGAGCGCATTTTTTTATATTCAACCACGGCATAATTGAGATAATTCAAATCTGCGCCTAATAGCACTTCTTTCCCACTAAATGATTCATACGTTTGTATGGCAATAGATCGCCAAGTCAAAGCATACTCAATTTGTGATTGATAAGAATAAATGACATCACCCACATTAGTTGTGTCTGTTTGAATTAATTCAATCGCCGAACGTGCATTTGCATTTTGATCAAAAATAAAATTGAGATCCGATTGCTGGGCAAAGGAAAACTGAATCAAAAGAAAAAAAATAAATCCTTTTTTTACCATGGCAATTTCTCCAAATCCACATTTCCACCGGAGATGATTAAGCCGACTCTTTTTCCTTTAAAAATAGCTGGTTTTTTTAATAATCCTCCCAATGTTATGGCGCTAGATGGTTCCACTATTATTTTCATGCGTTCCCATATCATTCGCATGGCAGAAATTATTTCTTCTTCAGTCACCGTAATAATTCCATCCACGAACTCTTGAATAATCGGAAAGGGTACTGTGCCCAATTGGGCGCGGAGCCCATCACAAATGGTGTCGATGGATTTATTCGTTTCTATCTTGCCCGATTTCAATGATCGATACGCATCATCTGCTTCTGAGGGTTCAGCCCCATAAACAATTATTTTGGAATTTATTCCCTTTGCGGCAAGCAATGTACCGCCCAATAAACCCCCACCACTCACGGGACAAACAATCATATCCAGATTGGGCTCGTCTTCCATTAACTCCTTGGCGCATGTTCCCTGCCCGGCCACAATGCGCTCATCATTGTACGGATGAACAACAATGGCACCAGTTTTTTCAACAAGGTCTGCCAACACACTTTCACGGGAGGATTGTTCCGGTTCACACCATACGACGATTCCCCCATTCCGCTCAACATTGTTAACTTTAATCTTCGGTGTATTGTTTGGCATTACCACTTTGGTTTTTCCCCCTCTTCTTGTCACGGCCATAGATAATGCTGCACCATGATTCCCGGAGGATGTGGTTGCCACACCTTTCTCTATTTCTGTTTGAGAAAGCTGTTCCACCGTATTGGTGGCACCCCGAATTTTAAATGCGCCTACTTTTTGGAAATTTTCACATTTGAAATAAAGTTTGGCACCACTCAATTCATTCAGACTCTTATTGGTCAAAATAGGCGTCCGATGAATCAAATGCCGAATGCGTTTATGGGCTAATTCAATTTCTTTCAGTGTAACCATGGTTGAATATAAATTTGACCTGAATAAAAAACATATTCTTTAAGGAATAAAATGAGTAAGCATTCAAACCAACACATGAGCACCGATGAATTTCGGAAACAAGGCAAAAAAGTTATCGACTGGATTGCCGATTATTATGATCAAATTGAGCAATACCCTGTCCTTTCCCAGGTAAAGCCGGGAGAAATTCGTTCCAACCTTCCCGAATCTGCACCTCTAAAAGGACGTGATTACGGAGATATTTTATCTGACATGGATAAAATGATGCCCGGTATTACCCATTGGCAATCACCCAATTTTCATGCTTTTTTCCCCTGTGCCACCAGTGGGCCCGCAATTCTTGGAGACCTCATATCAACTGGTTTAGGTATTCAGGGTATGATTTGGGCATCCAGTCCAGCTTGCACTGAGGTTGAAACCCATGTATTAGATTGGCTCGTGGATATGATGGATTTACCCAAAAAGTTTAAATCCACTGCTACCGGTGGAGGTGTTCTCCAGGATGCAGCATCCAGTTCCAGCTTGGTCGCCCTAATTGCCGCTCGAGAACGCACGTCTCATGGGGATACAAATTTAAATGGCTCAAATAGGCAGTTAACAGTCTATACCTCACAACAGGCGCACTCTTCAATAGAAAAGGCCGTCAAGATTGCAGGAATGGGTAAAAACAACCTTCGATTAGTGAATGTAGATAGTACTTTTGCTATGGATCCAAAACATCTGAAAGAATTAATTGAAAATGATTCGGCGCAAGGATTGATACCTACATTTGTGTGTGCTACAGTGGGTACCACGTCCAGCACAGCGATGGATCCACTGAAGGAAATCGGGAATATTTGCACGGAATATGGTATTTGGCTACACGTGGATGCAGCCATGGCAGGACCCGCGGCACTATGCCTAGAATTTAGATTTATTAATGATGGGTTGAATTTTGCCGACAGTTACACTTTTAATCCACATAAATGGATGTTAACCAATTTTGACTGCAATGTCTTTTATGTAGCCAATAGAAAAGTATTAATTGATTCTTTATCCATTTTACCGGAATACTTGAAGAACAAAGCTACTGATTCTAAAACGGTGATTGACTATCGTGATTGGGGAATTCCTCTCGGTCGACGGTTTCGTGCCCTCAAATTGTGGCATGTGATTAATTATTATGGTGTGGAAGGATTGCAGGCGTTCATTAGAGGACATGTAGAAAACACACAGAAATTAAAATCATGGATCGAAGCCGATGAACGATTTGAGATTGTAGCACCTGTGCCACTTAACCTCATTTGTTTCCGTCATAAAAACGGAAATGAATTCAACGAAAATCTGGTCAATTCACTTAATGAAAGTGGAAAAATATATCTCACCCACACCAAATTAAATGGCCAATATATCATTCGATTTTCTGTGGGGCAAACTTCTACCACCTTGGACCATTTAAAGAAAAGTTGGGATTATATTTTAGAAACGGTGAAAAAGAT
>JABGZQ010000042.1 GCA_018674655.1 Fidelibacterota bacterium | reverse complement strand
TGATTTATTTTTTTCAAGTTCGGTGATTGAACATTTACCTGACCCTGAAAAAGCAGTATCCGAATTGTTTAGGACTATCAAACCCGGTGGTTTGGTTTATGCAGAAATTCCATTTATCGGTGCATATCATATGGCGCCTTACGATTATCAAAGATATACAATTAGTGGTATCGAATCATTATTTAATCGTCATGGATTTAAATTAGTAGAAAAGGGAATCTGCACCGGGCCCATTACTGCATTAGTTTTATTATTTCAACATGCAATTGTTGAAGCCATTCCTATTGGACCAATCCAATATTTATTTCGTGTTACCTTAACTTGGATTTTGCATCCATTAAAATATTTGGATTTCTTATTCGGTCGAACGAAATGGGCTGAATATCTCGCATGTAATTTTTTCTACTTGGGTCGAAAACCGGGATAAAATGAACCTCCTATTTATCACCCCATATCTACCTTCTGAAACAAGTGGCCATGCCGGCGCCCAACTCATTTTCAGAAACATTACTTCATTGGCAAAAAATCATAATATTACGCTAGCCTCTTTTATTGATTCAGACGAAGACAGTATGATAGGATTCCTTGTAGACCAGGGGATTGAAGTTCATACAATTGCTTATCCGAGGAATCAAGAATCCATAACGGGAAAAATATCATCCGGTATAAGGAATCTAAGGTCTTTGGCATACCATCTTGCAGGTGAAGAACCATTCTTTATTGCAAAATACAAAATTGAGAAAATGGCCGAACTCATCTCAAAATTGATTGAAAAAAATAATTTTAATCTCGTCCAGGTTGAATACAATGTAATGCATCATTATGCAGAACAAATCGGGGATATCCCAAAAATAATCGTTTTTCATGATGTGTCGACAAAAGTCTATGAAAGGGGAAAAGATCAAGGCAACACACGGAATCAAAAGTCATTTGAAATGGCTAGAAACCTTGAGCCTGAAATTGGTAACAAATATGATGCTGTAATCACACTCACAGAAGAAGATAGAGAATACCTTTCCAACTTGGGCTGTGAATCTGAAATAAAGGTGATTCCGCCTCAGGTTAAAACACCAATTATAAATGAAATTCATAAAAAGCCCAATTCGATATGTTTTGTTGGATCATTTAACCGGGAGCCCAATGTCCAGGCTGTCCAAATTCTGATCCATGAAATATTTCCAAAATTGACAAAAAGAGCAGAATTAAATATTGCGGGAAAAGGATTGCCCAATAGTTTGGTTAATGAAATAAAGGTAACAGACAACGTTTATTATTTGGGATTTGTTGAAGATATTGACTCATTCCTTGCATCTCAAATGATCATGGTAGCGCCTATTAAAATTGGAGCGGGACTTAAAATGAAGATTCCCCATGCACTGGCATGCGGAACAGCTGTTGTTACCACCGATGTTGGGGTAGAAGGGATTAGCATTGATGAGACGAATGGCCTTTGGGAAGTTGCAAAAGTTTCGAAAATGGGAGGTTTAATTAATGAATTATTACCTCAATCAAACTTATTAATTGAAAAAGGTCTTAAGGGAAAATCTGCTGTTGAAAGATTATTTTCTGAACAAAAAATAATTTTCCAGTTTGAAGCACTATACTCGGATCTTGTCAATTCATGAACACCGCCAGCAAAATCGCTAAAGAATCCACTATTACATTCTCAGGTTTGGTGTATGGGAATGTGAACCGATATTTATATACGGCACTTTTAGCCCGTTGGGTTGGAGCAGAATTTCTTGGAATCTACTCTATGGCGAATGCCATTATGCTGATATCTGAGGTCTTGGGAAAGATGGGGCTGGAAACAGGCGTTATGCGATTTGTGAGCAGATTAAACCCGGATTCTGATTCGGAAAAAATTCAAACGTTGATTGCTTCAACTCTAAAAATGACTGTCACATTTTCGTTAGTCATTATGGTAGGACTTATCATTTCCTCAGAATTTATTGTAACTCAAATTCTCAATGAACCGCCTCTATTAATATTGGTAATTATTGTATTTGCCATTGCAATTCCATTTAATGCGCTTACCCTTGTTTCTGCCTTTGCAACCCAGGGGTATAAACGACTCAAGTATAAAACGTTGGTCACACAGTTTGTAAACCCGACCCTTCTTTTGGTTAGTATGGTGGTGTGTTATTGGTTTGTTTCTGCAGAATCTGCGGTCATGGCGCCCTTACTTATTACAGGCATCGTCGGTTTTTTTGTTATGATAAGTGTATTGAAGAGGGTTTCTGGTGTTTCCAATGATCAAATCGTAAAATCAAAATTTGACACATCTCTATTAAAATATTCTTATCCCCTAATGTTTGTAACAATCCTCCAAACATTCATGCATTGGATGGATATCCTCATGTTAGGGTACTTTACGGATGCAACCACCGTAGGATTGTATCATCCCGCAGCGCGTACGGCTGGTTTACTCCAGGCTTTACTACTTTCATTTATCAGTATTTATGCCCCAATGATGGCCCAATTTCATGGGGAGGGTGACCGGAAAAAGATGGATCATACTTATAAATTGGTGAGCCGGTGGTTATTGATATGTGCCATTCCTATTTCTGCAGTTTTTATCATTTTCCCCGGAAAAGTATTGTTATTATTTGGACAGGAATATTTACCCAGTGCGAAAATATTGATTATTTTAACAGGCGCTACTTTTATCCAAGCAGTACTGGGTGCAGCAGGTCCAGCTTTAAGTATGTCAGGCCACACAAAATTAGTGTTGTGGAATACCATTGGCGCTTTTGCGTTAAACTTTGGATTAAATATATATTTTATACCAAAGCATGGTATCATTGGTGCCGCCATAGCGACGTTAATTTCTCTGGCTATATTAGGATTTGTACGTATCATTGAAGTTCGAATTATTCTCAAGATGAACTTTTTAGATCGAAAAATGGTTAAGCCTATATTGGCTGGAATAATAGTTTTTACAGGACTATATTGCTTAAAGGAAATCATTATGCCGTTCCATACCTTGATTACCTTAATATTTGCGGGAATATTCTCAGTTGGAATTTTTGGAATTATTCTGTGGGTTTTAAAAATTGAAACGGAAGATTTGGATTTTTTCAAAGGACTTAAAGTCTTAAAAGGACGAAAATAAAAGATGAACTTAAATTGGAAACGCTCCGTTGTCGCTGCATCCGGCTTGATGCTTATTATCATTGCCGTATTATTTGAACCGGTTATTTTTGGTGGAAAGACATTTGGATCGCCAGACAGTTTAAGCCCTAAAGCAATCGGAATCGCTTTGAATGATGTTTTGGAAAAATCAGGTGAATTTCCTCAATGGCAACCTTGGGTATTTAGTGGGATGCCAACCGCGGAGGCATTCACCCATCTATCAAAACTCTATTTTCCTGAATATATTTTTAAACTATTTTTCCTGCCAGGGATGATGATTCAACTTCTTCATTTATTATTTGCAGGTATCGGTGGATTCTTAATGTTACGACATTTTAAGTGTTCAGAATGGGCCGCCGGTCTCGGTGCTACTGCATTCATGATAACACCGTATATGGTGACTATGGTTGTATTTGGCCATGGAAGCCAAATGATGACGGCAGCATACATCCCCTGGATATTATGGTTTACGGTGCGATTGTGGCAAAATCCGAGTACTTGGAATATGGGGTGGTTGGCCTTGTTGCTTGGATTTCAACTTCAGCGTGCCCATGCACAAATAGCATACTATACGTGGATGTTAATTGGTGCTTATAGTTTACTCATTTTAATCAATGGAATTCGCATCAAGGGAGATCGCTCCATATTGGGGAAAGGATTTGGATTATTTGTCTTTGCCTGTATTCTGGGTGTGGGACTGTCTTTATTGATTTATTTATCGGCCATGGAATATACCCCATTTTCTGTACGAGGTGGTTCAGCGGGTGGCGGTGCGGACTATAATTATGCCACTGGGTGGTCATTCCATCCGAAAGAAATACTGACATTCTTTATTCCTTCTGCCTTTGGATTCGGCGGTCAACCTTACTGGGGATTTATGCCATTTACGGATTATCCAAATTATATGGGTATTATTATTCTATTGTTAGCAATAATAGGTCTTTTTCGAAAATGGGAATTGATTCATCAATTTTTAGTGATCACATCAGTATTTGCCTTATTTATTTCATTCGGGAAACACTTCAGTTTGGTTTACGACCTATTTTTTAACATTTTTCCATACTTTAATAAGTTTCGTGTTCCCCATATGATACTCATTTTACTTCAATTTAATGTGGGTGTTTTAGCCGCTTTTGGGTTGGATGAATTGGTGAAATTAAAAGAAGGTAAAATCCCTAAATGGTTTTTGGGCATTGCTGGGGTCATGGGGGTATTTTTCATTGGAATGGTGTTGGGTGGGTCTGTAATTGAATCTGCCGTAAGGGGGAGTTTCTCACCACCCATGATTCAAGATCCACGTGCGGCCCAAGCCTTAAATAATCTTCGATGGAATTTGTGGTTAAATGATGCTTGGTTAATGATTCTATTTTCAGGCTCACTCATAGTACTTATTTGGCTTTGGATCAATCGTAAAGTATCTCAAGCGATGTTGATGGTGGTAACAGTTTCCTTAGCGATCGTTGATATTGGAATTGTTAATTTTAAAATTATTCAACCGAATCGTTCCAGTGGGCGAGGATCACAACTGATGTCCAAACGTGTTGTTGATCGCTTTTTCCAGGAAGATGAAATCATCAAATTTCTGAAACAAGATGAAAGTGATTTCAGAATATATCCAATCGGTGGATTATTTGGTGAAAGCCGCTTTGCTGCATTTGGACTTGAATCCGTCGGAGGATATCATCCCGCCAAACTAAAAGATTATAATACTTTCTTATCCAAAACCGGGAACGCTGCAGCTTTACCAGTCTTAAGAATGTTGAATGTGAAATATTTGGTGAGCCCTCAAAAGATCAATCATCCCGAAATTAAGTCAGTGAAAACAGGAGAGATTAAGTCATCTCGGGGGAATGTTTCTGTAGATGTTTTAAAAGTATCGAATCCGTCACCCCGGGCGTGGTTTGTGATTGAAACAGAAACTGTTTCCGATGATGAAGTTTGGCGTAAAATTGTTCAACCTAGTTTCAACCCATTAGAAACAGCATATGTAAATGAACCCATTAAAATTTCTGCCGATTCCAAAGGTTCAATAATTAAATTCGAAAAAGGGGTCAATCATACAAGAATTATGACTGAATCCAGCGGGAATCAATTTTTGGTATTAAGTGAAGTGTATTACCCTCTTCGATGGAAAGCGATGATGGATGGTAAAGAAATTCAAACGCATAAAGTTAATGGAATACTGCGTGGTGTTGAGGTCCCAGCTGGGAATCATACAATTGATTTTATTTATGATAAATCCTCATTTAAAAAGGGACTGACTATTTCTTTTACATCCTTTGGTTTATCCCTTGGACTGATTGGGCTTGGATATTTCAGACGAAAGAAAGATGAATAGCTACCGTAATAACAATAATATAAAAGTTGGACTATTTTTTGTTGGATTGATTCTCATCATCGGTCTTCTTGGATATTCAAATTCCATTGTGAACCGGTTGAGAGATGACAATCGAAATATTGTAAAACTTTATTCAGAAATAATCGCTAAAACAGTCAATGAAGATTCTGATACAAATTTAAATTTCGTTTTTGATGAAATTATAAAAAAAGTACAATTCCCTATCATTTATTCGGATGCCAAAAATACACCTATCTATTCGAGGAATATTTCAGGTATTGAATTACCGGATCAGCTGAAGAAACCCATGGGAGCCATGGATCGACAGAATGATCCAATTCCTATCTCATACTATGATCAAATATCAGGGCAGTCTATTCCATTAGGGTTTTTGCATTATGGTGATTCAGATCTTATTCGAAAACTGCAATGGCTGCCTTATCTGGAAATCGGTGTAGTAGCCATGTTTATTTTCATTGGATTCATGGGATTTAACTCCATTCGAAACAGCGAAAAACGTAATATATGGGTTGGGATGGCTAGAGAAACAGCTCATCAACTGGGTACACCTGTTTCCGCATTAATGGGATGGGTTGATCGAATAAAGCGTCATCCAGAAGAATCATCCCATGTTGTCCAAGAAATGGAATCTGATTTAGAACGGTTGAATCAAATTGGAACCCGATTTAGTAAAATGGGTAGTCAAACCGTTTTAAATAGTATTTCCCTAAAAGAATTGGTTAATCGGCAAACGGGATATTTAAAAAAGCGAATGCCTTCTCTGGGCAAGGATATTGAATTAAGGCTTACCTCTAATGAAGATATCAATATTGAGGGAAATGAGGTTCTTCTGGGTTGGGCAATTGAAAATGTTATTAGAAATGGTATTGACTCCATTAAGGGCGAACTGGGTACAGTGGAAATAAAGATTTATTCTGATGATAATTATGGGATAATACAATTAAAAGATAATGGGTCTGGTATCCAGAAAAAGGATTGGAAAAATATTTTCCGCCCAGGGTTTAGCACCAAAGAAAGAGGATGGGGGTTGGGACTATCATTGGTTAATCGTATCATTGGTGAAATCCATGGGGGTGAAATAAAGGTAATACATAGTGAAATTGGTGTTGGAACTACATTTGAAATCAGCCTGAAAAAATCTGTTTAACTTTTAATAAATTCGTATTTCCTCAGTAATTTCACGGTTCAAGAAATAGGAGAAACAATTGAATTTCATACAATTATTTGCAGGCGGGCAAGGTGCCCAAGGTGGTGGTGGCTTTTTAACTTTTTTACCCATGGTCATTATATTGGTTATTATTTACTTATTGATGATTCGTCCTCAAGCTAAGCGTCAAAAAGAAAAACAAAAAATGTTGGAAGACCTAAAAAAAGGAAACCATATCGTAACGATTGGTGGTATTCATGGCACGATTGCTGGATTTAAAGGAAAAGAAAAAAAGTCCATTATTCTTAAAGTAGATAAAAACACGAATATGACGATTAATAGGTCAGCGATTGCGGGACAAGTAGACTCGGTCGAGGATTCTGATACAGAAATGATTGAGACCCAGAATTAATGGCATTAAGGGAAGTCGTTCATTATGGAGATCCCATACTCCGGAAAGCATGTAATCCTGTAAAGGATTTTGATAACTTATCCCCTTTAATTGAAGATATGTTTGATACCATGTATGAAGAAAATGGTATCGGCTTGGCTGCAAATCAAATTGGTGTTGATCTAAACCTTTTCATTATAGATATTTCTGGTATTGAAGAAGAGGAAGATCGTGCTTATATATTTATTAATAGTGAAATGGTAGATAGTCGAGGAGAATCTTGGTTTGAAGAAGGATGTTTATCGATACCAGATGTTCGATTAGAAGTGAAACGCCCGGAGTTTATTCAAATTAAATACCAAGATGAAACTGGCGCAGCGCATATTGAAGAAATGGAAGGATTAATGGCCCGTGCGATTCAACATGAAATTGATCATCTTAAGGGCGTATTTATTGTTGACCGCGTTACAAAAACGGTTAAGATGACTGTGGAAAAAGATTTAAAAAGAATATCAGAAGGCGCTGCATCCCGCGCGAAGACCCGAAAGGCTTTTGTTCTTTAATATTGGTCCATTTTCCGTGATTTATTCTGGAGGAATGGGACAATGAATATCGTATTTATGGGCAATCCGGCGATTGCAACTCCCATTCTGATTGCACTCCATGAATCCAATCATCAAATATTGGGTGTGGTGAGCAATGCACCCAAACCCATGGGGCGAGGCCGTTCACTAAAGCATACTGCAGTGGGCAAATTGGCTACAGAGTTAACGCTCAATTTTATTCCTGCTAATTCTTTAAACGATAAATCATTTCAGGCCAAATTACAGGCCCTAAACCCAGATTTATTTGTTCTGGTGGCTTTTAGGATCTTGCCAAAGGCGCTTTTAGATATCCCTACTCATGGTTCTGTAAATATTCATACATCATTATTGCCAGCATATAGAGGGGCGGCACCTATCCAACATGCGTTATTGAATGGCGAAAAGGAAACTGGGATAACAACTTTTATGATTGAACCAAAGGTAGATACAGGATCTATTCTTTTACAGGAAAAAATTGAGATTGATGAAGAAGATGATTGTGGTTCTCTCACAGACAAAATGGCCATAAGGGGTGCAGGGTTGATTCTCAATACCTTAGATTTATTGGAAAAAGGAGAGATTGAGCCCAAGTCACAGAATGATAGCCTGGCATCGATTGCGCCAAAAATATCAAAAGAAATGTGCCGGTTAGATTGGTCTTATTCAGTGAAAAAAATTCATAATAAAGTCAGAGCATTATCTCCTTTTCCGGGCGCATTTACTTTAATGAATGGTAAAAGAATAAAAATATTACGAACAAAAATAATCAATGAAACGCATTCATTTCCACCCGGTCATGTTTCATTATTAGATAAAAGTAGAATGGCTATTTCTTGTGAGGACGGGCAATTAGAACTTCTGGAAGTACATCTCGAAGGAAAACGTAAAATGGCGATGGCAGATTGCTTACGGGGAATCCATGTGGCATTGGGTAACCCTATCGGTTAAAAATGAAGGACGCTCGAGATCATGCTTTTCAAATTCTAAAAAAATATTATCGATCCAATAATCGATTAAAGTCAGTTCGTGACCAATATTTTAAACATAATAAATTACAGCAACGGGATATATCGAGATCATTGGTTCTGACAAATGAAGTGGTTCGATGGCAGGGTCGGTTGGATTACTGGATCAATGGTTTTTTAGATAAGCCGATACATAAATTGCATCCTTCGGTTCACCTAATATTGCGATTGGGATATTATGAAGCCGTGTTGGATGATTTAATTCCCCAACATGCAGCGGTGAATTCTTGGGTAGAATTCACCAAAAATGAATTAGGAAAAAAGTTCAGTGGATTGGTGAATGCATTAATGCGAAAAACCATTGGTGTTGACCCCAACCAAAAGAATAATAACGAATCGCTTTCTGAGTGGGCCTCATTCCCAGAATGGATTATCCATAAATGGACAAATCAATTTGGTGAGAATAATACAAACAAATTATGCGAATATTTTAACACCCTCTCCCCAATTGATATTCGTTTGAATTGTAATGGGATGTCGAAAGAATCAATTATAAGCCAATTGGCGGAATTAGATGTTGAAATATCTCAAAGCCCACAATCAGACTGTTTTTTTCGGGTAAAATCTGGTTTTCGCAATATCATCAAAAGTGATTTATTCTCGAAAGGACATATCCATGTTCAAGATCGTGCTTCTGGTGCTGTGGTTGAATTATTAGATCCAAAACCGGGCCATATTATTTTAGATGTTTGTGCCGCGCCGGGAACAAAATCAGGTTATATCGTTGAAAAAATAAATAACGAAGGCAAAATATTTTCTTCTGATATTAGCCAATCCCGAATGCTTATTGGAGAAAAAAGATCACATGAATTAAAATGGCCAATTCAGTGGAAGAAAAAAGATGCCAGTGAGGACAATTATCCCATGGCTGATCGAATCTTGATTGATGCACCTTGTACAGGCACAGGCGTAATAGGCAGACGTACTGACATTCGATGGCGGCGACGGGAAGAAGATGTTGAATCCATGGTTACAATCCAAAAAGCGATTATAACACATATGGCGCAGTTTTTAAAACCCGGAGGCATTATGGTCTACGCCACTTGTTCGCTTGAGAAGGAAGAGAATTGGAATGTGATAAAGTGGTTTCTTAAATTAAACAACAATTTCTGTATTGATTCCGGAAAAGACTTCGTACCCAATACCTGGCTGAATACACAAAACTGTTTGGAAACATTTCCACCTCGAGACAAAGTGGATGGTATGTTTGCCGCTCGAATTAAAAATAATGATGAATAAAATTATACAATTTTCACTCGCATTTGGGATCGCCTCCCTAACTATAATATTAATATTTGACTGGTTTATTATGCCAACTTATGTCCGCCAAGACAAAACTTTAATTGTAACAGATATAACCGGTAAAAGTTTAAATAGGGCCCTAATAGAATTGGAAACTGAAGGATATAAAGGTGTTGTATACGATACGGTTTATACGGCTGACGTTGCCCCCCAAACAGTTGTAGATCAATATCCTATTGCAGGTGCTAAAGTAAAGCCAGGGCGAACCATTCGATTGAAAATATCTAAACCGGAAAAAATGATTATTGTACCCAATTTAGTTGGTCAATCGAGAAGAAGCGCAGAACTATCTCTTCAACAAATTGGTCTAAGAGTAGACACCGTATATACTGAATTCAACCCTGACTATCCAAAAGGAACAGTTGCATGGCAGTTTCCTAAATCGGGAGATCATATTAAAAAAGGGCTTGGTATGCAAATTACTGTCAGTCAAGGATTGCCACCGGACTTTTTTCAAGTTCCTCAATTGTTTGGGTTGAGTATGAAAAAAGCAAAAGAATCACTGACATTTGCACGCTTAAAAATTGGAAAAATATCATATAAACAAAACGAAGATTTAGTCCCGTATACGGTTTTGGACCAATCCATTGCACCGGGAACTGTTTTAGATCAAGCCGCTCAAGTGGATTTAGTTGTAAGCATTTTAGATTTGCAGGATATTTTTGACAAGCTATCTAAAGATAAATGATACCAAATAACGAATACATAAGAAAATTGATTCATCTTTTTAATCTGGTGATTCCCATAGCGTATGTTTATGTTTTTCCTGAAAAGTGGACCATCGTAAAAATATTAACGGTTTTTACGATTTTATTCATTTTGGTTGATATCTTGCGCCATAGTGTGGGGTGGGTTCGGTCTATATTTAATTTATTTTTTGATCGCATGCTTCGGACGCATGAACAAGAAGGCAAGTTTACCGGCGCAACTTGGGTACTGATTGGGGCGGTCGTCTCAATCATATTATTTTCGAAACCTGTGGCCATTCTTGCACTTGTTTTTATGAGTCTCGGAGATTTAACGGCGGGATTAATTGGCCGACAATATGGAAAACATAAAATTTGGGATAAATCATGGGAAGGTTTTTTTGGTGGTTTATTTGTTTGTCTAATCATTGCTTGGAATTTTCCATCGTTGCCTTTGACCGTATCTATAAGTGGCGCGTTAGCCGCAATGCTTATGGAAATAATGCCTATCCCATTGGATGATAATTTCAAAATTCCGTTAGGATCTGGTGCAATCATGATGATGTTTTCAACGCCCATCTAATGTCTTTTTTATTTCCGAATATCTTATGGGGTTTGGCTGCCACATCTCTTCCACTTATTATACATTTAATTAGTTTGCGTCAGACGAAAACTGTTGATTTTTCATCAATCCGTCATATTCAAGCATTAGAAAACGAAACTATTAGAAAATTAAAAATCAGGCAATGGCTCTTAATCGCACTTCGAATGGGCATTATCACTGCTTTGGTTCTAATGGTTTCGGGTCCAATTTTAACAAATGATTCGCCATGGATACCCAGTGAAAAAGAATCTACAGCAATCATAATTATTGATAATTCAGCAAGCATGTCCGTCACAAGGGATCGTCATTCGTATTTGGATAAAGTTAAAATCGATTTACCCAATATTATCGCTGGGTTTAATGGGTTGGTCAAACTTCAGGTATATCAAACCACACCTGTAAAACAAATTTATAATGGCGTGATCGAAGAGGGTATGACGATTAACCCCACAATTTGGAATATTCCACAGGCCTTTGGTAGAGATAAATTATGGTTTGTGGCAGATTCTGTCCTGAAATCAATAACCAATCCAGCCGTCAATAAAGAATGTTATATTTTAAGTGATTTTCCAACACCACCCCCATCAAATTTTAGTACAGAATTTACCGATTGGCAATTTTATCTTTTGGGACAAGAACCATTGGTAGATAATGTTTCAATCTCCAATATATCTGCCGTTAGTCAGATTAAGCTTCCAAATCATTTATTAAAACTCAATACCAAAATTGATAATATGGGACCAATAGAGAGGCGAAATGTCCCGGTTGAACTGTACCTTAATAAAGAGCGTGTGGGCCAAATTGTATCTCATTTTCAACCGCAACGAAGTAAGGAATTTTTATTCCAGGTTTATCCAGGAAAAAGCGGTGTTATCCGGGGAAGATTAATCATACCAAGGGATGACTATTCTTTAGACGATATTCAAACATTTGAATTAACCATTCCTGAGCAAATAACATGTAAAGTTATAGCGAATTCCCAGGATGAAACATTTTTATTGAAAACAGTATTAGAATCCATTAGTGGCAAAGATCGGTTTTTGGATGTTGAATTAAAAGTGATGAATACGATTGAACGAATTTATTTAGATGAAACGGATATATTGATTCTTCAAGATCCAAAATATTTATCTCCATCTGTTATTGAATCTATCAAACGATTTCTGGGTGGGGGTGGCAGCATTTTATGGTTTTCAGGTGAGAATTATGCAGGATTAACCCAAATCACAAAATCCAATTTAAAATTGCCCAAATTTATTGAGAATGTTCAAGTTTCGGGAGAATCGTATTTTTCTGTAGATGTGACAGATCGTGATAACCCCATTTTACAGGAGTTGAACTTGAGAGATGTTTCCGCTGCACTTCCTCAGGTATATCAATATAATAGAATTGAAAATCGGGTCGGTCATAAAAGCATTTTATCTTTAAATAATAATGATCCATTTTTCATTGAGATTCCCCATACCGGGAGTCAAATATATTTTTTTTCCTCTCCACTCGATCTGAGGTGGAATGACTTTAGTATGAAGGGAATACTTATCCCATTAATCCATCGACTACTTATATTATCCGCTTCGAACGAAATAAATACAGCCATCGTTGAAGTGGGGCAGGAAAAGTATATTAAGATTAAAAAAGACCTTATCAATGCGCAATGGTCTTTACTTACCCCTTCTGGGAACAAAGTCCTATTGGTGCCCGATTATAATCGTGAAGCACTCATCATAGATAGAATCCAAGAATTGGGTTCATATGAAGTTTTCGCCGGAGACGAGTCTTATACCGCATTTTCATCGAAACTATCGCCATTTGAAAAACCCAGTTTGCGTGCACAGGCGGATGAAGTGATTCCCATAATTGGAGAGAACCGAGCCGTATGGATAAATCCCGATAAAAATATAAATGAAATGATAATTAACCAAAGACAGGGCAGGGCATTATGGCGAACATTTTTAATTATAGCCATTGCCTTTATGTTGTTGGAATCCTATTTAAGTCGAATGAGACCGGAAGCGATTAAATTGAAATCATGATTGATAGTCCAGAAATAAAACAAACAGAAAAAGCGTTGCTGGTTGGGGTCATCCATGGCACATTGGATCAAAATACGGTAGATGAGCATTTAGAAGAATTACGACTATTGGCACAAACGGCTGGTGCAAAAGTTATTGGAGAGATTACCCAAAAATTGTCACGAATCAATCCGTCATTTTTTATAGGATCTGGGAAGGCAGAACAAATTATTAACCAGGCGAAAGAATTAGGTGTATCACTTATAATATTTGATGACGAATTGAGCCCGGGACAGATTAAGAATTATACCAAGCTTACTGAAGAGGTCAAAGTGATTGATCGAAGCGGATTGATATTAGATATTTTTAAACAGCATGCCCAAACTAAAGAAGCAAAAACTCAAGTTGAGTTGGCGCAATTAGAATATATGTTGCCAAGACTCACCCGGGCTTGGACCCATTTAGAGAGACAAATGGGTGGTATTGGCACACGTGCTGGGGCAGGAGAAACTCAAATTGAGGTGGATCGCCGCCTTATCCGAACACGTATTTCAAAATTAAAACAGGAGTTGGGTAAAATAGAACGGGAAAGGGATACCCAAAGCAAACGTCGCGGCAATCAATTTAAAGTTGCATTGGTGGGGTATACCAATGCAGGTAAATCCACTTTAATGAAAGCAATCTCCGGTGCAGATGTATTCATTCAGGATCAACTATTTGCCACATTGGATACGACGGTAAGATCGGTTGAGTTGGATAGTTCTCACGCTATATTATTGAGTGATACCGTGGGTTTTGTTCGAAAGTTACCGCATCATTTGGTTGCAAGTTTTAGGAGTACATTAAAAGAAGTGGTTGATGCTGATTTAATTTTATTGGTTTTAGATGCGTCAAGTAGTCAAGTAGAAGACCATTATCAAACCATAATTAGTGTGTTAAAAGAACTGGGTGCGGATCGCCATCCAATACAAATTGTGTTAAATAAAATTGATCGTAATGAAGCAGAAGAACATATAAATTATTTAAAGAGAAAATATACCGAAGGTATTTATGTATCCGCCCTCAATAGTCTGCGAATCGATTCACTCTCCCAAAGAATAATGGAAATCATGGATGAAAACTTTCAGATTGTAGACCTTCAGTTTTCATATCAGGATTCAAAAAATATGGCTTTGGCACAAGAAGGGGTAGACGTATTGGAACGAAGCTACGATGATGATGGTGTTCGATTAAAAATAAAAGGGGCCAGTTGGCGAATTAATCAAATCCAGTCATCCTTATTCAAATAAAAAACCCCTGAATATTCAGGGGTTTTTTTAATGCTCTTACTTCAGACCCGATTTCAGGATCCGTGTATTCACGGTAGAGGTCTCTGCTTTCAGCAAACTTCCTTCATCCCATTACGATAAATCGAAACAGAAAAGGCCTGTTTTTTGACTTCAGAAGATTATCTCAAGGATTATTTCTTGAAGATCCTGAAATTCAATGACTGAAGTAAGAATTCTAAAATAGCTCTCTAAGTTTACAGGAATTATTTTATATGTTTCAAGAATAGTTGAAACATATTTTACTTAGAGATTTGACCTTCGCTAGACGCCACAGCTACAGCCACGCTTGCATCTCCTGTGACGTTAGTTACGGTCCGCATCATGTCTAAAATTCGATCTACACCTAAAATGAGAGCAATCCCTGCGCTGGGGACTCCAATGGCTTCCAGGATAATAATTAGCATAATAATTCCTGCCCCTGGTACAGCAGCCGTTCCGATTGATGCCAGAACAGCTGTGAGTACAATGGTAAGTTGTGCGCCAAGGGTAAGGTCCATACCCAACGTTTGGGCGATAAATACAGCAGCAACCGCTTGATAAAGGGCTGTACCATCCATGTTAATGGTAGCGCCGAGGGGAAGTACAAATGAGGAGACTTCTTCAGATACTCCTAATTCATCTTCACATCGTTCCATTGTGACTGGCAATGTTGCACCACTTGAACTGGTAGAGAATGCTAGTAACTGAGCAGGGGCAATTCCCTTGTAAAACTTTTTTAAGGACATTTTCGAAAAGATTTTTAATACGGCAGTATATGTAAAACCCATCTGGATGATTAGACCAATAATTACTGCCAACATATAAAAGCCCAGCGCCCCCAACAATTCCAGGACGTTATTCAGATCATTCCCGGCGACAGAAGTAATGGTGTCGGCGATGAGTGCAAATACACCAATGGGTGCAAAGAACATAATATTATCAACCAGTTTAATGACCAAATCGTTGATGCCCTCCATAAACTCGAGGACGGGTTTTGCCTTTTGTTTTGGAATTTGAATTAGCGCAATCCCAATGATGATTGCCACAAATACAACTTGAAGCATATTTCGATTATTGGATGCTGAACTGAAGAAATTACTAGGAACCATATCCACCACGGGCTGGAGTGGTCGTCTTTCTTTCACTTGATCTGCCGCTTCTAATTTACCCGATGCAGCCGATTGATATGTTTCCTGCAGTTTAACTTTCATGTCATCGGGTACGGTATCGCCCGGTTGTAAAATATTTACTGAGATTAAACCGATGGTGACAGAGACGGCGGTGGTCACGATATAAATAGTAATTGTTTTACCCCCAATTCGGGACAATTTTTTTAAGTCCGAAAGGGAAGCGACTCCGGTAATTAATGAAGATAAAACCAGTGGTACGGCAATCAATTTTAACAGATTTATAAATATTTTACCGAATGGTGCAATCCAGTTGGATGTAAATCCGCTCCAGCCATTTGCTGCAGCAAGAATGCCAAAGAAAAGGCCAAGAACAAGCCCAATAATAATTTTCCAGTGTAACTCAAGTTTCATGTTTACTCTTTTATGTTATTTAAGAATCCAAGTCGGATTCTTTCCGTTTTTTGATTTCATTGTATTTGCTAAAATAAGCATCACCGGCTGAAGAAAAAAAGCCCAATAGTCTATTTTTCTTTCCACCTTTTTCATCAACACGCTGAATGGCCGAATGAGCCGCAGTATCGAATAAATCTTGAATGTGGGCAAATAATTCTCCCACACGTTTTGATAATGGTTTACTCATGGATGAATGTTAATGCTTGTTTAATATCGGTTGTTGGTATTTTACAGGAAAAATCTTGGCAAACATAAAATGTGACTTTGTCATCAATCGTTTCTTGAGTCGCCGTCCATTTTGCCAAAGGAGAAAGGTCTGGGAATAATTTATCCGTGTCCTTAAAAAGGAGAATTTTCCCCGGAACATATTCGGTCTTCATTCTGATTAGGGCGTCCTGCGTGGCAGGATCACTCCCGGATCCCACAACAACAATTTCTTTTGGATGATCATATTCAAATAAGAATGCTGTCACCATGGAAGTATACCCCGAGGGTACTCTATTTATTTCATTTGAAAATACTTTAAATGTTTTATCCGCCATTTCAGCCCATTTTATTTCTCCGGTAATTCGTGTCAATTTTAGTAGGTTCATGGCAGCAATGGAGTTTCCAGATGGAATGGCTCCATCGTAACCGGTCATAGCGCGAACAATTAATTTTTCTGTTTGATCACTCCCTAAATAAAAGCCTCCGCTGGATTCATTCCAAAATTCAGAAACCATGATATCACTTAGCTGAATGGCATTTTTAAGGTATTCAATTTTGAATGTTGCTTCGTAGAGTTCTAACAAACCCCAGACAAAAAATGCATAATCATCTAAATGGGCGTCCAACCCCGATTTCCCTTTTCGATATCGTTTTTGCAATCTTCCATTTTTATCCATGAGATTATTAAAAATAAACTTTGTGCTTTTTTCAGCGGATTCAATAAGCATATTATCTTGGAAAGCCACACCAGCTTTGGCCATAGCTGCAATCATTAACCCATTCCAATCCGTAAGTATTTTATCATCTTTTAAAGGGTGAATTCGTTTTTCTCTGACATGAAATAGTTTTTCACGAATCTGTGAGGATTTTTTGAGATCTCTTGAATTTGAAATAGGTGTCTTCAAATGGAAGATATTATTACCTATGGATTGGCCAGAGGCTTCATCCTTAAAATTCCCTTCTGATGTCAAATTAAACATATTCTGGATGAATTGGGTATCTTCCTCGCCAATAATAGATTGTAATTCTTGAATAGTCCATACATAAAAAAGGCCTTCTTCACCTTCACTGTCAGCATCTTCAGCTGAGTAGAATCCACCTTTCGCATCGGTCATGTCCCGCTGTACATAGGTCAAAATTTCTTCAGCGGTTTCTTTATATTCGGGTTTCCCTGTGATTTGAAATGCCTCTGTATATGCCATAATCAACATAGCCTGATCATATAGCATTTTTTCAAAATGGGGCACCAGCCATTCTTTATCAGTGGAATAGCGGTGGAACCCATAACCTACATGATCAAAAATGCCACCCAATCGCATTTTTTGCAATGTTTTTTCAACCATTTCCAGTGCTATTTTATCGTTAGTCATATGATGATATCGAAGCAAATACACTAAGTTATGAGGTGAGGGGAATTTAGGTTGTGTCCCAAAACCGCCATGGTTTTTATCATAACGATTTACAAATTGGGAATAGGTTTCCTTTAATATTGCTTTTGATAAAGGAGTTCCTAATTCTTTTGCATTCGATTTTACTAAGTATTCATTAATCTTTTCCGCTGATTGAACCAATTCAGCCCGCCTGTTTTTCCATGCGTCGGCGATAGAAGGGAGGAGTTCCATCATGCCGGGACGGCCCAAACGGCCATTTTTGGGGAAATAAGTTCCGGCAAAAAACGGCTCCTTATCCGGTGTCATAATAATGGTAAGAGGCCATCCACCGCGCCCGGTCATGGCTTGGCAAACGGACATATAAACATGATCAATCTCAGGAAGCTCTTCCCGATCCACTTTGATGGAAACAAAATTTTCATTCAATAAGTGGGCAACTTCCTCATCCTCGAATGATTCGTGTGCCATTACATGGCACCAATGACAGGTGGAATATCCAATGGATAAAAATATTGGGATGTCTAACTCAGCTGCTTTTTGAAATGCTTCATCTCCCCAGGGATACCATTCTACTGGATTATTTTTATGCTGTAGTAAATATGGGCTCGACGATTCTGCCAGTCGATTCACGTATGTTTCCTTTTGATTTGGATCATCATGGTTGGGTTGACCCCATAGGAATGGTATCTGCCCAATTATAATTGTTATGGAAATTAATTGTTTTAAAATAATGCTGATGCTTGTATTTCGCATGGTGTGAAATTAATTTCATTGCCTCAAGTTAACCAAGTCAGAAGCAACATATGATTCATTTAGTCATTATCCTCTTATATCTCTTCACGTTGATTGGGATTGGTATGTACAAAGCCGGTAAAATTAAGACCCAATCTGATTTTGCTGTGGCGGGACGATCCTTAACACCCTGGGTACTGGTGGGTACCATGTTAGCCACATGGATGGGCACAGGATCTATCTTAGGTAATGCGGGAAAAACTTACGATACAGGTATGGCCGCTCTCATTCTTCCCCTCGGCAGTATTTTAGGAATTGTCTTGCTCACAAAAATTGCGGGTAAAGTAAGGGCTTTTGAAAAATTTACCGTACCGGAAATTTTAGGAGATCGGTTTGGCCCGGGCGCAAGGATGCTTTCTGTCATTGCACTTGTGATTGCCTACATGGTGATTGTGAGTTATCAATTCAATGCAGGGGGTGCTGTATTGAACACAGTTTTAATGGATGAAACAGGTAATTCCCTCATCAGTATTCAAACAGGAACCATCATTGCAGCCATCTTTATTATTGCATATACGATGTTGGCGGGACTTGTGAGTGTTGCCTATACAGATGTAGCGAATGGCATAATCATCATTTTTTCATTTGTAATTGCTATTCCAATATTTCTTGCTCAAGCTGGTGGATTCTCCGGTATGGCGGCTTCATTCGAAGCCATGGGTAAACCGGAGCACATGAACTTTTTTGGTGTGTATTCCACCATGGATATTTTCAATTTTTGTCTACCACCTTTTCTACTTATTATGGGTGATGCCAATATGTATCAGCGATTTTTTGCCAGTAAAAATGCCAAGGGCGCCGAGCAGGCAACAAAAGTATTAATCTTTGCGGTCCTTCTTGCGGAATTGATGATTATTTTTTCTGCTTGGGTGGTCTCCAGTATGATTCCCGATGCAGAAGTGGGAAAGTATGTTTTAATTTATGCGGCTCATAAACTATTACCCACATTCCTGGGCGCTATAATGATGACAACGATTGTGGGTATTATTATTTCCACTGCTGATAGTTTTTTACTCGTTCCTGCCACAACACTTATGCGGGATGTTTATTTGAATTATATTAATCCGAAAGCTAATGAAAAGAAGATAGTGCTTTTGAGTCGGGTGCTTGTCCTTGGATTAGGCATTATCGCCTATATTGTATCATTGGGATTTGCTAAATCATCTGGATTTTTTGAGAGGGCGCTCTATGCCTATACCATTTATGGTGCTGCCATTACACCCAGTTTGGTGGCAGCCTTATTTTGGAAAAGGGCGACTAAAGAAGGGGCAGTTGTTTCTATTTTAACAGGGACTGTCACCACGTTATTGTGGAAAGAGGCGGCCTTTATTCAAAATATTATTCCACAGAATATTTATAATAATATGGATGAAGTATTACCGGCTATTACTTTATCGGTAGTCTCCTTGGTGGTCGTCAGCTTATTGACAAAAAAGAATTAAGTCCGTGTAATTAAAGGAGGATTGTTTTTCAAAGGAGAATCTTGGCTCGGTTCTATTCCCCGTCTATAATATTCAAATGTTTTACCGGTTCCTTGCCAGTTATCTATGCGGTCAACAATCCGAATATCGCCCGTAAATCGTGCGGATACTCCATTGATTACATGGCCCGTAATAAATTTAATCCCATCTTTTTTCTTTGCCCAACTCAGAAATACCCGTTTTAACATTTTGGCGTAGCCGTTCCCTTTATACTCTGATTGAATCACAAAGGCATATGTATAAAGTGTATTTCCCTTTCCGAAATTTTCATCCAATCGGGCCCAGGGCTCATTACTAAGAGTCTCTAAAGGGACACCAATTATATAACCAATAATTTCATCTCTATATCGGGCAATGAAGGGTAAAGATCCGGATTTATTAAAATATTTGTGAATAGTAGCATCAGTGAGAATAGCTTTATCACCATAGTCCTTTGCTAAAGACTTGGATATTTCTATCAATTGAGGAAAGTCATCTTTCCCGGTATGTTTTATCAATTCAATTTGGAAAACACCGCTGGAAGCAATGATTTTGGAATCTGAATTGGGTAAGTTTGAAATAGGAAGTTGATCCATGGGGGTTGAATTTAATCGATGCGAACAGTTTTTCTAATAAACTATACAATCCTTTTTCAGGTTCAGGTCAACTCAAAGTAAATTCTTAGCTAATGAAATCATTTAATTCGCGACTTTCTGATGTTATAAGGGAAAAGGGAAGCCATCTCTGCGTGGGGTTGGATATGAATCCGGAAGGGTTAGGTTCAACCAATTCTTCCTTAGAAGATTTAAAAACCCATGCATTTAAGGTGATTGATGCAACTCAAGATTTAGCCGCGGCTTTTAAACCTAATTTGGCATTTTTTGAAAGATGGGGGAGTGCTGGTTTTAAATGGTTAGAAGAAACCATGGAATACTTTAGCGGTAAAAATATTGTCATCGGTGATGCAAAACGAGGGGATATTGGGAATACAGCCAAACAATACGCTCATAGTCTATTTAATCATTTTGGTTTTGATGCGGTCACATTGAGCCCTTATATGGGATTGGATTCTATTCTTCCATTTACAAGGGATCCTGAGAAGGGTGTTTTTATTCTTTGCCGAACATCAAATCCGTCTGCGGTTGATTTACAAAATCAACCTATTGGGGATGAATTATTATTTGATAAAGTGGTCCAAATGGCCACCACTTGGAATACCAATGATAATGTGGGATTGGTGGTGGGTGCCACCGCACCTGAAGAAATTAGTCGTATTCGACATCAAGCACCGGGGTTACCATTTTTGATTCCCGGAATCGGTGCACAGGGTGGTGATTTAAAACGAAGCATGTATGATGGAAATGTAAATGGCACTGCCATAATAAACGTTTCTAGAGGAATTAGTTTTGCAGGAGATCTTAGTGAAAAAGCAATTCGAAATGCCGCGAAAGATTATCTTTCCCAAATGAGAGAAATTCAATATTCATAATAAATCATTAAAAAACCATGCCAAATTATTTAGATATATTTAAGGAAACCGGTGCTTTACTTGAGGGCCACTTCGTTCTGACTTCGGGACGACATAGCCCATCATATTTCCAATGTGCTAAAATATTACAGCATCCAAAATATTTATCGGACTTTGCCAAAAAAATATCAATTCATTTTGAAAACGATGATATTGATACGGTTATCTCTCCTGCAGTTGGCGGAATTGTGATCGGGACAGAAGTGGGACGAGTTATGGAAAAAAGAACTATTTTCACCGAGAGGGAAAAAGGCATAATGACCCTTCGGCGTGGATTTGTAATCGATCCCGGTGAAAAGGTGTTGGTTGTTGAAGATGTCATTACAACAGGCGGGTCCGTACAAGAAGTTATAAATGTTGTGGAACAAGCTGGCGGCATTGTCGTTGGTGTAGCTATAATTGTTGATCGCAGTAATGGTGCGGTTCTATTACATGAGAACCAATTTTCTATAGTCCCATTAGAAGTTTTAAGTTATGAAGAAAATGAAATACCGACGGAATTGGCAGCAATTCCGACGACAAAACCAGGAAGTAGGAGTTTGAAATAGTGAAAAAAATAGTCAGTTTAATTAGTATTGGAGTACTATTCATGAGTTGTGCAAAAGACAATAATGTAGCAGTAATTACCACACAGTTTGGTGAAATGGTCGTAGAATTTTATCCTGAAGTGGCCCCTTACCATGTTGAGAATTTTCAAATTCTCGCAAAGGAAGGCTTTTTTGATGGGACAACGTTTCATAGGGTGATTCCTGGATTTATGATTCAAGGTGGAGATCCTAATTCTAAAGATAATGATCGTATGAATGATGGTACAGGTGGTCGCGCAGGAAAGTATTTTGGTATTGGTCGTGAAGATGATCCTAATTCGTGGTTAGTGCCCGCAGAATTCAATGACTCTCTTCATGTGAGAGGCACTCTTTCTATGGCAAGGACTCAGAATCCAAATAGTGCGTCGAGTCAGTTTTTTATCTGTCATGCACCTCAACCAGCATTGGATCATCAATATACTGTTTTTGGAAAAGTTATTTCTGGGATGGACGTGATTGACCAGATTGCAAGTGCCAACACACCAAGGCGTGAAAATAGAATGTATCAAGGTCCCGATGGTGACAATCCATTTGAAAAAGTTGAAATGTCAGTAAACATCATGAAACAAAGCGAAGCATTGAAGGACTAAATGTCTGGGCCAAGAATCGGCCTTTCGTTAGGGGGAGGGGGAGCCAGAGGTGCCGCCCATATTGGCGTACTTCAAGTTCTCAAGAATAATAATATTCCCATCCACCAAATTGCAGGTACGAGTGCCGGTAGTGTGGTGGGTGCCATGTATGCTGCAACCCTTGATCCTGCATGGGTTGAAAATCGATTTAGGAAATTTATAACAAGCGATCCCTTTAATGCTTTGGGTACAGAACGTCTTAAAAAAGAGCCTGCTGCCTCAAGTTCTGCATTTAATCAAATTGCAAAAAAGTTTAAAGATCAAATGGTTCTGGCCATGTCTTTACATCGGAATTCCATAATTAAAAAAAGACGATTGAAAGCGGCATTTGATTTTTTGATTCCAGTAAAGACTTTTGAGGAATTACAAATTCCACTCAAAATAATCGCCACAGATTTAAATACGTGTAAGCATGTGGTATACGATTCAGGGGATTTAGTGGAAGCGGCCACCCGTAGCGGCACCATTCCGGGCTATATAGAACCCACCGAAATCGACGGTCAACTCCTGGTGGATGGTGGCGCCAGTATGCCACTACCGACTTCGATTATTCGGAAGGATGTTGATGTGCTCATTGGTATTGATATTCGACGACGGGGTGTGAAACCTTTAGCCGAAGCAAACATATACGACATTATGATGCGTTCAGATATGACCACTTACCAAAACCTAATTAGACATAATTCCGAAGAAGCAGATGTGATCATCAGTCCGGACGTCAAAGATTACCAGTGGTCCCAATTTGAAAAATTTGATTACTTTTTTAATGAGGGTGTTCAATCGGCAGAAAATGCGATTTCGTCAATTCAACGACATATTCAAAAACGAAAAGGGCTTAATTTTCGTCTCAAACAATGGTTTGGTCACCATGATTAATACACTTATTTTCGACCCGATTCTTGAGGGGAAACTTAGATCAATGAAGACATATTTTAAGAAAGCACTCTTTCTGAGCATTTTGACTCTGACCACGCTTTGGGGGCAATTCGCCAGTCCAGTATCTCTATCTGCCAAAGCCGAATCTGCTGCTCGTGCAGGTGAGGTCGTTAATATCATTGTTACGGCTAAAATGGATGCGGAGTGGAAAATTTATGCCCTTCGGGACCAAGGGGAGGGCCCGATTGCAACCCGAGTCGTTGCGACCGGGACAGTGGTTAAAACATCCGGTATGGTATTAGAAGATGAACCGATCGAAAAATATGACGACGGATTCTTAACCAATACCCGCACCCATCAAGGTGGCGCCGTTTTTACAGCACCTGTCTTATTAAAATCTGATCTTGCACCCGGTACATATGATTTATCCGTAAATGTTCTTTTTCAAGTATGTAATGCATCCCTGTGTTATCCACCAAAGGAAGAGGTATTATCCGTTTCTGTTACGGTTGAGCCGGGTATTGCCCGAGATGATCATACCGAAATGGTAACTGTTTCTTCTGTTTTTGATGAATCAGGAAATATTAGCCTAGATGCAGCCATTGATGAGGGGTTTTTCTCTTTTGTTATTCTGGCTTTCTCTATGGGGCTGCTGGCCCTACTTACACCTTGTGTATTTCCCATGATTCCTATAACGGTTTCATTTTTTACCCATCAAGGGGAAACCGGTAAAGGCAAACCCATTAATAATGCAATCATTTATACATTGGGAATTATAGCCACATTTTCTATTCTTGGATTTATTTTGGCTTTAACGCTGGGTGCTTCTGGGGCCAACCAGTTGGCGGCCAATCCGTGGGTGAATATTTTTATTGCTGCATTGTTTATTTATTTTGCCCTATCTCTTTTTGGGATGTACGAAATTGAACTTCCATCCGCATTACGTCAGTATTCACTTAAACAAGAGGGGCGAGGCGGTGTTGTGGGAACGCTTTTTATGGCCGTCACCTTTACATTGACCAGTTTTACCTGTACCGTGCAGTTTGTCGGGCTTCTTTTGGTTGCAGCTTCTCAAGGTCAATGGTTTTGGCCCATGATTGGCATGGTTGTTTTTAGTGCTGCATTTGCATTTCCATTTTTCTTTTTAGCACTTTTTCCTCAATATTTAGCTAAAATGCGAAAATCCGGTAGCTGGTTAAATTCTGTGAAAGTGGTCATGGGGTTTTTAGAATTGGCAGCAGCCTTCAAGTTTATTAGTAACACCGACTTGGTTTGGGGTTGGGGATTTTTCTCTCATAATACTGTTTTAGCTGTCTGGGCTGTATTGATGCTTCTGACTGGGATTTATCTTTTGGGAAAAATACAATTGCCTCATGATTCACCTCTCGCTTCCATTAGTGTTCCCAGACTCATGTTAAGTACGGCATTTTTAACTTTCGGTTTATATCTCACATCTGGTCTTTTTGGACAAAAAATTCATGGTTTGATATATTCCTATTTACCGCCCATTGTTGAAGGTGAATCCGGTGCGGTGCGCACGAATGGTGCATCCATGGCAGAGGAATTTAATTGGTATCGAAATTTAGACGAAGGGCTTGCAGAAGCGAGAGCAACAGGAAAATCAGTATTTATTGACTTTACAGGATATACCTGTACAAATTGCCGATGGATGGAAGCCAATATTTTTACGAAGACTGAGGTAAAACACCGTTTTGGTGAGATGATTTTGGTCCAACTATATACAGATGGGGGGCCGAACCATGACGAAAATCAACAATATGAAATCGATCGTTTTGGCACGGCAGCATTACCATTTTATGTAATTTTAAGTCCCAACGATAATGTAATAACAACTTTTCCAGGAATGACACGCAGTCTTGATGATTTTTTGGATTTTTTGGATAAGGGATTAGCAGGATAGAAAGATGATTAAAATGAGAATAATTTTATGGATGACCATATTGATTGCTATCGGTTGTGGTCAAAAAGAAAAAATGAAGGAAGTGACCCGTCCCAGTGAAATTGTAAACAAAATGATGGGCACTAATAAAAGTAACCGGCCAGATTATGCCATCAAAGCACCTGATTTTACGCTACGTACCGTTCAGGGTGAATTATTCAAATTAAGTGAAAACCGCGGTAAAGTAATTATGCTCAACTTTTGGGGAACGTGGTGCGGGCCCTGTCGGAGAGAAATCCCCGATTTTAATAAATTACATGCGAAATATCAAAAAGATGGTTTGGAAATTGTTGGGGTAACCCTTACCTCTGGTTCACCTAAAAATATTCTCGAATTTATGAATGACTGGGATATGGAATATACCGTACTTACAGATATAGATAATAACGAAACACAAAGAGTGACCAGTATTTATGGGCGTGCCATCGGTAGACCTATAACGGGGATTCCCACCACATTAATCATTGATCAAGAAGGATATATCGTTAAGGGATATATCGGCCCGCGGAGTGAGGAAGTATTTTACAAAGATTTACAACCATTTCTTTCTGCCTCTTAATCTCTTAATACTTTTTGAGTGTAATATAAATATCACCCAACTAATATTCATTTGCCAATTAAGGTCCACATGACCATCTATGAAGTTTCTGGAATGATCTTATGAAACCTATTTTTCTATTTATTGCTCTCAATTTATCCTCAATATTTTCCGCGGAATACTGGCAACAGTTTGTTCACTATCAAATGGATGTAAAACTGGATACCGCAGCCCATACCATAAGTGGCCATTCCACCATAAAATATGTGAACTATTCTCCCGACATTTTAGATCGAATCCATATTAATCTATATGCCAATTCCTTTCAAGAGGGGACGGTGAAACATCGTGAATATTTAGCCGGGTTAGGTCGTGCCAGTAGAGGGACTAAATTTAAAAAAGGAATGGATCCATATCTTAGTCAATATGATATTACCAATTTCACTATTAACCAGAATGATGTTGCATTGGCAGATTCATTTCGTATCGACGATACGATACTTACCTCCAAACTGGCAATGGCATTGGCATCTGGTGATTCTTTAGTCATTGAACTGGATTGGGTACACCATGTAGGTGAATTTGCAGAAAGAGCTGGCCGAATCGGTGAACAATATAATTTTGCCCATTGGTATCCGAAAATGGTGGTCTATGATGAAAATGGCTGGTTCGATGAACCTTTCCATGCTGAGGGAGAATTCTATGGAGAATTTGGCACATTTGATGTAACCATGGATGTACCCAAAGGGTACATCATTGGTGCCACAGGTGTGGTTTCAAATGGGGATCCTGGATGGGAAGAAGTGCAGGTGGATACGAGTCAACAATTTTCAGATTGGCTGAAAGAATTCAAGAAGAACCGTATGGAATATGATTCCACCGAAAGACGGGTAGTGTCTTTTCATGCAGAAAATGTTCATGACTTTGCCTGGGTCACCACACCTAATTTTTTATACGAAAGTGGAGAGTGGAATGGGGTTGCGGTCCATGCTCTTTTCAATCAAAAAAATGGTAAAAAGTGGACCCAAAAAGCGGTAGCCCGGACCGAGCGTGCCATCCAATGGCTTAGTACACAATTCGGCATGTATCCTTATCCACAAGTGACCAATACAGATCGCCTCGCCGGGGGCGGTATGGAATATCCTATGCTAGTCATGGATGGTAGCGAATCTGAAGGATTGATCCTCCACGAAGTGGGTCACATTTTGTTTTACGGCATCCTTGCCAATAATGAAGTGCGGGAAGCGTGGATGGACGAGGGATTTACATCATTTCAAACGCGGTGGTATATGATGGATCGGTATGGTGATCACGGGTTTGATCTGGAAGGTGGTAAACGCTATAAAGATTGGCAGAAAAAACACTGGCGCTTTAACAGCAGTTTGGGAAATTCCCAATGGGGAATGATCAGTTTTATGGCCAGTGGTCAGGATGAGCCTATCAGCCGATCCACTTATATGTTTAAGGGGAGCCGTGCTGCAGGTGCCAATGCCTATACAAAGCCATCTCTCATGTTGGATGAATTAAAGTATATTTTGGGTGAAGAAACATTTACCCAAGGGATGCAGGAATATTTCCATCGTTGGAATCTAAAGCATACCAATGAAAAACGATTTGTTGATGCCATGGAAGATGTGAGCGGTCAGGATTTAGATTGGTTCTTCCGTCCATGGCTCCATGATACGCGTCTCTTGGATTACGGCATTAAAGGTTGGGAAAAGAAGAAAAAGTCGGATGGCACTTGGGATGTGACATTGAACATTGTCCGCAATGGGAAACGAGACATGCCCCAACTGGTGGAAACAAAATTGAAAGATGGGGCGGCCCATCGTGTTTGGTGGACAAACCATAAATTCCGGACCAGTGACTCCTTTACATATAATGTACCCAGTGAGCCACAATCGGCTATGCTGGATCCCGATGCCCAAACAATGGATATCGATTTCAGAAATAATTCCACGGGTAAAATGCAGTCAGAAAAAATGTTTTATTACCCAGGGATGCGATACCAACCTCGAAATCGAATGGTAAAACAATGGCATCCAACCGTCCATTATCTCGCAAAAGATGAAGTCATGCCCGGACTCAGATTGCGGAAATCATATGGGTTATTAGAAAGTGTTATGACCGATATTAATGTTGGGACTGAAACAGGTAAAGTATTTTGGAAAGTCTCCGGTTGGAATCGAGACTTATTTAAAGGAATGGACAAAAATTATTTTCATGCATACAATTTGGGTGGTGTGAGTGGATATGGATTGAACTCTGAAAAAATACTCAATGCCACCAACCCGATCTATGGTATTAATAACGTTGAATCGGGTTTTTATGTGACCAATGCTGTTGATACGAGCAGAACCAATTTATATGATATTGGTAAAACTGTTGTTTTCTTCACCAAACTAAATGCTTACTTAGGGCCTATTTCTAACCAAATCGTTTTTGATTTTGCACCGGGTGGAATCTCAGATTGGACTTTCAGTCGTTTAACTATTACAGAATCATTTGATCAAAGTTTTGGGTTGTTTGGTGCAAGGTTTAGAGGCATTTATGGAAAAATTTGGGCTGATGATAAAGGCATTCCGAATCAAGAAAGATATACCGTAGAAGGGGCCGGATCCGGCACCATGTACGAGAAACCATATCTTCGAGATGCATCCAGTTTTTATGGTGACACAGATTTAAGGGATCAATATCATTTAGCCGGTGATGCCAACCTCCGCGCTTTTGGAAATCAAGGATTTGTAGGCGTAGAAAATGTATTCACAACGACTTTCGAAGGCTATTTAACCAAATCCATTTTAGGAATTAAATTTGAATTGGCCGCATTCCTGGATGCAGGGACACTCACAGGATCAAAGTTTACTGTTGGTGATTATGGATTCAGCAATACATCTCTTGTGGATTATGGTTTGGGAATCCGATTATCCAAAACCGTTTTCGGGCAACCCTTATACTTACGAATTGATAAACCGATGAAGGCTACTATTGATGGAGAATCAATCGAAGGAATGAATGACTGGGTATTCAGTTTTCAAAAAAGTATATGATATGGAACCTTTCAGAATGGATTGCATTAGATTGAACATTATGCAGAAAAGGAAACCGATGAAAAAAATATGCTTACTTATATTCATGGTTGGAACACTTTCCGCCCAGAATTCAATTTTAAAACAATTTAGTGACCAATTTGCCGATATTGCAGAAAAAGCAAACCCAACCGTTGTAACCATTTTAACTGAGAAAAAAGTGGATCTCAGTCGACTCCACGGTCAGTTGCCTCAGGATAATGATTTCTTTAAGTTTTTTGCCCCACGTATGCCCAGACAACGTGAATATAAATCAACGGCTCTTGGATCCGGTGTAATTGTTAATTCCCGGAAAGGATATGTGATTACCAATAACCATGTGGTGGACGATATGGATGAAATCACCGTGCGATTATTGGACAAGACAGAGTATAAAGCAACGGTGGTTGGCCGTGATCCCAAATCAGATTTGGCCGTATTGCAAATTGATGCACGGGGCCTTACAGATTTAGATTTTGGCAATTCGGATAAACTCAGGGTAGGCGAATGGGTCATTGCAGTAGGGAGCCCATTTTCGGCTAATTTAAGTCATACGGTAACTGCAGGAATTGTTTCTGCCAAAGGCAGGGGGAATATCATTCAAGGTGATGTGTATGAAGATTTTATCCAAACTGATGCAGCTATTAACCCGGGGAACAGTGGGGGAGCCCTTTTGAATTCCGCCGGTGACTTGATTGGCATTAACACAGCCATTTATACCAACAGTTTTGATCGAAGCAACAAAGGGGTGGGGTTTGCCATTCCGTCCAATATGGTGAAGCGGGTCATGGCGGATTTGATTGAACATGGTAAAGTATTACGATCTTGGATTGGTGTTCAAATCCAGCCATTGGATAATGCCTCTGCCAGTGCCATGGGGTTAAAATCTCCAGATGGTGCATTGGTTTCGGATGTGGTTAAAGATGGTCCCGCTAAAAAGGCCGGTCTAAAAACAGGAGATGTGATTATAGAATTCAATCATGTGCAGGTGAAGAATGTTGATCATCTTAGAAATACAGTATCCGCATCGAAGCCGAATAAAAGATATGATTTGATTGTTATTCGTGATAGTAGAAAAAAGACACTTAAAGTCACATTAGAAGAAATGCCTGGCGATGATGCTCTGGCGACCGTGAGTCGGCCACCTGCCCAGACAAATGAATTGGGCATCCAGGTTTCCTCCCTCAGCCAATCAGTCATACGAGAATACGATATAAGTAAAGGTGAAGAAGGTGTCATTGTAATTGCTGTAGTTGAAGGAAGCATTGCGGCAGAGGCAGGAATTCGAATTGGTGACCTTATTACTCGGGTGGGTACAAAAAAATGCAATTCACCCCGAGGGTTTGCAGCCCTTATTAAAGAAACGCAGAAAAAAAATATGATTATGCTTCATATGAAGCGAGATGGTGTAGCCCGCTATATGACCCTTGAGTTAGACGATTAATTATTAATAATATTTTATGATAAAAGGGTCATGGCAACATGGCCCTTTTTTTATTATCTATTCCTTTTGTTTCAAGATGGTGAAAAGATTAATTTTTGCACCCCAAAAAGGGTAAAAACCAAATATGATACAACGCGTAAATCCCCAAGCTGACTTCATTGCCATTGAGCACGAAGTCCTGGATTTCTGGAAAGAGAAGGATATTTTCCAGAAACGGCGGGATGCCAATGCAGGTAAACCCAAATGGTCCTTTATTGATGGGCCCATTACGGCCAACAATCCCATGGGCGTTCACCATGCCTGGGGCCGTACCCTCAAAGATTTATATAATCGTTATAAAGCCATGGATGGCCACGAATTAAGATATCAAAACGGTTTTGATTGTCAAGGCCTTTGGATCGAAGTGGAAGTGGAAAAAGAACTGGGTTTTAAGTCCAAACGAGACGTGGAAGAATTTGGAATTGAAAAATTTATAAATATGTGCAAAGAGCGGGTGCATAAATATTCGGCGGTCCAAACGGAACAGTCGAAACGTCTCGGTTATTGGATGGATTGGGATAATTCTTATTACACCATGTCAGACGAAAATAATTATACCATCTGGGGTTTTCTGAAAAAATTATTTGAAGAAGGTAAAATATACCGTGGATCCGATGTGGTTCCTTGGTCCGGGCGGTCTGGCACTTCTTATTCACAAATGGAGATTATTGAAGGTCGAAAACTCGTGGCCCATCAAGCCGTATTTGTCCGGTTTCCCCTTCGGGATAGAGCGAATGAATATTTATTGGTATGGACCACCACCCCATGGACCTTAACCTCGAATGTGGTGGCGGGCGTCAATGGCAATCTGGATTATGTAAAACTCAAAGCTGCAGACGGGTCTATTTATTATTTCGCTGAAGAAAATTTAGAATTCCAACGTCTGGATAAACAGTTTAAAGAAAAGAAGCAATGGATCGAAGGTGTACCGAAACTCAAAACCATTGCCCAAATATTTAAAGAACGGGGTGGTTACGAAATCCTTGGAACGGTTAAAGGCGACGAAATGGTGGGGTGGACCTACGATGGTCCTTTTGACCATTTGGATGGCCAATCTGAATTGGGTGGGACGCCTTATGTGGATGAGGCATTGGCCGAGGCGGGTGCTTCTGCGAAATCCCAGCATCAAGTGGTGAACCCGGGTAAAGACAATATGGGTAATGATATTGTAGTTGGCGGCGAAGGAACGGGCATCGTACACATGGCCCCCGGTTGTGGTGACATTGATAATAAAATTGGTAAAAAATTAGGATTGGTGAATGTTGCACCCTTAGATGCGGAATCTAAATTCACTGATAAGTTTGGCTGGCTTTCGGGAAAAAGTGCCACAGATATAGAAACCGTTCAAGCCATTTTAGATGATTTAAAAGAACGTGATTTCTTGGTTTATGTAGAAGCATACCCCCATATCTATCCCCATTGCTGGCGGTCAGGAGATGAATTGGTTTTCCGTCTGGTGGATGAATGGTATATCAATATGGATTGGCGGGATAAGATTAAAAAGATCGTGGATGATATTAATTGGATTCCCGAATGGGGTGGCGAAAGGGAACATGAATGGTTGGATAATATGGGCGACTGGATGATATCCAAAAAACGGTTCTGGGGATTGGCCCTGCCCATCTGGACTTTCGAAGATGATTCTTATTATGTGGTGGGATCCAAAGAAGAATTAAAAGCATTGGCTGTAGAGGGATGGGATGAATTTGAGGGAAATAGCCCTCACCGGCCTTGGATTGATAACGTAAAAATTAAACATCCGGATACGGGCCTCATTGGCACCCGTGTATTGGATGTGGGTAACCCATGGTTAGATGCAGGCATTGTACCTTTTTCTACGTTGGGCTATAATAACGATAAAGCATATTGGAAAGATTGGTTTCCAGCCGAATTCGTGGTGGAATCTTTCCCGGGACAATTTAGAAATTGGTTTTATTCATTATTGGCCATGTCTGCCATGCTGGAAGAAAAAGCACCCTTTAAGAATTTATTGGGCCATGCCTTGGTCAAAGCCGAAGATGGCCGCGATATGCATAAATCCTGGGGGAATGCGATCTGGTTTGACGATGCGGCGGAAGAAATGGGTGTGGATGTGATGCGGTGGATGTATGCATCTCAAAATCCGGAACATAATCTATTATTCGGTTACCACCATGGGGATGATGTGCGTAAAAAGTTGATTCAACTTTGGAATTCATATTCCTTTTTTGCCACCTACGCCGCTGTAGATGGATTTGATCCCAGTAAGGGGAATATTGATGATGCAGATTTGAATATTATGGATGAATGGATTTTATCCAAACTGCATTTATTTATTAAAGATGCCAGAGAAGCCATGGATGGGTTTCGCTCGGATCAACTCATGAAAAAGTTTGATTTATTTTTAGACGAATTATCCAACTGGTATATTCGCCGTAGCCGCCGCCGGTTTTGGAAAAGTGAAGATGATGATGATAAACAAGCGGCCTATTTAGTATTATACGAAGTTTTGGCAAAAGTCATCACAGTTTTGGCACCCATATTGCCATTCGTCACGGAAAATATCTATCAGAATTTGGTTAGGAATATGGACAGTGATGCACCGGAAAGTGTCCATCTATGTGATTATCCAGCGGCGGATGAAAGTAAAATCGATTCAGATCTCATGGATAATGTTGATGCACTTCGCCGGGTGGTAGAATTGGGACGATCTTCCAGAAATAAAGCCAATTTAAAAATTAGACAACCCTTGGCTGAGTTAGCCTTTTCGGTGAAAGACGATGGTGTTGCAGATTTTATTTTTGATCAGCAAAATGTGGTGTTGGATGAATTGAATGTAAAAGTGCTTCAACGTGCCAATTCAGAAACGGATTTAATTCGGTTTATTGTGAAGCCGAATCTGCCTTTATTGGGACAAAAATTTGGCAAAACCTTGCCTCAAATCCGAAATTATTTAAATGATGCAGACGGGGATCAGATATTGAATGATATTCGAACAAAAAAGAATTATTCATTTGATATAAATGGAGAGGCTATCGTTTTAAGTAGGGAAGATTTATTGATTGAGACTGAATCTGCCGATGGATATACAGCCGCCGGTGACGATCATGTGACGGTAGGATTAACCACAAATTTGACGGAAGAATTGGTTCAAGAAGGGATTGTTCGTGATGTAATTCGGCAGGTGCAAACTATGCGAAAAAATGCTAACTTCTCGGTCGAAGATCGGATCATTATTTATGGAATGGTTGACGGTGTAGTGGGTGAAGCAATTCGATCATTCGAAGAATTTTTTAAAAATGAAGTATTGGCCGTTGATCTTATCGAAGATTATCAATCTGGTGATTTTAGTGAATCCTTCAATATAGGCGATCAAGAGGTTCACTTCGGTTTACAACGTGTAATAATTTGAAAGGAAATGTAAAGTGGTAAAAAAATACTCAAAAACAAAATTGAAAATGTTCCAAAAAATCATTGAAGAAAAAATGGGCGTTGTCACAGAAGATGTCGATGCAATTAAAGACAATATGGGCTCTGCATCGAATAAACAAGGTGGCAACACACCTGATGCTATTTATAGTTTACATATGGCGGATGCGGGGACAGATTCACACGAACAAGAAAAGAACTTTATGCTCATGAACCGTGGGAGTGACTATTTTAAAAACCTTGAGGTGGCCCTGGTTAGAGTTAAAGATGGGTCATACGGTATTTGTAAAATATGTGAAGAACTCATTGTAGAAGAACGGTTAGTTGAAGTGCCTTGTGCCACTAAATGTGTGAGTTGCAAGGAAACAGAAAAACTCGGGCTATAACATGAGAATATTGTTTGTGAGTGCCACGCTGGTAGTCGCAGACCAAATTACAAAGGCAATTGTTCGGAATACCATGTCTTTGTATGAATCCATTCCGATCATTACCAATTTTTTCAATTTAACTTATGTGAGAAATGATGGAATGGCCTTTGGCATTAATTTCCCCTTTGGCATTTATGTATTCTCAACTATATCGATTGTATTCACCGGTTTTCTATTTTGGTATCTATGGACGATTCACGACCAAGGACTGGTTATCCGCACTGGGATTGCCCTCATCTTAGCCGGCGCTATCGGTAATTTGATTGACCGTGTATTTCTTGGATCTGTTGTTGATTTTCTTGATTTTATGATTGGAAACTACCATTGGTACATTTTCAATATTGCCGATTCCTGTGTCACCGTGGGTATGGGGTTTGTATTATATGATTCACTTATTTTGGAACGAAAGAGAACCCCACAAACGGATTGAATCCAAAGACAATCATCGCCACCGGTGGAGAGAATAGCCGCCTGGATAAATTTCTTTCTACCATCCTTTCCGACCTCAGTCGGACCCAAATTCAAAAAATGATTAAAGACGGTTTGGTCTTGGTAGATGGGCAGCCTTCTAAAGCGGGGTGGAAATTGAATGGGTGCGAAACCATCGTCTATACCATTCCCGAAATTGAACCGGAAATTGAACATATCGAACCGGAAAATATTCCATTAGACGTATTATTTGAAGATGATGATATCATTGCCATTAATAAACCGCCAGGATTGGTCGTTCATCCCGGTGTGGGCCAAAAAAGCGGTACATTGGTTCATGCACTTACCTATCATTTTAGTCAATTATCAAATGTAAATGGGCAGCTTCGACCGGGGATTGTCCATCGATTAGATCAAAATACGTCCGGTGTGATATTGGTGGCCAAAAATAATCAAGCCCATGCTGACCTTGCGTCGCAATTCGAAAAGCGAAAAATTCAAAAGGAATATACTGGGTTTACTTGGGGCAATTGGACAGCGCCAAATGGCATCATCGATGGGTCTATTAAAAGGAAACGATCTGATCCAACGGCGTACGAGGTGAATGAATCAGGACGGCATGCACTTACGCAGTACCAAGTGGAAGTTGACGGATCGGTGTTGAGCCAAATTTCGTTTTTCCCAAAAACAGGTCGAACACACCAATTGCGTGTTCATGCTGCCAGTATGCATCATCCAATATTCGGAGATGATAAATATGGCGGTGGGGTGAAGCGAACCAAAGGGTTTGTCCCTGAAATAACCAAAGTGTTAACCCAATTGCTTAAGAAAATTAATCGACATGCGCTCCATGCCAGGAAAATTACTTTTCAACATCCATCCACGCAAGAAGAGGTGGCCGTTTCCGCCCCCATTCCAGAAGATTTGACTCTCATTATTCAAGCGATGCATTTGCTGAATGGCTAACCTAAAAACAATACTTTCGGAATTTTTATCCTATCTCGAAAAAGAAAGAGGATTTTCAACCCATACCATCAAAGCGTATCATACAGATTTAAATCGATTTATTTCATTTCTATCCGAAGAAGAAAAAATATCAAATTTTATGGCTGTAAATCGCCATACAATCCGAAACTATTTAGGGGTGGAATTCGATCAGGGTTTATCCAGTAAAACCGTGGCACGCCGTTTGGCGTCTGTTAAATCTTTATTTAAATATTTAATGCAGTCCGAACAATTGAAAGACAATCCTGCCATTCATGTGAAATCACCCAAAATATCTCAAACCCTCCCGAATTTTATTGACGAAAAAGTGATCGATATATTGATGGAAAGTCCGGATGTTTCCACAAAAAAAGGCGTACGCGATCGAGCCATCCTTGAATTATTCTATAGCACCGGCATTCGACTCAGTGAATTAATTGAATTGAATATTGGTTCAATTGATCCCATAAACCAATTGGCGAAGGTACATGGCAAAGGAGATAAAGAACGGTTGATTCCCTTTGGAAACAGAGCGAAATTTTGGGTAGAGAATTACTTGAAAAATCGTGCATTATCATTCAATTCTACTTCAGCCCACAACCCATTATTTGTAAATGAGAAAGAAAAGCGCATTCCCAAAAGTACTGTTCAGAGAAGAATCCGCAATTATATTAAACTCGTGGCTGAAGGGGAAAGGTTAGGCCCTCATATTTTGCGCCATACCTTTGCAACACATTTGATGGATCGCGGTGCCGATATCCGCGCCGTCAAAGATTTATTGGGGCATAATAGCTTATCCTCAACCCAGGTTTATACGCATATTAAACCGGAAAAAATGAAAAAAATATATAAACAGGCTCACCCGCATGGTGACTAAAATAGGGGGAAAGCATGACAATAACAGGGAAAGAATTAGCATTAGATAAAATTGGTTTAGACCAAGTTGACCGCATTATCCGAAACTTGCCCGTCGAAGGCATTATCGAAGATATCATTTTACATAAAGAAGGTAAAATGGGTATGAATGGAGCTGTCATGGTTGACACAGGGAAGTACACAGGTCGATCTCCCAAAGATAAGTATTTTGTGGATGAAGATTCCTCAAATGAGCATCTATGGTGGGGGCCGGTCAATGCCAAAGTAGATGAAACCATTTTTGATGATTTATATGGACAGGTGGCAGATTATTATAATCATGCAGACGATTCTAACACCTATGTTTTTGATGGGTTTGCCGGCGCAGATTCGGCCTATAGACTCAATGTGAGAATTATTGCCAAAAAAGCATGGCAAGCGCATTTCGCCCATAATATGTTCATTCGTCCGGAGAAGGGAGACTTAGATGGTTTCTCTCCTGATTTCACCATCATTAATGCATCGGACGTCTTTAACCAGAAATTTGAAGAATACGGCATGAATTCTAAAACATTCATTATTTTTCATATGGCCAAACGGATTGCCATTATTGGGGGAACCGAATATGGCGGCGAAATGAAAAAAGGTATTTTTTCTGTCATGAATTATATGCTGCCGCTTCAAGGTGTATTGGCCATGCACTGTTCGGCGAATGTGGATAAAAATGGAGAAAATCCCGCTATCTTTTTTGGTCTATCCGGCACAGGAAAAACAACCTTAAGTACGGATCCGGAAAGACCCTTAATCGGGGACGACGAACATGGCTGGTCCGACGATGGTATTTTCAACTTTGAAGGTGGATGCTATGCAAAAGTAATTGATTTGAACCGAGAACATGAGCCAGATATTTATAATGCCATTCGCCATGGTGCCTTGCTCGAAAATGTGGTTTACGATGAACGGACCCGAGTCATTGACTTTACAGATGGATCAAAAACAGAAAATACTCGCGTTTCTTATCCCATCAATTATATAGATAATTCAGTGAATGGCCTAGGGAAACCGTCCATGTGCGGCCATCCAAATACCATTATATTCCTGACCTGTGATGCCTATGGTGTACTGCCCCCGGTTTCAAAATTAACCACGGAACAAGCCATGTATCATTTTATTAGTGGATATACAGCTAAAGTGGCGGGAACCGAACGAGGCATTACCGAACCTGTGGCCACATTCTCACCCTGTTTTGGTGGGCCGTTTTTAACACTGCATCCGTTGAAATATGCGGAATTGCTCAAGCAAAAAATGAATAAACATCAGGTACCGGCCTATTTGGTGAATACGGGCTGGGTCGGTGCCAGCGCCCAATCCGGTGCTAAACGTATTTCGTTACCGGTAACGCGTCAAATAATTCATGCAACCTTAGATGGTAGTATTAATAATGCCACCTTCGAAACTGACCCATATTTTGGTATCATGGTTCCCCAAAGTTTAGGGGATATCGATCCAAATATACTCATTCCCGAAAAAGCATGGACAGATTCGGAGGCATATCATGGCATTGCCAAGATATTGGTACGAAAATTCCAGAAAAACTTCGAACAGTATGATTTGGGACATTCTGAAATACGGGATGCTGGTCCTACATTAGAACAATAGAATAAAGGAGATAAGAATGACGATTAATTTTACAGCACGTCATTTTCAAGCCCCGGATGATTTAAAAGATTATGCGGAAGAAGGAGTCGCACGATTCGAAAAACATTTTGATCGAATCAGCCAATGTGAAATTGTAATGTTACATGAAAAAAGTATGTTTATTACCGAAATCAATCTCCATATACCTCAACATAACTTGCATGCAAAATCATCTGATCCTAATGGGTTTAAATCCATCGATGATTGTGTTGATAAAATTTTAACGCAAATGGTCAAAATTGTTGATCAGTGGAAAAAACATCGGTAAATCTCTTATTTAAATCGAATTAGGATTCGTTATATTATTTTTAAGGCTACATCATTGTTGTAACTCAAAACAAACTTCAATGGAATGACTTCGCGTTTTGCTATTATGCGCTACGTCACATTCTCAAATCTGGAGAATTAGTATTTATCTTTTTACTAATATATTTCCTCTAATGCGGGATAGGGCAACTGAGCGGTTCCTACTTTTTTTTCAAAAAAAATATCTCCCAATCGTTTGGAGTCTATTTACCAAAGCGCGTAATTTCTGCGCTTGAAAATCAATAATCATTAGGAATACAAATGAGCAAATATATTTTTACGTCTGAATCAGTATCTGAAGGGCATCCAGATAAAGTCTGTGATGCGATTTCCGATGCGATTTTAGATAATCTTTTGGCCCAGGACCCCAATTCTCGGGTGGCCTGCGAAACATTGGCTACGACAGGCACTGTTGTGGTATCCGGAGAAGTCACCTCTAAAGGGTTTGTGGATGTTGAACGTGTGGTGAAAGATACATTGGGGGATATTGGTTATACGGATAAAGCATACGGTATGGACAATGATACGGTGAAGGTGATGTCCATGTTGGATAAACAAAGCCCAGAAATTGCCCAAGGTGTAGATGAAGGGTCTGGCCTCCATGAAGAGCAGGGCGCAGGAGATCAGGGACTTATGTTTGGATTCGCATGCAATGAAACAAAAGAACTCATGCCCTTACCCATACATCTATCTCATCGGTTGGTAGAACGAATGTCTGAACTGCGTAAAGATGGCACCATTCCATGGTTGAGACCTGATAGCAAATCTCAAGTGTCCGTGGCCTATGAAGATGGTAAACCTGTATCGATTACGAATGTGGTCATTGCCACACAGCATGATGATATGTTAGGTCAATTTGGCACAGAAGCGGCAGAACATGATTTTGTTGAAAGTGAAATGATCGAAAAAATAATCAAACCTGTATTAGATGATTGTGGTATGCCCTATGATGATTCATTTATAGTGAATGGCACCGGTCGATTTGTATTTGGCGGTCCCGAAGCAGATACAGGGTTAACAGGGCGAAAAATTATTGTGGATACCTACGGAGGTTATGCCCCACATGGTGGTGGTGCGTTCTCCGGAAAAGATCCATCTAAAGTGGATCGGTCGGCTGCTTATATGGCACGTTATATTGCTAAAAATATTGTGGCTGCAGGATTGGCCGATAAATGTGAAGTGCAATTTTCTTACAGTATTGGTGTGGCTGAACCCACTTCTTTTTATGTGAAATCATTTGGCACTGGATCTTTATCAGACGAAGCATTAACGGAAATTGCGCAATCGGTATTTCCCTTGAAACCAGGTGGCATTATTCATCACTTAAAATTAAAACACCCGCGATATCTCCCCACAGCAGCTAATGGCCATTTTGGACGGGAAGATGATTTATTTACGTGGGAAAAAACAGATATGGTTGATGCATTGAAATCAGCTGTATCCGAAAGGAATTAAACATGGCTTTAGCAGAAATGACTCAAACAGAAAAATTGCCTTATAAGGTTAAAGATATTTCTCTCGCTGAATGGGGGAGAAAAGAAATCACCTTAGCCGAAGCAGAAATGCCCGGCCTGATGGCCATTCGAAAAGAATATGGCCCCTCTAAACCCTTAGCGGGTGCACGGATTGCCGGCTGTCTGCATATGACGGTTCAAACTGCTGTTTTAATCGAAACATTAACAGAAATGGGTGCAGAAGTAACATGGTCTTCCTGTAATATTTTTTCGACCCAGGATCATGCCGCCGCCGCAATCGCAGATACAGGGGTCCCTGTGTATGCTTGGAAAGGTATGAATGAAGAAGAATTCGATTGGTGCATTGCGCAAACATTATTTGCCTTTGAAGATGGCAAACCATTGAATTTGATTTTAGATGATGGTGGCGATTTAACCAATATGGTATTGGATGATTTTCCGGAATTGGTGGCTGGCATCAATGGGTTATCAGAAGAAACCACAACCGGCGTTCATCGTCTATATGAACGGGTTAAAAACGGAACATTAACCATGCCGGCTATTAATGTGAATGATTCTGTCACCAAGTCAAAATTTGATAATAAGTATGGTTGTAAAGAATCCTTAGTCGATGCCATTCGTCGTTCTACAGATGTCATGATGGCGGGTAAAGTGGCGATCGTTGCTGGATATGGCGATGTGGGCAAAGGGTCTGCGGCTTCGTTACGCGGCGCAGGTGCCCGTGTAATTGTGACTGAAATCGACCCCATTTGTGCATTGCAAGCAGCCATGGATGGCTTTCCTGTGAAGCGAATGGAAACTGCCATTCCGGAAGCAGATATCATCGTTACAGCCACAGGTAATAAAGATATTGTACAGGGGCATCATTTTGAAGCCATGAAAGATAAAACCATCGTATGTAATATTGGTCACTTTGATAATGAAATAGATATGGCATGGCTGAATGAAAACCACGGTTCTACAAAAAATACCATCAAACCCCAAGTGGATATGTATACTATTGACGGAAAAGATTTGATAATTTTAGCCGAAGGCAGATTGGTTAATCTAGGATGTGCCACGGGACATCCATCATTTGTCATGAGTAATTCATTTTCTAACCAGACATTGGCCCAAATTGAATTATGGACGAATAAAGAACAATACGGCAATGATGTTTATGTGTTGCCCAAACATTTGGATGAAAAAGTGGCCGCGCTTCATTTGGATAAACTCGGTGTTGAATTAACGGAATTAAGGTCAGACCAAGCTGAATATATCGGTGTAGGTGTAAAAGGGCCATTCAAACCGGAACAGTATCGATATTAATCATCATCTTTGCACTGAAAAATGAGAAAAGAGCACCGAATTTTCGGTGCTCTTTTTTTTTGTAGAAAAAGGACCCTATTTAAGGTCAATTTCTACAGCGTATCATTTGTTAGATGAACCATTTAGAATGAATAATCCGAGGAATTCTAAACCAACAATAAAAAAACGGGTTTCCAAATATCTGATTGGAGCCCTTTCTCTATTTACATTGAGTTGTGATTTTCAAAATCCATTGGCTTTTGAAATGCCCACTTGGTTTTTTGAATTAACATTCCCATTGGTTCAACAAAAGTATTCCTTGGAAGGTATGGTGGATAATAAACAAATATTTTCTACACCTGATTCCATTGGGATGCAATTGATGTTTGAAGGAGAATTGCCAGATACATCGATTGGGACGGATATTCTGGAAATTGAACTCAATCAAAATATTGAATATGCTTCAGCCCCCGTATCTGCACCACAATTAGATTTTTCCTTAGATACCACAATTAATTTGGCGATTCCCATTGCACCGGGCGGACAATTAACCAATAGCTCAGGCGTTGTATTTACGGTACCTCCATCCAGCGATCAGACTGTGACCAGTGCCGTTTGGAATGCCATTGCCTCAGCCATCAATGAAATAATTCAAATCACATTGATACTCCCCACCATACCCGCAAGCCAATTACCCAGTTTTGTACAGTCGGTAGATGGCATGGTCATTCAAGCCGATGCAGGGGCAAGTGTCAGCGATTTTAATACCACTATCAGTAATAAAGGATTGCCCACCGATGTGACGAATCCAACTGTTTCTCTCATTACGGATATAACAACACCGGCCATGACATTGGCTAATCATACCCAGTCATCTTTAACGAAGGATAATACTTTCGGTCCGGAGATAACATCTTTAAGTCAAGATAGCCTTGGGGGTGCCATCCGGATGGATATTGGTTTTGGGATTGCCAGTACTTCTGATGCAACCGTCACCATCAACGCAGGCGACAGTGTCCAGGTGAATGTGGCCATTCAACTTCGAATCGCGGGTTTGGATTCAGCCATCGTTCAAGTGACAAAAACAGATTTACCCATCACATTGCCCAGCATTGAATTCCCAACTGAAATTGAAATATTTTCCGGTCTGTTAAAAACGAACAGTGGATTTGAAGTGAATGAAATCAACTTAACGGATGTTTCCAGTACCTATCCATTGAATGTTGATTTTATGATGAATTTTCAAAATTTTGTACCCCCCGCAGGCAAAGACGCTACAAAACTGGATACGGTATTAAAAAATGGTGTCACTATAAACAAAACTTATGATTTAGATGGGTATACATTTTCGAATCCAGCGGGAAAAGATTCTGCCTTAACACAATTGAATTTAGATCTATCAGCCGCCATTCCTGCACAATCGGCTAAAATCCCATTGGATGGATCAGACATAGGATCCGTTTCATTGAATATTTCCATGAAAAAACTTCACTTTGAATCATTAGAAGCCAATATTATTCAGGAATTTCCACCGACTGAAATCAGTATTGCGGGTATGCCATTGGGATTTTCCGGAATGCAGTTCGTAGATACCCAATTAGAAATTGAAATGTTAAATACCATTCGCTTACCGGTTGTTTTAGACTTTGATATGATTTCAGTTAATCAGGCGGGAGATACCATGTTGGTGAAGGCATTGTCCACTTTAGCCAGCCCCACTACTGCGGGGGATACGATGAAAACCATTATTCGATTATCTAAAGATGGCACCACAACATTAAAGTACAAGGCTCCCACTTCTGTTGCCTATTTTGATAGTGTAACAGTGGCTCCGGGAATCAATGAAACGACTATTGTGGAACTCATGTCTTCGAATCCTTCCGTTTTTAAGGTGAATTCACGCGCCAGGATTGATGGCCGCGGTACGCTGGAATCGGGCATGAGCATTGGCGGAAAGTATAGAATGTTGGCCCCATTTGAGGTTATTATGGCGCCCATGACTTTTATATCAGTGACAAACACGCCGGTGCAAGAAATGAACCATAGTAACCGAAACCGTATTCGGGCCACACTACAATCTGCCAGTTTAGACTTAACAGTGGAAAATAAAATTCCATCCGGTGGTGAGTTGGCCATGCTTATGTCAAACATTGGTTTTTTTCCGTTGGATACCACCATGAGTGCGCTATCAGCATTTAAAGATTCTATGGTCGTAAAAAATAATTGGGTCGTTACAGATAGCGTTTACATTGTATCCAATTGTGATAGTTTAAACCCCGAGATAGGTAACTTCTTTATTTTTGACGTGATGGATGATATTGCCGACTGTGTCGATGGCATGGCTTATATAGTAAAAACCACAGGTGCGGGTTTGGATACAGTTTTTTCTTATGTGGATACATTAATGAAAATTCCATTACCGGATCCTGTGAGTTTTTATCCGGCTACGAATGCAGGCGCCCATGTGGGCCAAGTGAAAGAGGCTGGGGTTGCCGTTTATAGTAGTCCAATACCCACCTCTCGAATCCGGCTTATGACAAACCCTGGACAACCCTATATGGCACCTCGATTTCAATTAAATGGTTCGGATGGACAAAAAGTTTATCTAACCACTTTGGACTATATCGATATCAATTCGAGTCTCACATTTAGTCTCAGCAGTACAGGAATGACCAGCGAAGCACCCGATGAGATTGTGGTTAAATATCCAAACGGAAATCAATCATTGGATCAGGATACGGAAGTCACGATTGCCTGGAAAACATTCGGTACCATTTCTCAGGTTGATTTGGCCTATTTTGCCGGATCCAATCCTAATGTGAATTTGGATGATGGTTGGACGGATATCACCACAGAATTGGCCAATGTAGATTCATTTAATTGGACACCCAGTTCAACTTCGGGGATTTCATCTTTAAGTGCATCTTTACGGGATAGTATTCGAATTCGGGTGCAATCATCCGGTGGATCAGTACGAGATATGAACGGGTGGTATTTCACCATCAGTTCGGGTAGTGGAAAAATTAGTAATACATCAAATTATGTTCGATGGGAGGGAAAGTTAACGCAACGATGAAACGGTCGAATCTCATAATTGCCCTCATGCTAATAATGGCCATTTCTCATGGTCAAAAACGAGATCCTCGTGCTGTAGCCATGGCGGGCGCAACCACAACAATTGCAGATGGAATCTATTCAGTGGGATTCAATCCAGCATTAATTGCATTTCAGATTGATCGGCCATTTATGTTGCAGGTGGGGGGATTAGACTTTGATATTGGGAATAACTATTTTTCTATGGCTGCATTGCGGACTTTGAGCGGAGATACGTTGGACCAAGATGAAAAAGGAACAATCATCAACCGATTGGATAATCGAGGTGGATTGAATTTTGATATGAATATCCAAATTGCGACACCCGGTATGAATTATTCTTCCGGTAATATGGCGGTAACATCCAATATTTTATATATGAGTTCCTATAGTCTGCCGGCAGGTATGGCGCGCCTCATGCTAGAAGGCAATGCCAAGAATCCTGTTATTGATATGACATTGGAATATGAAATAATGGCAGTCCACGAATTGGGGTATTCCTTTGCTGTTCCTTTTGAATCTTTTGCACTGGGGTTTTCATTGAAATACCTACAGGGATTATTTTATATGGGCGTTGATCCAGATTCTAGTTCAGCCAATTTTATTACCACACCCCAAGCCGTGTATGGATCGGGTACCTATTATTTAAGGCAGGGCTTTGGTGGTGCAGGGTATGGCTTGGATATTGGGATTGCCACGAAAGAATTTAACGGAATGCGGTTCGGTGTTTCTCTGATAAACGCATTGGGAAGTATTGCTTGGAATAAACCATCTTTCATCAAAGATATCATGAAATATCCCTTAACGTGGGGTGGGGAGTCACTCTCAGATTCTGTCGCGGTTTTATACACCTATTCCATCGATTCCTTAAGAGCGGATAACCTATCATCGGGGTCAATATTTACCAGCAGTTCCACGATCGTTAAAAATGTAGATGAAAACGGAAAACCGAAGGAATTTAATCTTCGTTACCCCGCAGTTTTTCGACTCGGTGTTTCATACAGAAAAGAAGATTTACTTATCAGTTCCGATTTAACGACTGGATTCGAAAATCGACTGTTCGCCCATTCTCGATGGCGATGGGCCGTTGGTGCGGAATTATATCGGTTTCCCAATACACCGCTCAGGCTTGGTTTCGCTTGGGAGGGATTGGATCGAACTGAATTAGGATTTGGCGCCGGATTTCATGGTGGTCCGATCATGATTGATTTGGGTTTTTCTTTTAAAAGCGGCTTGTGGATTCATTCTATGAAAGGACTAAATTTGTCTTTGGGTTTTACAATGACAAGTTTTAAAGGTCGGAAAGAAAAAGTAAAATCTGGGAATGGGGGACCTTCTCCCGTCCCGGAGAAGAAAAAGGCTAACGCGCCAAAAGAGTCACTTCCGGGAAAAGACCAAAAGTAAACCGCCACCAATCGTAAATATAACATTTCCCAACCACGCCGCAACCAAGGGTGACATAATCCCTTTATATCCCATGGACATGCCAAACTTGATAAATGCGTAATATACAAAAATAACAAATATCCCCATTCCCGCACCGAAAGATAGACCGCCTTTGGATTTCATCACAACCAGGGGTAAGCCAAACAAAACCACAATCAAATTTGTAAAAGCAAAAGATATCTTAAAAAGTCGATCGACTTCCCATTTGGTCGTGTCCACGCCATTTTTTTTTAATTGATCAATCCGCAGTGTTAAATCTGCAAAACTCATTTCATCCGGTGTTTTGGACTGTTGGGTGATATCTTGAGGTGTGAAATTGAGATTGATTAATGTATCTCCTTTGGAAATAGCCGTTTTTTTAACTTCACCAAAATTGTTGAACTCCCGTATGGAATAATCTGTGGCCAGCCATAATGTTAAAGAATCATTCCATGCGATGCCTCTTGCATCCAACCGTTTGGAAACAGTACCCTCTTCTAAAGATATGGCTGTGATACTTCGTCCAACTGTTGTGCTTACTTTATAACGCCCAATGGATATATGGGTTTTTTCATTTTTTTGTAGAAATACATTCCGAAGGTCTTTTTGGTGTTTTATTCTGGACCTGCGTTTCATGTATTCTCTTTCGATATTATATCGAACTTGATTGCCCTTACTGACCCATGTATTATCCAATTCAAATGAAATAAAACTGACAATGAGACCAATCGTTGTGATTGGGACTGCAATTCGGTAAAGGCTTATTCCCGTGGCTTTCATTGCCGTGAGTTCGTTCCGCTTGGCTAAGAGACCGATACTGAACACAGTTGAAATCATCATAGACATAGGCAAACCAATATTCAAGAACCATGGGATTGCATATATGTAATATTTTAAGGTGATTTCCATGGGGATAGCATTATCGATAAACCGATCTAGGTTTTCGATAAGATCTACCACGATGATAACACAAAGAAACCCCATTAACGTCATGGTTAATGTGACAATAAATTGGCGGATGAGATATAAATCTAACTTTTTCATGGATTTAACGGTAGTAATTAAGCAGTGAATTTCGGTATAATCCGAAACTTTTTTTAGTAAATGAGGAAGAATATGGATTTAATCAATGATTTCATGGGTGCCTTTGCAAGTTTTATGTGGGGACCACCCTTACTGATCTTGCTTTTGGGCGGTGGTTTATATTTTTCCATTTATAGTCGTTTTATTCCATTTAAGTATTTTCGTCATGGTGTTGATATTCTCTTCGGGCGATATAATGACCCAAATGATCCGGGAGAAATTACCCATTTTCAAGCATTATCCAGCGCTTTAGCCAGTACAGTTGGCTTGGGGAATATCAGCGGTGTGGCCATTGCCATCCAAATGGGTGGCCCTGGCGCACTCTTCTGGATGTGGGTGAGTGCCGTGGTGGGGATGTCCACAAAGTTTTTCTCCTGTACCCTATCAATCTTATTTCGTGGGAAGGATGATCAAGGAAATATTCAAGGGGGCCCCATGTACTATATAGAAAATGGTTTAGGGAAAAAATTTAAACCCCTATCCATACTATTTAGTATTGCCGGATTATTTGGATGTACAGTGATTTTTCAGTCCAATCAATTGGCCGATATTATTCGCAATCAGGTTCTGACACCCAATGGATGGTTTATAGAATCTATCGAGACTGGAAACCTGATTCAGGGCCTCATCATGGCATTTATAACATCTCTGGTTATTTTTGGCGGTATAAAAAGAATTGGACAAGTGGCAACCTACATGGTCCCTGTAATGGTTGTGCTGTACATGTTTGCAGGTTTATTAGTCGTGTTTAATCACCTTGCCGAAATCCCTTCTATATTTGGATTAATTATACATGATGCTTTTACTGGTGATGCAGTGATGGGCGGTGCCGTAGGATCTGTTATTATTGCCGGTGTCCGCCGGGCTCTATTCTCTAATGAAGCCGGTTTGGGTACGTCAGATATGGCCCACGGTGCAGCCATGACCAAAGAACCGGTTCGAGAAGGTCTCGTGGCCATGATTGAACCATTTATCGATACCATAGTTGTGTGTACCATTACTGCAATTGTTATTTTGGCTTCTGGTGTTTGGGAGCAAGAGGGATTAAATGGCGTAACGTTGACTACCACAGCATTTGTAAAGGAATTAGGTGGATTTGGGTTTTGGTTACTATTAACTGCGGTACTCACCTTTAGTCTTTCTACGATGATGAGCTATTCATACTACGGGAGTAAATGCAGTGGTTACTTATTTGGTACAAAAAGTATTTTTTATTATCGATGTTTCTATGTGTTCACCATAGTGGTGGGCGCCATGATTTCGATAGAAGTTGTGATTAACTTTATCGATGGTATGTATGCAATTATGGCCATACCCACAATTATAGGATCTGTAATGCTTTCGCCTAAAGTGATGGTCGAAGCTAGACGATATTTTGCAAATCTAAATTAAAATAAATATCCAAAGCATTCGTTTTTGTAATTTTAAACATGAAAACTATCGACAGAAAAAGCCTTTCGACTGAGAAACAAAATGAGAAATCGCAAAATATTGATCAAAAATCCATATCCGAAATATTAGGTATAATTAATCACGAAGATCAATCCATCGCAGAAAAGGTGAGATCTGCTATTCCAGAAATTGCGCAAACTGTAAAACTGACCACAGAAGCAATTCAAAATGGGAATCATATTTATTATGTAGGTGCCGGTACATCAGGCAGATTGGGTGTATTGGATGCTTCAGAAATGCCACCAACTTATTCGGTGCCACGGGATTGGTTCAATGGAATTATCGCAGGCGGGGATGAAGCATTGCGAAAATCTATAGAAGGGGCAGAGGATCAACCGGATAGGGCTGTAACAGATTTAAAGCATTTTGGCTTATCAGCTGGCGATGTGGTGATTGGTATTAGCACCAGTGGTGCAGCTGCTTATGTAAAATCGGCCATCGAATATGGTCAATCTATCGATGCAAAAACAGTTTATTTAATTTGTAATGCAAAGCCCTATTTAGCCGCAGATTCTGATGTCTTAATTAAAGTGGATACAGGTCCGGAAGTGATTACAGGATCTACCCGGATGAAAGCAGGCACTGCCACCAAAATGGTACTAAACATGATTTCTACTGCCACCATGGTTCGGCTGGGAAAAGTTTACGGCAATCTCATGGTGGACCTCATGGCTGTTAATGATAAACTTGTGGATCGAGGGGCACGTATCATTAGCCAATTGACAGAACTAGAGCCGAAAGAATCTGAAAAAGCACTCTACGCTGCAGATAAATCCGTCAAAACGGCGGTAGTGATGATTGAAAAAAAATGTTCGAAAGAGGAAGCGAAAGAATTATTAGATAAAAATGGCGGATTCTTGCGGAAAGTAATTAAATAATTATTCTTATTATCGCGTACCCTTCGGATTTTCACTCTTAAAATCGCCAAAAGGAAATGTGTTGGGAGAGACCACTGTTCCTGTGGTAAATATATAGGGAATATCTGAATCGGGATTAAATGTGATTTCCAATAATCCTGCTTTATAACCCGTTTCTGGCTGAGTTATTTTTACAGCATATGACCCATCATTAGATGGTTGTAATTGTTTTGATACCCAGACTCTATCGATTGTATCTACACGAAAATCTCGCGTTTTTTCATTTATGGCTTCCCATTGTTTAACGATATAATTGTCATGGTCAATTTGTAAATATATAGAATCATTGCTGACATGCCAATCATATTTGGGTATATCAGCATTCGAAATTGTTGCTTTATAAAAAGCAGTTAGACTTTTCAAATCGTACTCGCCTTCAGTATTTTTTAGTCCATGACTCGTATTGGGAATATACTGGAGGTGTTTTTCACCTTTCAACTCATTCCAGTAAAACTGCCAGGAATCGGTAGCAAAAAATTCATCTCCCGTGGCATTAATCAGAAATTTCGGAAGACTAAGTTGATCGACATAATTGTAAGGTTCTACGATAGTTAACATTCGATTAAACTCTTTGGAACCCATCCATTCCATTATGCCTTCATTGACATAACTATCCACAGCATAAGACCATTCACCATAGCATTTCCAATGGTGGTCAAAAGATGGAACCACGTTCAGCACATCTATTACGATAGGAATAATAGCCATAACACGATCATCAACCATTGCCGTGGCCCAAGTCGTCCAACCGCGTTTTGAAGCCCCGGTCGTGACAAAATGATCAACTGGATGCCCTTTTGAAGTCGCAACCTCCTGAACCACATCCATACCTCGGGAAACTGCTTTAGCCATTGGAAACCGAGCAAGCCAATCCGCATCTTCATCTTTGGCACCACCTTCTAAAAACTTACGCCATCCAAATGCAATCAAATCATCTTCATAGCGTTCGTCTAAAGAATCATTTTTAAATACAAGAGATTGAAATGGGATATTAGAAATACTCGAAACGATGGATTGTGTTGCCAATGCCACCTGTATAAATGCTGGGTCTGCCGATTCAGGTAATTCATTTGTATGATTGCCACCGCCGATAATCAATAATGCTTCGGTTTCTATCACTTCATCTGGGATGACAATGGTTAAGTAATGCCACCATTCTGTTTCTTCCACTTCATTCGAAGTGAGCCAAGTTTGAGATACCATCTTTATAATATATTCTTTCCATGAATCCCCATTTACAACCTTTTTAATTTCATATCGAAAAGCAGGGTCGGGTTTTTGGACATAATCTTTGAGGAGCGTGCTTTGTTTTTCGCAAGATGTGGAAAACAAAAATAGTAGGAGGAAAATAATGTGTTTTTTCATAGGTGAATAGTTTCTGGCTTTCATAGGTTTAAATACATATTTTAGACAGGGAATATAATGAACCCGATTATTCAAAAGTTAGAACCAATAATTAAATACTGATTTAATGATTAGAATACCTGAATCAAATGAAGGTCTATTGAAAGAGTGTCGCATTGATACTTTTCGTGCCAGTGGTAAAGGCGGTCAGCACGTAAATAAAACAGACAGTGCCGTACGCTTAACCCATTTACCCACAGGTATTGTCGTCACTTGCCAAGACGAAAGGAGCCAACGCCGAAACAAATACATCGCATTAGATCGGCTTCGAAAAAAATTGATCGTATTGAACCATAAACCGAAAAAAAGGGTCCCCACTAAAATTACCTTTGCAGCTAAGGAAAGGCGAATGCGGGCCAAAAAGAAACAATCTCAAAAAAAAGAATATCGCCAAAAGCCAAAAACAGACGAATAAACCAATTCATTGGTTTAAGACCTGATATATTATCCTTAATTTTTACCGTTAATTATTCTCAAGAAAGGAACCGATGAATCTCAATAAGTATATATTTCGTGAATATGATATTCGTGGGAAAGTATCTGATGATTTTCCACCCGATGTGGTAGAAAGCCTGGGCAAAGGATTTGGCACATATATTAAGCGTGGTGGCGGTCAGGAAATTACACTGAGTGGAGATGTACGCCTCACGACACCGGATTTAATTGAACAATTTAAAACGGGGATTCTTTCCACCGGTGTGGATGTGATAAATATTGGTATTTTACCCACACCTGCTAATTATTATTCCATGTTTAAGTTAGATGTGGCTGGCGCCGTTCAAATTACGGGAAGCCATAATCCCCCAGAATTTAATGGTTTTAAAATGTCCCGAAATCAGAAGGCTGTATTCGGCGAATCAATTCAAGATATTCGTGCCATTATTGAAAAACAAGATTTCGAAGCAGGGGAAGGTTCTGAAGCCTCCTATGATATTCTTACGAAATACAAACAAATGATTTCCTCTAAAATAGATATTCAAAAGCGATTGAAAGTCGTTATGGATTGTGGAAATGCCGCCGGTGCAATCTGCGGGCCCGAAGTCTTCAAAAATCTGAATGTAGATTTAACAGAATTATATTGTGATGTGGATGGCACTTTTCCCAATCACCATCCTGACCCTACAGTAGAAGCAAACTTAGCTGACTTAATTTCTTTAATGAAAACTGGGCAATATGATATTGGCCTCGCTTTTGACGGTGATGCGGATCGTGTGGGTGTGGTCGATGAAACAGGTGATATCATTTGGGCAGACCAGTTAATGGCCATTTTTCTGCCGGAAGTTTTAGAAGAAGGAGATGAGATCCTGTACGATGTTAAATGTTCTCAAGCTCTGGAAGAAATGATTGTTAAGTATGGCGGCAAACCCATCATGTGGAAAACAGGTCATTCGCTCATTAAACAAAGAATGGGAGAACTGAATTGTAAATTAGGTGGTGAAATGAGTGGTCATATATTTTTTGCCGATGATTATTACGGTTATGATGATGCCATTTATGTTGCAGCAAGAATTGTTCAAACATTGTCCAGAACCGATAAAACATTATCCCAACTGAAAGCGGAACTGCCGACCTATTATTCAACACCTGAAATGCGTTTTGAAGCAGAATCTGACGAAGAAAAATTTAGGATCGCCAAAGAAGCTGTGGATTATTTTACTGAAAATTATAATTGCAGTATAGTTGATGGTGTACGCATTCAATTCGGCGATGGTTGGGGACTCGTTAGATCTTCCAATACGCAACCCGTAATTGTTTGCCGGTTCGAAGCCAATACACCGGAACGTATGGAAGAAATTCAATCCATTGTAATGGATAAACTTCAGACAATTGGAAAACTAAAGCTTGATGAAGGCCACTAAACCCTTTTCGGATCATATCCAATTTTTGAAGAATGAGATTGAAAATGCCATTCATCAAATTCCTTTAGAGAAGACACCAGCCTACTTTTATGATCCCATAAAATATGTACTAAATGGTAAAGGGAAAAGATTCCGCCCGATTTTAGTCCATTTGGTTGGAGATGTGTATTCCTCGGCACCAGAAAAAATAATGAAAGCAGCTATTTCAGTGGAATTACTCCATAATTTTTCGTTGGTTCATGATGATATTATGGATGAGGATGATGTCCGACATGGACAACCATCTGTTCATAAAAAGTGGGATAATGCCACTGCAACTTTGGCTGGTGATGGATTATTTGTCTTATCCCATTCCATAATAACTGGTTTATCGAAATATATTCACCAACGGTTTAATGAAGTGACCTTGGCTATTTGCGAAGGGCAGGGCATGGACAAGGAATTTGAAAATGATGATTCAATTACCATGGGGAATTATCTCGTAATGATTGGAAAAAAAACGGGTGCATTGCTGGGGTTGTGTGCGGAATTAGGTAGTCTTATTGGCAATGATTCAAAATCCGACGGTCATCAACTATTCGAGTATGGTTTAAACCTTGGATTGGCTTTTCAAATTCAAGATGATTATTTAGAGATTTACGGAGACGAATCAACCATGGGTAAAAGTTTAGGCAGTGATATTCGCGCTGGAAAGCAGACAGCTTTATCTATATTGGCTCGAGAAAACCACCGTGACAAATGGCTGGAATTCATCCAAAAAAATGATTCTATTTCTGCTTATAAAGCATTCTTTGAATCAAATGGAATCAAAGCGGAGACGGAGACAATTATTCAACATTATATCCAAAAAGCTCAGGATGGGCTCAATGTGATTCCCGAGAGAAATCGCGCGCACTTAAATCAATTTACAACCATGATTTTAAATAGGACCTATTAATGACAGTATTACCCAAGTTAGACCCCGATGACATGTATAAATCCATTTATGATTTTCCTGATCATATGGTCACAGCAGCAAAAATTGGCCATAATGTCTCATTAAAAAATGAATATTCAGATATTCGTAATATTGTGGTTGCAGGCATGGGTGGATCTGCCATTGGTGGCGATGTTGTTCGAACGCTTGTAAAAGATGAATTACAGGTCCCAATGGTTGTCTCTCGGAACTATACACTTCCGAAATGGGTGAATGGTCATACGTTGGTTATATGTTCATCATATTCCGGAAATACTGAAGAAACATTGGCTGCATTTGATCAGGCTCGAGAAAAAAATGCCCAAATAATTGGTATTTCTACCGGTGGGAAATTAACAGAATTAATGCATAGTCTTGATTTAGACGTTGTGTCTATACCCAGCGGATTGCAACCGCGAGCTGCGTTAGCATTGTCGTTTGTACCGATGATGTATTTGTTAAAGACCTTGGGAATTATTGGTGAATCTTCGGTAAGTCAATTATCGAATGCCATTTCGCTAATTACCGCATCCAGAGATAATTATGGTCTTGAGTCAAATGAAAACCCAACTTATGCTTTAGCCAATCGCATATATAAAACTATCCCCGTGATTTATGGTGAAACGGAAGCCACATCAATTATGGCCGTAAGGTGGAAAGGGCAGTTGAGTGAAAATTCAAAAATGTTGGCTTATTATAATGAATTACCAGAAATGAACCACAATGAAATTGTCGGATGGGAGAATAATAAAGAATTGATCCAACAACTATCGATTATCTGGTTAAAAGATGATGGTGATCATCCACGCACAAGCATTCGACAACAATCTACCCAAAAAATTATTGGGAGTCTCGCTGAGAACCAAGAAATAGTTTCTGTTGGGGGGAATGCATTGGTTGAACGATATTTACATTTAATCCATTTTGGAGATTGGGTGAGTTATTGGTGTGCAGTTTTACACAATACGGATCCGACACCCGTAAAAAAGATTGACCAATTAAAAGAAATATTATCTGAAAAAAGTTGAACATTAACCTCTGGAAGCATAAGTTCTCTTGAGAATTAATCATGATTCCTGTTAAAGTACAAAAAATATCCTATTATCATCCTAACCGTAGTTATGCTGTTATTTTAAAGGAATTATCCGGCGAACGAAGACTCCCAGTTTTAGTCGGTGCTTATGAAGCACAAGCCATTGCAATGGCCATGGAATATATGGAAACGCCCCGTCCGTTAACTCACGATTTGATCGTGAATACAGTTCATGGTGTGGGTGGCAAATTATCAGCGGTAAAAATAACAAAACTGGAAAACGGTGTTTTCTATTCAATTTTAGATTTACAGGTTGAAAAACTTGGAAATTTTCAAATTGATTCACGGCCCAGTGACGCATTGGCGGTTGCCCTTCGAATGCATTCACCTATCATGGTTGCCGAGGAAGTCATGGGTGAGGCAATTGTCTGGGAAGAAGATTTAGAAAATATTGAAGAAGATATTCAGAAAGAACCCAAAGTTGAGTTATTGGAGCGTCAGCTTGAAAAGGCGATTGATAAAGAAGAATATGAAATGGCTGCCCGTATTCGAGATAAGATTAATAAAATAGATAATTAAACCTGAAGTGCCTCCATGGCGTTTTGTGCCGCATATTGTTCTGCGGCTTTTTTATTTGTACCAATACCACTATGGTAAATAATATCACCAATTTTAACATGGACCTCAAATAATTTTTGGTGATCGGGCCCTGATACATTTGTGACCAAAAATTTAGGATTTTCCATTTGCTTCATATGGCAAAGTTCTATTAATTGACCCTTGTGGTTGACGGATTTCCAAGCCTCATGTCGATGGGACCAAATGGAATTAAGAATCAGTTGTTTTGTCGGTTTCATACCCCCATCAAGAAAAATGGCACCCACTAGGGCTTCGTATAAGTTAGCTGATTGTTTAATCGCAATTTTTTCCTGTTTCAAATCAACCGTTTCTTCAATTTTGATATAATCTAAAAGGGTTAATAGATTTCCCATTGTTGCGAGGAATGATTTTTGAACGAGGGCAGATCTCTTTTGGGTGAGAATCCCTTCATCGCCTTCGGGAAACTCTCGCATAAGTTCCCGACTTACCACAATATCAATTACAGCATCGCCTAAAAATTCAAGTCGTTCATAATTTTGTTTTGGTTCGCTGGAAATCGATCTATGGGTAAATGCTTGATAAAGATAATTCCGATTTCGAAATCGGTAATTACATATTTTTTCTAGATCAGATAAAGTATGTGGGTTGAATAGGTTAAATAGATAGTCAAAAAAAGCCACGCCCTAGTCATTCCAGCGTTTAATTACAATGACACCATTATGGCCACCAAAACCAAATGAATTTGACATGGTAACATTTACATTGGCTTTTTGTGCTTTATTTGGAACGTAATCCAATGTGCATTCAGGATCTGGTGTGGTATAGTTAATTGTTGGTGGGATTATGTTATCCTGAATTGCTTGAACGCAAGCGACGGCCTCAAGTGCCCCACTGGCACCCAGAGAATGTCCTGTCATTGATTTGGTTGAGCTTACTTTTAATTTTTCCGCATGTTCGCCAAATAATGAAATAATTCCTGCCGATTCTGTTTTGTCATTAAATGGTGTGGACGTACCATGTGCATTCACGTAATCCACATCTTCAACAGAGAGTCCCGCATTTATTAATGCATTTTTCATGGCGCGAATTGCACCTTTTCCGCCTTCAGAAGGTTGGGTTATATGGTATGCATCGTCTGTGGCGCCGTATCCAGCCAATTCAGCCAAAATAGTTGCACCCCTGGCTTTGGCATGCTCAGCATCTTCTAGTATAAGGCTGGCAGCACCTTCACCTAAGACAAACCCATCTCGATCCAGATCAAAAGGTCTACTGGCTGCAGTGGGGTCATCATTCCGTGTGGATAGTGCTCTCATATTTGCAAATCCGGAAATAGTTAATGGTGTAACACTGGCTTCGGTACCGCCAGTGATAACAACATCTGCATCGCCATATTGGATGGTCCGAGCGGCAGTACCAATGGCATCTGTACCAGATGCACAGGCGGAAATAACCGTATGGTTAGTTCCTTGAAATCCATGCTGGATGGCAATTTGGCCAGCGGCAATATTGGCAATAAATTTCGGGACGAAGTAGGGGGTAACGCGGCGTTGACCGCGAGTCATAAGAACACTATGTTGACTTTCTAACGTTTGTATTCCCCCAACACCCGTTCCAATAATGACACCAACTCGCTCCTTGTTTACGTCGCCATTGTCTAATCCGGCTTGGGAAATGGCCTCTTTAGCGGTGACCAAAGCGTAGATGGAAAATGGATCCAACTTACCCACTTCTTTTCGATTGAAATGATTTTCTGGATTAAAATCAGAAAGTTCACCTGCAATCCTTACGCTTAAATCTTCTGCATCAAATCCTTTTATAGGTCCAATGCCACTCTTCCCAGCGATGAGAGCATCCCAGTATTCTGAAAGTGAGTTTCCATTCGGTGCTAATACACCTAAACCCGTTATAACAACACGACGTTTATTCATTGAGTTCTATTGATTGGCTTCGATATAATCGACAGCTTTTTGAACTGTGGTGATAGTTTCAGCATCTTCATCTGGAATTTCAATTCCAAATTCTTCTTCGAGTTGCATGATTAATTCTACAGTATCTAATGAATCTGCACCGAGATCATCAATGAAAGATGCATCAGCTACGATTTTATCTTCTTCAACACCCAGTTTGTCAATCACGACTTCTTTTACTTTATCGATTGTGGACATTATTGCCTCCTTTAGTTAGATCATGACCATGCCGCCATCAACCGTGAAGGTTTGACCCGTGATATATCCTGCTTCATCCGAAGCCAAGAATAGGGCAGTAGCGGCAATGTCATCAGGACTTCCTATTCGTCCTAATGGTATTTGTGAAATGAGTAAATCTTTTGCCTGATCGTCTAATTGATCAGTCATATCTGTTGCGATGTAACCCGGCGCAATACAATTAACAGTAATGCCACGAGATCCTATCTCTTTTGCGGCTGATTTTGTAAGACCAATTAGCCCTGCTTTAGAAGCGGCATAATTCACCTGGCCTGCATTCCCAGTGAGACCCACAACAGATGATATATTAATAATACGACCGGATTTTTGTTTCATCATGGTTCGCGTGACAGCCTTAATGCCGTTAAATGCACCTTTTAGATTAATATCAATAACGGTATCCCAATCATCTTCGGACATTCGCATAATAAGGGTATCTCGGGTGATACCCGCATTATTGACCAATATGTCAACAGACCCATAATTATCGGCTGTATCTTTGATTAATTTTTGAAAATTTTCTAAATCCGAAACATTGCAAGCAGCAACTGATGCAGATCCACCGTTACTGCGAATCAAATCGGCAACCCCATTAAGTGCATCCTCATTCCGACTCACACAAATCACATGGGCACCGGCTTGTGCATATGTTTCTGCCATGGCTTTTCCGATACCACGTGATGCGCCGGTTACGACAGCAATCTTTTTTGATAATTTAAACATAGTCGAAATTTACAATTTGTTCAAGAGATTCCACACCACTCATATCAAAAGAACGGTCAATCCTTCGAGATAATCCTTGAAGTACACGTCCTGGCCCGATTTCCACCCCATGGTTCATGCCATCTTTGATCATGCGAGTAATGGACTCATGCCATCGAACTGGATTTTCCAATTGGTCAATCAATGATTGTCTTATTTCATCTTTATTTGAAACAGGGGAGGCAGTAACATTGGCATAAACGGGTATTTCACTATCCCGAATTTCGATGGATAAAAGCATTTCAGAAAGCATTTCTTTTGCAGGTGTCATCAAAGGGGAATGAAATGCACCACTCACATTGAGTTCGATCACTTTCATCGCCCCAGCATCTTTCAATAGTGGCATCACCGCATGAACCGCATCCACTTCACCAGAGATAACAACTTGCCCTTTGGCGTTAAAATTTGCGGCAACAACAATACCATTAGAATATTGATTGCAAATATTTTGAGTCGTTTCATCATCCAATCCTATGACTGCCGCCATTGTGCCTGGATTCTGAGTTCCGGCGAATTGCATGCCTTCGGCACGTACTTTTACCAAATTAAGTCCAGTTTCAAAGTCAAAAGATTTTGCCAATGTAAGTGCGGAATATTCTCCCAAACTGTGGCCTGCAGCACAAGATGGTTGGATCCCATTCTCAAGCATGAGCATACCGATAATTACACTGACGATATAAATAGCTGGTTGGGTAAATTGGGTTTGCTTCAGTTCTTCTTCTGGACCATTAAAAATTATATGCTGAATATCAACACCCATGATATCGTTTGCGGTGTCAAAGAATTGTTTGCCCAAAGTTGAATTTTCATATAAATCGAGCCCCATCCCCACCTTCTGAGATGCTTGTCCCGGGCATAAAAATCCAATCCCCATCAGGCATCACCCCATCGAATCAGCATGCTGCCCCAAGTAAAACCGCCGCCAAATGCAGCCAATAGTAACAAATCACCTTTTTGTAAACGATTGGTTTCCACTGCTTCGTCTAAAGCAATGGGAATAGTCCCCGCTGTTGTATTTCCATATTTATTGATATTGATTAAAACTTTATCTTCCGCTAAACCGCACCGTTTTGCAGCGGCATCTATAATGCGGCGATTGGCTTGGTGAGGGATAAACAGTTTTAGGTCGTCACCAGTAAGGTTATTTTGATCTAAAATCTGTTTACTCACATCGGCCATGTTTTTAACAGCAAATTTAAATACTGTTTTTCCATCCTGATGCACATAATGCATTCTGTTCTCAATGGTATCTTTTGACGCTGGGTGGGCACTTCCGCCTGCAGGAACATTTAAATATTGGCTACCGCTCCCATCTGTATGTAGGATTGAGTCTAAAATACCTATTTCATCATCAGACTGTTCTAAAAGAACACCACCGCCGCCATCACCAAAGATGACACATGTATTTCGGTCTGTATAGTCAATAATAGAACTCATAGTATCCGCTCCAATAACAATCGCATTTTTATAACGACCAGATTCCACCATTTTCGTACCTGTTTCCATGGCATAAATAAACCCGCTACAGGCTGCGGCAATATCAAACCCCCATGCATTTTTTGCACCAATATTATTCTGAATTAAGGCTGCGGTGGCACATACAAGGTAGTCGGGTGTACTGGTTGCAACTAAAATCAAATCTATATCTTCAGGTGATTTCCCGGTTTTTTCCAAAAGTTGCATTGCAATATTTGTTCCCATATCCGAGGTGGCTTCACCTTCACTAACTAAATGTCGTGTCTCAATACCGGTACGAGATCGAATCCATTCATTATTGGTGTCTACCATCTTTTCTAGATCAAAATTAGTCAAGACTCGTTCGGGTAAATACCGAGCAGTAGCTGTAACCTTTGCTTTCAATTGATGGCACCTAAATGTTTATTAATTCCTTTAGATATATCACGAATTAAGTTTTGCTTGCTTGATTTTTTGGCCAATAGAATAGAATTCATAATTGCTTTGGGTGTTGAACTGCCGTGTGCCACAATAGAAATACCATTTATGCCTAAAAGAGGAGAGCCACCATGCTCTTCATAGTCATACTGATTTTGGATATCATCTAATGCGGGTTTTATTAACCATGCACCTGCTTTATAACGTATTTTATCTTTTATCTTATCTTTAATCATATTGGAAAATGTAGTGGTCCATCCCTCCGCGAACTTGATTAATGTATTTCCAACAAAGCCATCACAAACTAGGACATTGGCTTCACTCTCAAATAAGTTCCTGCTCTCTACATTTCCAATGAAATTGGGAAGTTCTTTATCTAACAATTGATGGGTTTCAAGATACATTTCTGATCCTTTTGATGGCTCTTCGCCGATATTAATCAGCCCGACTTTCGTCTCTTTAATATCTTCTACATGATCTAAATACATTGAAGCCATAATAGCGAATTGTAATAAATGTTTTGGTTTTGCATCAGGATTGGCGCCCACATCACAAAGAATTTTGCCACCTTTCTGGGTTGGAATGAATGCACCCAGTGCTGGTCGTTTAACGTGAGGGATTCTACCGAGTAGGAATAATGATGTGGCCATGACTGCACCTGTATGGCCTGCACTGATAAATGCATCTGCTTTTTGATCCTTTACAAGTTTAATCCCCTGAACAATGGATGAATCAGGCTTAGATTTGATTACCTTTGAGCCTTTGTCATTCATTGTGACAATCTGTGTGGTTGGATGAATTGAGATTTGATCCGGTATTTCGTTGCCCAGCTCAACTTTGATTTGAGCTTCATCACCTACAAGAATGATGTGAATATCATTCGTTGATATTTTCAAAGCATTGATGGCACCCTGCACGGTAGCCCGAGGGGCCAGATCTCCCCCCATGGCATCCAAAACGATTTTCATTTTAAAAGGGGTATATTATTCCGTTGCAGAAAGGATGGGACGCCCACGATAATAACCGCAATTTGGGCAAGCCCGATGGGGCATTTTTTGTTGGCTACACTGTGGACATAGGGATGTACTCACACTTGCAGTTTTATAATGTGTGCGACGTTTTCTTCCGCGTGCTTTCGATTGTCTACCTTTTGGTAATGCCATAATTACTCCGAATTTTTAATTTTTTAACTCTTTTAATGGTCCCCATTGAGAATCAACATCTCTCGGACCGCAATTGCATTTAGATTCGTTCAGGTTCACACCGCACTCTAGGCACAAGCCTTCGCATGAATCACCACATAATCTTTTTATTGGTTCTTCCAATAGAATGAGGTCATGAACGATGGAACTTAAATCAATAAACTCATCAGAATCAGAAAAATGGATCACATCAATATTTTCATTATTGAGTAATTCCACATTATTTGTCAGGATTATATCCATATTCGTTTCTCGTTTTTCTTCAAATGAGCGAAGGCAACGATCGCATTTTTCCAAAAATACCACACACAATGACCCATGAATTCTGTATCCATTTGGCGCATGATCCACAGATAGGGTGCAGGATAATTTATCGCTGGCCACTTGAACATCTTCCAAATTAAGAGACTCTGTCGAGATTTCAAATAGCCGGTTGGAAATAAGTTTTTCTAAATCCGTCCTGAACAGCTTCATTTTAGCCGGGAAATTTACTCTTTATTATTACACCCTACCAATGCTATTTCAGCGTTGAAATTCATTGAAAAATGGGTATTAATCTATTCTAAAGTCGGTGTTTTATCTTCAGATTCAGAATCGTTAGATTCAGATTCACCTGGATCATCATTGTCGAAATTCAAACCATCATCATCATCATCTTCATCTTCCAACTCTTCTTCATCTTTTCTATCGAGTATGTTATCATCATCAGATTTTTTTCGGAAGATGGTGAACATAATTGTTTCACCCACAGATAATATTGAAAGGAAATATGAGAAGAATGAAAGCGTGATCAGGAACAAAAACACACCAACTATAAATGTGGCTATAGATTCGGTTCCAGATAAACTTCCGGAAGACACCGGTATAAAACAGGCATAAAAATCGTTTAACATTTCACTACCAATGGAACATGATCCACAGCAAGATCCGGAATTGGCACATGCATTTACATATGCGTTGGTAATGGATGTGAAAAAATCTTGTGGCCAAACTGCCTGGGCAGCTGACCCCATGATATTCGTTAGCTTTTGGCCCATAAGCATTTCATGACCAAAAACCATATTAACAAGTTTAAAACCGCAGAAAAGTATCGCTTTAAAGAGCCCAACAGAAAGGGCGGCGAGAGGTAGCAGAATCATATGGTATAATATCACTCGCCATGGTTGACTCCACGTAATAGAGTAACTGTTAAAAACTGCGCCCATTGTATCTTCTTCTATCGTTCCCACAATGGTAGGGGTATAAATAAGAGAAACCAAGAAAACAACTGCAGTATAAACTGTGAAAACAGCACCAAAGAAATAAAGTAAATAGGGGAGGGCAAAAAAGAATTCTCCAACATAGGGTATTTTACCAAACAGCGCAAATACAGCAGCCATTCCGATAAAGAAAACCAAAATAAGCACCATAGATATAGAAGTAAAAATAACAGGATGCCAATGCTTGCGTACGTATTTCCAAGCGTCACCAGATGAGTAGAACTCATCTCCTTTTAATTGTTTATAGGTCACCCTCGCCACAGCTGTACAAGCTAAATGAATGGCAATGATCCACACAATGGACCCAATCCAAAACAGAGTGCATGCAACCCAGGATGCATCAGTGGTGTATATACATGGGTACAGTCCTTGTGTTGTCCACGTTTCGCCAAAGGATACACCGGACAAAGCGAGTGCAATGTAATTCAAAATAAAATATGCACTGTAACCAATAATATTGGCAAATAAAAATATCCCTATTTTTTTCCCGCTCAGTGCGAGGCGAGGTGAACGAAAAATATCTCTGACATCAAAATGAAGGTTCATTGGTTCCATAATTACCCCTGTTTTTTCGGTTTGGTTAAAAAACTAAAATTCATAACGAACAAAATCCACCCAGGCTTTCTCCGACCGTGTCTTGGATAAGGATTCTGCCACTGCAACTGCGGTATCACGATTATCATAGCTACCGACACGAACTCGATACCATATTTCATTTGTTTCTTTAAAGACGGCTTTTTGAATATAGGCGTCATAGCCAGCGTCAATTAACGTAGCTGCTACACTTTTAGCATCTTCTAAAACTTTTTTGGATGCAACTTGGATTGTAAATCTTTCTTTATCAAAAGGAATTGACATGCCACGAGTATTGGGTTTGGGCTTTGCCATTTTCTTTTTCTTTGAAGGTGGCGGCGGCGGTATGGGATCTGGTTTTTTTTCAACAATCGGCTTCGGTTCCACGACGTCAACAATGGGCTCGGGCATTTCTTGAGAAGCTTCTTCTACCACTTGAGCGACAGATTCAGACTCATACCATTTTGGTTCATCGTCGTTCACCATTAATTCAGCTACCGCCTCATGTGCTTCTTTCGGATATTCATCTTCGATCGCTTGTTCAACTTCTCGAGATGATTCTCTGTCAATTACATCATAAGAAAAGGATTGCGTGCTGATCTCGTCATTGTATTGAAATACAGAAACTTCAATACTATATGGTCCGGATACATCGGGAATAAACATGACAGATGCATTGAATTCGCCAGACGTAAGTTGAGAATTATCCAATTCGCTACCATTAGGAATATTTGTCAATTCCCAAATGAAATCGAGATCTTGGCTTTCCTCTGGAATTTCCGCATTAACAGTAATATAATCGCCCACAGTGGCTGTGGGGTTGCTTTTTCCGCAGCCGGTTATGACCAACAGGGTAAAGATAGTGAATATGGTTATTATTTTTGCCATTATGTTAATGGAAGGGTCAATGCCTGTCTTGGAATTTGAAGGAGCGGGATGGAAAATGCAACCATTACTGGAGGTTTTTCAAAAAGCGCTATTGATTCGAAATTAATTCGCTATTCGTGAAAAAGAAGCCAATCTCGATAGTGGCATTTTCGTCGCTATCAGCACCATGAACTGCATTCTCACCTAATGAAGTGGCAAAATCTTTACGAATTGTACCTTCAGCCGCTTCTTCTGGATTGGTTGCACCAATGGTGTCGCGCCATGCAGAGACAGCATCATTTTTCTCCAGGGCAATGACCATGGTTTTTCCCGATGACATAAACGCAGTGAGTTCTTGGAAAAACGGTCGTTCGGAATGGACGGCATAAAAACCTTCAGCCTGTGCTTTTGTCATCCGAATCAATTTCGCACCTAAAATATTGAATTCCGCATCAATGATTCGATCCAGAATTTTACCCATATGTCCATTGCGTACCGCATCCGGTTTAATCATGGCAAATGTTCGATTATTCATTCTATTGTATCCCTTAATTGTTTAAAGCTTTATTCATTTTTTCACCAATATCCGCCACAGATTCGCAAACTGCGATACCATTTTCGGTTAATATTCGCATTTTTGCTTCTGCCGTATCATCCCCACCCGAAACAATGGCACCGGCATGGCCCATTCGACGGCCAGGAGGCGCGGTTTGACCGGCAATAAAGCCAACGATGGGTTTGGTCATATTTTCTTTAGCCCATCGCGCAGCTTCGTTTTCCATTTGACCGCCAATCTCGCCAATCATCACCACCCCTGCAGTATCAGGGTCATTTTCAAATAGTGCGAACACATCAATCATTGTGGTGCCAATAATGGGATCTCCCCCAATACCGATTGCGGTTGTTTGGCCTAACCCTACATTAACCAATTGTCCAATTGCCTCGTAAGTTAATGTACCAGATTTAGATACGACGCCGATATTTCCTTTTTGACAAATAAAGCCAGGCATAATACCCAACTTACATTCATCAACGGTGATGATACCGGGGCAGTTAGGTCCAACCAATCGCGTATTATTTTGGTCAATTATACGTTTGGCTTTTACCATATCCTGAACGGGAACACCTTCCGTAATACAAACAACCAATTCGATCCCGGCTTCGGAAGCTTCAATGATGGCTTCTGCTGCGAAGGGCGGTGGCACAAAAATGATTGAAACATTGGCGTTTGTCTCAATTCTGGCTTCTTCAACCGAGTTAAAAACAGGTACTTTCCCATTTAATACTGTTTGTCCACCTTTGCCCGGGGTGACGCCAGCCACCACATTGGTGCCATATTCAAGCATTTGTGTGGCATGAAACGTTCCTTCTGAGCCCGTAATTCCTTGTACTGCCACACGTGAATTTTTATTTACTAATATAGACATAATATATATTCCCTAATCTTTCAATGCTGCACTAACAACTTTTTGAGCAGCATCTTTCATATCATTTGCCGGAATAATAGCCAATCCTGATTCCGATAGAATTGTTTTGGCTTCTTCGGCATTTGTTCCCTCTAATCTGACAACAACCGGTACTTTTAATCCCAATTCCTTAACCGCTTGAATGACACCATTGGCCACGCGATCACACCGAACGATTCCACCGAAAATATTGATCAAGATTGCCTTTACATGCTCATCGGATAGAATGATTTTAAATCCATTTTTTACACTTTCTGCACTGGCTGCGCCACCCACATCTAAAAAGTTAGCTGGTTCTCCACCCGCCAGTTTAATAATGTCCATGGTGGCCATTGCGAGACCGGCACCGTTCACCATACAGCCCACATTACCATCCAGTTTGATATAATTGAGATCATATTCGCTGGCTTCTACTTCCGTCGGGTCTTCTTCATTTTTATCTCGAAGGTCTGAAATATCTGGATGACGGTATATGGCATTATCGTCAAAGTTAAATTTGGAATCCAATGCAATTACCCGGTCATCTTCTGATAAGATAAGTGGATTTATTTCAACGAGAGATGCATCCGTTCCTTGATAGCATTCATATAATTTCATAAATACTTTAACAGCTGTTTTAAATGGTGTGCCTGTAAGTCCCAATCCAAATGCCAGTTTTCTGGCTTGGAATGATTTCATACCCACCAATGGATCAATCCATACCTTAATAATTTTTTCAGGTGTTTCGGCTGCAACTTTCTCAATTTCCACACCGCCTTCTGACGAAACCATAAACACATCTTTGGTTTTTGCCCGGTCGAGGGTGATGGCACAATAATATTCATTTTTTATATCTAAGGCTTCTGTGATATATACTTTACGTACTTTTTGGCCTTCGGGACCGGTTTGATGTGTAACCAGATTCATGCCTAACATGTTGGTTGCATTGGTTAATGCTTCTTCTGCAGTGGGAGAATATTTGACACCGCCACCTTTTCCTCGGCCACCGGCATGGATTTGTGCCTTGACCACCACTGCATCAGAGTTGAATTCCTTTTGTACCTTTTTTATAGTGCTGGATGCATCTTCTATTTCTTCTATGACATACCCGTCTTGGATAGGGATGCCATAGCTTTTAAATATATTTTTCCCCTGATATTCATGAATTTTCATATGTTGATTCCTAACATGTTAGATTATTTTATTATTCATCATCATCCATAAATGGATATGTAAAATTTTTGGGAGGATCAAATGTTTCTTTAATGGTTCGCATGGATATCCATCGAATTAGATTGAACATGGATCCCGCTTTGTCATTCGTTCCGGAAGCGCGACTACCACCAAAGGGTTGCTGACCGACCACTGCGCCAGTGGGTTTATCATTGATATAAAAATTCCCGGCGGCGTGGGTGAGTTTTTCTGTCGCCTCATTAACTGCTTCCCGATCTTGTCCCCATACACAACCGGTGAGGGCGTATGGAGAGGTGGAATCCACCAATTCAAGTGTCGCTTCCCAATCTTTTGGGTCGTAAAGATAAATCGTTAAAACCGGACCAAATATTTCTTCACACATGGTGATATATTTAGGATTATCGGTCAAAATAGTGGTGGGCTCAATAAAATATCCCTTTGAACCATCATAATTACCACCGGTGATAATTTCTGCATCGGTTGCTTCTTTTGCCCCATCTATATAGGCAGTGATCGAGTCGAATGCAGACTGATCGATTACCGCATTCATAAAGTTAGAAAAATCCTCTGGATCACCCATTTTTATTGCTTCAACTTGGGCGAGGTATTTTTCTTTTAGTTCCGACCAGATAGTTGTTGGAATATACGTTCGTGATAGGGCTGAACATTTTTGTCCTTGATATTCAAAGGCACCCCGAACCATGGCTGTAGCTAAGGCATCCACATCGGATGATTCATGAGCAATACAGAAATCTTTTCCGCCTGTTTCTCCTACAATTCTTGGGTAAGATTTATAATTAGAAATATTTTCCCCAACCGTTTTCCACATCCCCTGGAACACTGCTGTAGACCCTGTAAAATGAATACCTGCAAGGTTTGGATCTTTCAATACATTTGGACCCACATCACGGCCAGAACCGGGAATAAAATTGATGACACCATCGGGCACACCCGCTTCACGAAATAAATTCATCATAAAGTGTGAACTGTAAACCGCACTGGAGGCGGGCTTCCATAAGACGACATTGCCCATAAGTGCCGGTGCAGCCGTTAGGTTCCCTCCTATAGATGTAAAGTTGAAAGGCGATACGGCAAAAACAAATCCTTCCAATGGGCGATGTTCAAGACGATTCCACATTCCGTCTGGAGAATAGGTGGGTTGTTGACTATATAATTGTTGGGCATACCAGCTATTGAAATTCAAAAAATCAATCATTTCGCAGGATGCATCTATCTCCGCCTGGTAGGCATTTTTGCTCTGGCAAAGTATGGTGGATGCATTAATAGTTTGTTCACCATGGCGCTGAAGAATTGAGGCCATTTTATTAAAGATGGCCGCACGGGATTCCCATGGCATTTTGGACCATGAACTCCAGGCATCCATGGCCGATTCAATGGCCATTTTTATTTCTTTTTTCCCGGCTTTGTGAAAACGACCCAGTAAATGACTGTGATCATGGGGGACACGCATTTCACCCATATCGCCCGTTTTAATTTCTTGGCCACCAATAATGATGGGCACTTCAATCTCTTGAGATTTTAATTCCTTTATTCTGGATTTGAGTCTGGCCCGCTCCGGTGTGCCGGGTGCATAAGATAATACCGGTTCATTGATGGGCTTTGGAACAATGGCTTTTGCATTTTGCATATTTGACTCCTTTAATTAAAATTTTAAGATCAAAAAAAGCTTGTGAATTTATTGGGGAAAAAGGGAGGATTCAAGGATTGGAAAAGGAATGTTTGGCCCACCTCCGTTGGGTATGGAAAATGGGTGATGAGAAATGGATTATGGAAAAGTGATTGAAAATATGAAATCATTACGAAAGTTAATAAATGCTTATTAATTAATCGTTTCCAAAATATCAACCATTTCATCCTTATCAGAAGCCGTAACCAATGCTTTACGAATGGCACTGGCACCATTAAAACCGCGAATATACCAACCATAATGTTTTCGCATCAGGTTGATACCCACCCGTTCACCATGAAATTCTACCATCTGATTTAAATGGCTCAAACATTTCTCTGCTCGTTCATTTATATTGGGAGAAACAGGTAATGACTCTCCTTTATAAATGGCAATAGCCTCCTTAAAAAACCAGGGATTCCCTAAAGCACTACGGCCAATCATTACACCATCACAGTCCGTTTCTTCAAACATTCGTATAACATCTTTGGGTTCTTTTACATCTCCATTTCCAATGACTGGTATGGAAACGGATTCTTTCAGTGCTTTAATTAATGACCAATTTGCGGATCCTTTATATCTTTCTTTAGTAGTACGTGGATGAAGGGTAATGGCTTTTACGCCAATCTTTTCTAATCTGGGTCCAACTTCTGGTACGACGATTGACTTTGAATCCCAGCCCGCACGCATTTTTACTGTGACTGGCACTTCCGATACCGATTCCACCACAGCGGTAGTGATATCGTCCATGAGGCATAGATCTCGAAGGGCGGCAGAACCAGCCCCACGTTTGGTAACTTTGGGTACGGGACAGCCATAATTAATATCTAAAATGTCGGGAGAAAATTTATCCACCACCATCCGAGCAGCTTTGCCCATGACTTCTGGTGAATCACCAAAAATTTGGATACCAATGGGTCGTTCAAAATCGGTAAATCGAATCATCTGCCATGTTTTGATATTCTCACGAATAATCCCATGAGCAGAAACAAATTCAGAATACACGACACCGGCGCCTTGTTCTTTGCATAAAACCCGAAAAGGATAATCGGTTACGCCCGCCATGGGGGCGAGGAGGATGGGTATATCTATTTTTATACTTCCGATTTGCATGGTTAAATTTAATTCAATATTGAAAAGAATGAGTCATTGCAGATTGAACAAACAAATTTTTCCACTTTTTCTGCTTTTTAATTATTTTTATCAGTAAGTTTAGGAATCTGTCGTTGCCCCTTAATAAATGAATTCAATGAAGGCTGACAATATATGAAATTTATTCTTATCATAATCATCGGCACTTTTTCTGCCGGAATTTCCGCCCCCATAGACAATTATCCAAAAAATCCAAAGATTGATGCCATAAACTATATTTTCAACATTGAATTATCCGACGAAACCGATGAGATTATTTGTGAATCGAAGGTGGATGTTCGTTACTTGGAAAAAGGAATTAAGGAACTTCGCCTTGATCTGATAAATGTGCAGAAGGAAAAAGGCATGAAAGTCAGCCGGGTAACATTCAATGGTGATGCCTTGACTTTTAAACATAAAAATGATGAATTGTATATTAAACTGCCGGTGCCATCATCGGTGAATCAGCGCAGTCAGTACACAATTTCTTACAGAGGAGTTCCTGCGGATGGATTTAAAATTGCCGATAATAAATATGGTGATCGAACATTTTTTAGTGACAACTGGCCCAATAAAGCCCGGCATTGGTTGCCGCTCATTGACCATCCCTATGATAAATCCATGTGCGAATTTGTGGTCACGGCTCCGGACCATTATCAGGTCATCTCCAACGGATTATTAATAGAAGAAACGGATGGTCCTAATGGTAAACGGCTGACCCATTGGAAACAATCTGTACCCATCGCACCATGGCTTTTTGTCCTTGGCGTCGCTCATTTTGCGGTTCAATATGTGGATACCTTTGATGGTAAATCAATTCAGACCTGGGTGTATGAGCAGGATAGGGACGCGGGGTTTTATGATTTTGCTGAACCGACGAAACAGGTATTAGAATTTTATACAGATTATGTAGGTCCATTTGCCTATGAAAAGCTCGCCAATATTCAGTCCAATAGTGTGGGCGGCGGCATGGAATCTGCAACAGCAATATTTTACGGTGATAAATCCGTTACGGGAAAAAGGTCTGTGCGGTGGCGAAACGTTATCATTCATGAAATTGCCCATCAGTGGTTTGGCAATGCAGTAACGGAATATGATTGGGATGATATTTGGCTGAGTGAAGGTTTTGCCACCTATTTCACCTTGCTTTTTATCGAACACCAATATGGACGGGACGCTTTTGTTGATGGCTTGAAATCAAGCCAAAAACGCATAAACGCATTTTATAAAAAGCACCCCGACTACACGATAGTTCATGACAATTTAAAGGACATGGCCAAAGTTACCACGGGTCAGACTTATCAGAAAGGAAGTTGGATTTTGCACATGCTGCGTGGCATTATGGGTACTGACAATTTTTGGAAAGGGATACAATCCTATTATGCCAAGTATCAAAATCTCAATGCCACCACGGATGATTTCCGCCGAGAAATGGAAGAAGCCTCCGGCATGGATTTATCTGTATTTTTCAAACAATGGCTCAATGGTGGCGGTACCTTAGAATATGCAGGCAGTTGGCAATACAAAAATGGTACGGTAAAAATCATATTGGACCAGGTACAAAATGATGGCTATTTATTCAATATGCCATTACAGATTGGTATTTATAAACCGGGTGAGACGACGCCTGTAATTGAAACGATTCAGGTGAATAAGAAAAGGAATTCCTTCACGATTAAAGTAGATACTGAGCCAAAAAAGATTGTCTTGGATCCTAATTTATGGGTGCTAATGGAAGCGGCGTTTGAGAAAAAGAAATAAAGTGGTAACCCTCTTGATTGTCCTAATTGTGAATATCTACCTATAATAGTACAAAATATCCCCAATTATAATATTTGATGTCTCTCAAATAATGAATTATATTTGCGGGCTTTAATAGATAATAAAAACAGGTTTTCAGGAAATTATGAGTAGACAATGTGATGTAACAGGAAGAAAACCCATGTTCGGGAACAATGTGAGCCATGCTCACAATAAGTCTCGTCGTCGGTTTGATATTAATCTTCAGAAAAAAAGATTTTGGCTGGCGGATGAAAATCGCTGGATTACCCTCAATGTATCGACACAGGGCTTACGGCTGATTGATAAAATCGGTATTCGTAAAGTGTTGAATCGAATGAGAGCTGACGGGAAAAAAGTCTAAAAAACTTTTTATACGATCGAAAGATCCTCCTTTGTTATAGCCCTTCATCGAAAGATGAGGGGCTTTTTTTTATCATGATTTTATTTTCTGTCTTATAAGAACTAACCCTAAGTTCTGCTCTTAATTTAAGCAGGAGTGTTTATGCCTAAAGCGTCAATCAATATTTTCTTCGTTTTTTCTATTCTGTTTGCAGGTGATCTCAAATCACCCGGGGAATTTCTGGGTTATAACCTGGGAGATCAATTTACCTATCACCATCGAGTGGTATCTTATGTCGAACATGTAGTGGCATCCCGTTCGAATGTAACCCTTCAACATTACGGAAAAACATATGAGCAGCGTCCCCTGTTGGTGGCGATTATTTCCAGTCCGGAAAATATGGCGAATCTGGACCAGATTCGCATGGATAACCTAAAACGGGCTGGTATGCTGAAAGGAAAGCCTTCGGGGAAAAAGGTTGGTATTGTCTGGCTCAGCTATAATGTGCACGGAAATGAAGCCAATTCCACGGAAGCAGCCATGAAAACACTTCACGCTTTGGCAGACCCAACCAATCGAGACACGCAAAAGTGGCTGGAGAATACCGTGGTAATCCTTGATCCATGTATTAATCCTGATGGACGAGACAGATATACCCATTGGTTTCGCATGACCGGAAACCGCTGGCCCGATGCAGATCCAGTATCCAGAGAGCATATGGAACCTTGGCCGGGAGGACGAACCAATCATTATTATTTTGATCTGAACCGGGATTGGGCATGGCAGACGCAAACGGAATCAGATTCGCGGATCAAATTGTATAACCAGTGGCTGCCCCATATCCATGTGGACTTTCACGAACAAGGAATAAACAGCCCCTATTATTTTGCGCCGGCGGCAGAACCATACCATGAATATATCACGGATTGGCAGCGGGAACTCCAAACCATGATTGGAAAAAATCACGCCAAGTATTTTGACAAGAACAATTGGCTCTATTTCACAAAAGAAGTTTTTGATCTTCTTTACCCCAGTTACGGTGATACTTATCCCACATATAACGGTGCCATTGGGATGACTTACGAACAGGCAGGCCACAGTCGCGGCGGCCTTGCGATTGAAACGGAAGACGGAGATACCCTGTCTCTATTGGATCGGATCACCCATCATTATACAACAGGATTGTCCACTGTTGAGGTAGCGTCTCAAAATGTCAATCGCATTGTAGACGAATTTGTGAAGTTTTTCTCGGAAGGGAAGAATAATCCAAAGGGTGAATACAACACGTATATTATTTCAAAATCCAATCATATAGATAAACTGAATGACCTCCAGAGTTGGTTGGATAAAAATGGAATCCAGTATGGTACAGCCAGTGCCAGTCGATCCTATAAAGGATTTAATTATAAAACGGGGGAAACCGGTTCTGTAAAAATAAATGTGGGCGATTTGGTTATTTCTGCCAACCAATCGAAATCCGTACTCGTTCAGGTTTTGTTTGAACCCCAAACAACCTTAAGGGATACATTGACTTATGATCTCACCGCATGGGCCATACCCTATGTTTACGGCTTGGATGCGGTTGCAGTTAAAAGTGATGTCAAAATGTCCACAGCGAAACGATTGGTCTCAAAAACTGAAAAATCTTCAGGTGTTCCCTATGCCTATATCCTTCCCTGGAAGGGAATTTGGGATGTTAAATTTTTATCAGTTCTATTTAAAAATGATGTAGTTGTTCGGGTAACAGAAGAACCTTTCGAATTAAACGGTAAAACTTTTGATAGTGGTACGTTGGTCATTACGCGAAAAGGGAATGAAAAACTGGGAAAGAATTTTGATCATATTATCCAAAAAGCGGCTTTGGAAAAACATCGGAATTTGACAGTGGCAAGTACAGGGTTTGTGACAAAAGGAAAAGATTTTGGCTCGTCATCTATGCGGGTGGTGAAAGCGCCGAAAATTGGATTGGTTTCCGGGGAGGGTGTAAGCAGTTACCGTTATGGCGAAGTGTGGCATTTCTTTGAGCGGCAAATTGAGTTCCCTATTACCGTCATTGATAGTGACTATTTTAACCGTATTCCCAAACATGATTTTGATGTCATTATTCTTTCCTCAGGCAGTCATGGTTATGTAAATAAGGAAACAGTGAATGAACTGCGCGGCTGGGTGAAGAAAGGCGGGCGATTAATTCTGATGGATTCGGCCATGGACCAATTTGTGGATAAGGATGGATTCGGATTAAAAAGATTCGCAACAGAAGATGAAAAGAAAGCATCTGAGGAAAAAAATAAAAATCGGAAATTGACTGAACGGTTAAAATCCTATAAAGATAGACAGCGGGACCGTCTTAGTGAAAATGCCTACGGTTCCATCGTAAAAATTGAAATGGACCCGTCCCATCCACTGGCGTTTGGATATGGAGATGATTATTTTTCCTTAAGAATTCGGAATCATCATTATGCATTTTTACCCGATGGTTGGAATGTGGGAGTCACCCATGATTCCACTGCATTGGTCAGCGGATTTGTGGGAATTAAGGCTCAGGAGAATTTTCGGGAATCCATGGTGTTTGGTGTTGAAAGTATGGGCCGGGGTAACGTGGTGTATTTAGCCGATAACCCTTTGTTCAGAGCATTCTGGCGTAATGGAAAATTATTGTTTGGGAATGCTGTTTTTATCGTTGGAAATTAATTCATGTAGAGTCACGAATAATTGCGGCTCTAAATAATAAAAAAATGAAAAAAATATTAACCATATTATTTATCGCTCTTTTGGGGTGCAGTCAATCGGATTTCCAACTGAAAACAGTTAATGCGGCGGCGCTGCATAAACAGATCGCAACCCATAAAGGAAAGGAAGCTGTCTTAGTTAATTTTTGGGCCACCACTTGTGCCCCATGTTTGAAAGAATTTCCAATGATTGTCGAACTGTCGAATAAATATAAAGATAACGGAATAAAAATTTATTTTGTTACAACCGATTGGACGGACTATAAAGATAGAGCCATTGCCTTTCTTGAAAAACAAGGTGTGAAAGGGGTAACCTTTATCAAAGAGGAAGGGAACGATAATAATTTCATTCGTGCCATAAATGATGATTGGTCAGGGGCACTTCCATTCACGATTGTTTTTGATAAAAATGGCAATATAACAGATCATTGGGAAATGGAAAAGGATAAGACCCGTTTTGAATCAGCCATAAAGAAAGCAATTGAATCATGAAATTTGAACCATTCCAGTTAGAGCGTCAGCAATCTATTTGGGAGAACAAGGTAGATTATAATTTATCTGAGAGTGGCGTTCATCCCGGTACATTAAAATCACTATTTTCAAGCAATTTCATCGAAAAGATCGAGAATACAGAACTCACATATGGATTTACAGAAGGATCCCCAGAATTGAGGCAGTCTATCGCTTCTATTTATCCGGGTGCTATCCCTGAAAATGTCCAAGCCTTCAACGGTTCTGCTGAAGCCAATATGGTCGCTATTATGTCCTTGCTAGAAAAAGGTGATGAAATGGTTTATATGATGCCCAATTATCTCCAGATCTACGGTTTCTCCCGAGGATTGGGTGTGGATGTAAAAACATTTGCCCTTCATGAATCCTTGAATTGGCAGCCTGATTTAGATGAATTAAGAAGCCTTGTTACTGATAAGACAAAACTGATATGTATCTGCAATCCCAATAATCCCACCGGTTCTGTTTTACCAAAGGAGACAGTTCATGCCATTGGTGAGATTGCTCAAAGTGTGGGTGCATGGATTTTGGCTGATGAGGTTTACCGCGGGGCGGAACTCAATCGAGAAGAGTGCACCTCAATCTGGGAAATAGATTATGACAAGACCATCGTGAACTGTGGCTTATCCAAGGCCTACGGTTTGCCCGGATTGCGACTGGGATGGTCATTGGCTAACAAGGATTATATCCAAAAATGTTGGGCCACTCATGATTATACATCCATTGCCATTGGCCGATTGAGTGATATGATTGCCGCCCACGTACTCCTTCCGGAAAATCGTATGAAAACATTAAACCGTACTCGGGATGCACTTACCAAAAACCTGGCTCTGTTCCAGGCATGGGTAGAATCATTTCATGGAAAATTCAATTTTATTCCACCGGATGCAGGGGCAATGGCATTTGCAAGATATGACTGGGACATCAATTCGTCTGAACTAGTAGAAAAAGTTCGAAATGAAGCCAGTGTTATGCTGGTGGCTGGTGATTGGTACGGCATGGATCATTATCTGCGTTTTGGCTATGGAGCAAAGAAAACTGATCTTGAAGCAGCTTTAGAACGCATTACACCCGTTTTCAATTCATTATGATCTCATTTCCCAAGGATGTAGGAGGTGCTCATGAACGGTCCAAATCCCATCTCCGACATACACCCCTAGAACATTCGCCCTACTTGAGTAATCTCATTGATGGTGATGTTTATCTGAAACTGGACAATATCCAGAAAACAGGATCATTTAAATTCCGTGGCGCTATCAGTAAAATGACTGCTTTGACCGACGAACAAAAATCCAAAGGTGTGGTAACCGCTTCCACAGGAAATCATGGGGCTGCCTGTTCTTTGGCCATGTCCATCCTTGGTATTAAGGGCAAGATCGTTGTTCCTGAAAATGTGCACAAAAATAAGGTTGAGAATATTCTCAATTTAGGTGGCGAAGTAGAATATTTTGGCAATGACTGTATTAATGCGGAAGAGCGTGCACAAGAAATTTCAAATACTACCGGCGCCACTTACATTTCACCCTATAATGATTCGGACATTATTTGCGGCCAAGGGACCATGGGGGTAGAGATATGGAATGATCTGGCTACCGTAGATTCAGTTATTATTTCTGTTGGTGGCGGCGGATTGATTTCCGGTGTGGGCGGCTATCTTAAATCCATGAATGAAAATGTCAGTATGGTTGGTGTCTCACCCCAAAATTCCTGCGTTATGTATGAATCCTTAAAAGCAGGTGTACAACTCGATTTACCTTCTGAGGACACTCTTTCGGACGGCACTGCCGGTGGTGTGGAAATGGGATCGATCACCTTTGAATTGTGTCAAAATATTATAGATGATTTTGTGTTGATTTCTGAAGATGAAATCGCGGATGGTATCCGCATGGGTTTGGAAAAACATCATCAACTGATTGAGGGAGCGGCAGGGGCTGCAATCGCTGGATTCATGAAACAAAAAGATAAACTCAATGGCCAGACGGTCGTAATCGTCATGTGCGGTGGTAATATCAGTTCTGAAGTATTAAAGAGCATACTATAATGCGAATTATCAACTTGGTTGAAATTAAATCTGTTCTCCCGAAGGTTGATCTTATGAAAGAGATTGAAGTGGGGTTTGTGGCCTATACCCGGGGAGATGTGGTGGTACCGCCTGTGGGAGAATTGCAATTCGAATCGCCGCCTGGAGATGTACATATCAAATATGGATATATCAAAAATGATGATGTGTATGTAATCAAAATTGCGTCTGGTTTTCCACGGAATTCAGATAGGGGAATACCAAACGGGAATGGCATGATGCTGGTATTTAACCAGAAAACCGGCGAGCCCATGGCCATCCTGAAAGATGAAGCACACCTCACCGATGTGAGGACTGCAGTGGCTGGTGCCATTTGTGCGAAATATTTATCGCCCAAAATCGTAAGTAATATTGGAATTGTAGGTACAGGTCTTCAAGCAAAAATGCAATTGAACTATCTCAAAAAAATAATTGATTGTAATAATGTGTTTGTGTGGGGAAGGAGTGAAACATCCTTGTTAAAGTATCAATCGAATATGATTGATACCGACTATAAGATTATCACCACCACCAACATAAACGATGTGATCAATAACTGCCAATTGATTGTAACGTGTACATCCAGTGAAACTCCCTTAATAAACCATGTTAATCCCGGGACGCATATAACCGCCATGGGTTCCGATACTTTAACGAAACAGGAACTGGTGACATCCATTTTAATGAAGGCGGATTTGGTGGTCGCGGATAGTAAATCCCAATGTGAAGTTCGGGGTGAAATTTATCAAGCATTGAAATCGAACGATTTTTCCATGGATGATGTGGTGGAACTTGGAGAGGTTTTATCTGGAAAAACAACAGGGAGAACGTCTGATTCTCAGATTACGATTGCAGATTTAACCGGCGTGGCTGTTCAGGATATACAAATTTCAAAAGCGGTTCTGAAGTATTTACTTTAAATGCCTCCCGATCCTTTGTGAAGTCGTAAAATATATCGTAATATGACCTACGTTAAAATGGGAGTTTCATCATGATTAAGTACCTTAAACAAACAATAATATTAACGTTTATACTATCATTTTCGTTTGCCGGTGAATTGGAACTCGGAGCTTCGATTCCCTTGGGAGATATTAAAATGACCGATATTTCAGGAAAGACGGTGACCTTAAACGATGTCAAAATGGAAAACGGCTTACTGGTGAATTTTTCATGTAATACATGTCCATGGGTTATAGCCTGGCAGGATCGTTACAATTCTCTGTCCGAAGCGAGCAATAAGAATAAGATTGGCTTTATTACGATCAATCCCAATACAAAAAATAGAGCTAAGATTGGTGAAGGACTAGATGATATGCGTGAATTTTCCAAAAAATACGGCCACGATTTTCTTTACACAGTTGACAAGGGGGCCAAATTAGCCACCGCTTTTGGCGCCACTAAAACACCGCATATTTATTTGTTTGATGGAAAAGGTAAACTGGTTTACCGAGGCGCGATTGATGACAATGCCCGGAAACCAAAAAAAGTAAAAAAGACCTATTTGATGGATGCAATCCAGGCAGTGGGGAATGGTCAAACGATAACAGTTGCAGAAACCCGTGCATTAGGTTGTGGGATTAAATTCGCAGAAAAGTAATAATACTGACAAAAGACTAAGGAATTGTCAATACAGCTACATGCACAGTGTTAGTCATTTCTAAGTAAACTCAATTCACTTTAAGTATAGATTAATGAGGTAGTCTTCCTCTTTTATTATGGAGTATTTTATTATCCGCCGTTATTTTCTTCAAATTCTTTTCTTTACATATCCCCTCTTATTTGGAAATGAATCCGCTATTGACTTAAAAACATTTCCCCGGCCAACCATGAATGCAGTTGAATCACCCGGTGAAATTCTCATTGACGGTCATGTGAATGAATCGGCATGGATGGCAGCGGATTCTATAACAGAATTTTACCAGTCCCAACCCAATCCAGGGTATCTTCCTACAGAAAGAACAGTGGTTCGCGTTTTATATGATAAGGACTTTCTGTATGTGTCCGCCATTCTTTACGATTCTGAACCGAATAAAATAATAATCGAAAGCCTGGAGCAGGATTTCGATTCACAGAGTTCGGATGCTTTTGCCATCATGCTGGATACATTTAATGATGATAAAAGCGGTTATGCATTTTTATTCAATCCTGCTGGCGCTATCAAGGACATGTATATTAATAATGACGGTACAAGCCTGAACCGTGCATGGGAAGGTATTGTTTATCCCAAGACGTCAATACATGACTATGGATGGGAACTTGAATTGGCTTTTCCTCTGACCAGTTTACGGTTTAACTCCAGTGATGGGGAGCAAGATTGGGGCATCAATTTTCTGAGACGTGTACGGCGGAAAAGAGAAGATTTGTACTGGAGTCCTATTGAACCATTTGAAAAGTTGATTTCTGTATCCAAAGGAGGAACGCTAAAAGGACTTAGGGATATTCAGCCCGGTCGGAACCTCCAGGTGAAGCCATTTGGTATGGGCAATCGTATTTCATCCGAAGAGAAGACCAACAATACTGACGTTGGATTAGATATAAAATATAGTATAACACCAAGTCTCACTCTGGATGCAACCTACAACACCGATTTTTCTCAAGTTGATGCGGATGAAGAGCGGGTAAACCTTACACGATTCCCTTTATTCTTTCCGGAAAAACGGGATTTTTTCATGGAGAATGCCAGTCTATTTGAATTTGGAGATATATCTAACTATATATACCGAATGGGCCCCAGTAGATACAGTCGATCCTTTACCATGTTTCACAGCAGACGAATTGGTTTGGAAGATGGACAGCAAATTCCAATAACCGGTGGTGCGCGACTCAGTGGAAAGGTTGGGAATTTTGATGTAGGATATCTCAACATGACGGAAGAGGGTACGGAAAATGTGCCTCGCACCCAATACAATGTGTCCCGGATACGAGGCAATTTTCTGAAGAAATCTAATATTGGTGCCATTCTAGTTAATCGAAATGCCAATGGAGAAGATAGAGATCATCGATCCATGGGTGTGGATTTGAATTTCAATATTAATAAGCTTCTCATTTATTCTTATATCGCTCAAACCGAGAACTCGGATGCAGATGGTGATAATTTAGCCGGCCGTGTGGTGATGGCATGGCGGGATAATAAATGGGATCTTGCAGCCTATTATAAAAAAGTGGGGGCGAACTTTACACCATCTGTTGGATTTATTCAGAGGACAAATGTTGGAGAAACCTTTGTAACTGCCGGGATGCATAAACGGTATTCCTCCGGTCCATTTCTGAGTGTGAACCCTTATGTATTTATCAATCAATTTGATAATCTGGATGGATATTTGGAAAGCCGTGCAGTAAAGGCAGGATTGGATGTTCAGTTTATGAGTGGTGCCATGCTTTTTTCCAGCGTAACTCGGACGGAAGAAATAATCAAAATACCTTTTACTTTATATGGGGCAGAAGTGCCGGCGGATCATTATTCTTTTAATAATGTGAATCTATATTATCGTGGTGATCGAACGAAATTTATCACCATCAACGGAAATGCAAATTTCGGAAGTTATTTTCATGGGACGCGGAATTCAGTGGGGATTTCTGCTACGATTAAACGGGGATACCGATTTAGTGTCGATTTTGGTTTAAATAAAAATGTCGTAAAGTTTCCCGATGCCACCGTGAATGCGGATATTTATACATTGAAAATAAAATATAATCATTCGGTAAGGTTGTTGAATAAACTTTATTTCCAGTACAATGCTGCTGATGAAAAATTGGTGAGTAATTTCCGGATGAATTTGATCCATGCGCCTTTGAGTGATCTCTTTTTAGTCTATTCCAATATTTCGGACCTAAAAGGAGATGAGAAGGATAATGGCATGATCGCATTGAAATTCACAAAGCTTTTTGCGTTATAATATTAATCTGTTTTTCTAAATGATCCCGATTCATCGGGGGAGTGAAGATTCTCAACCAATTATGATGGAATCATCGTTACATTGCGATCCTTTGTCCGTGCATTCTGTAGGGTTCAGTATGACAAGATTAAAAATATGAATCAAACAAAATATTTCATTTGGCTTTTACCTACAGAATTAGATCAATCATATTTGTCTCCAACCATTCAATCATTGGGAGAAAAATACGAGGCACCTGCGTTCGATCCACACTGTACACTATTTAGTCCTTTCACTGATCTTGAATCTGCCAGAATCATTATTGCTCAACTGAACTTCAAGCCATTTAAAGTGGCTCTGAGTGGATTAAGTCAATCGGACAACATATGAAAAATCGTCTTCATTAATTTGGAAACCAATCTGCATTTAATTTTAATGAATTATTTATTTGCTCAAGCGTTTGACCATATTGTGGGATACAAAAAAAGACGAAACAATTGAAACTTTTTTGACGATCAATAAAGGATGAATCCTTCCATTAAGATAGTTTAAATTCGATTCATAATTACAATATCGATTGGATAGCTATGGCATACAAAAATATATTAGTCAGTCTCTGTGGTCGCGGTGATGAAAAAAAGGTCATCGAAGCCAGCATAAAAATGGCAAAAGCCAATAACGGGAATTTGACATTTATCCATGTAAATGAACCCCATGCTGGTGAGATGTCTATGATGATGAATGCACTCCCGCCCAAATATACAGAAAGTGATATTTATGACAGGGTGAGTGCCATTGATGAAGCATCGGCCAATTCATCTACAATCACTATTATAAAAAGCGAGTCAATCCCAAAAGCCATTAGCGCCGCCGCCGAAGGGCAAGATATATTGGTTTTAGGTCATCGGAAACAGAATATTTTTAAGAAAAACTTTTTTGATTCCGTTGACGAAGGTATCATGAATAGTGTGGATTGCCCCGTATTGGTTGTTCCAAAGTAACTTTCATTTCAGGGTAAAATAATGTCATTCTCCAGAAGTCAGGATGACAAGATCCAACAGCCAAACCGTGGAAAATATTCCATTTGGCTACTACCATATGAAGATGACTATAATCTAATATATAATAAGATAGATGAATTATCTAAAGCATATAATTCTCCATTATTCCAGCCCCATTGTACACTTTTCAGTCCTGTATATGATATAGAAATAGCGAAAAATATTATTCATAAATTTAAGATGAACCCATTCCAGGTTCCATCTATTGGACTTAATCAATCGGACAATATTTGGAAAACCGTCTTCATTAATTTGGAAACCAATCCGCATTTATTTTTATTGAATTATTTATTTGCTCAAGCGTTTGAGGAAGCGTACGACTTTCAACCCCATATCAGTTTAATCTATAAAAAATTAACCACAGACGACAGAAAAGAAATCATCCGTAATTTACCGCAGATTAAGTCATTATTATTTGGAAGTATATCTATAGTAAATACAATAGGTGCAGTTACTGATTGGGAGAATATTTATGAAAAAATTTTTGGTGAGTAAAAATTCGACTTTAAAATTTTCTTTATGCTTTATTCTATGGACTGGCATATCAATTGCGGAAAATAAACATCCGTTTTCTATAAGTATCCTGAGTGATTTTTCCTATTCATTCGAAGATTCGGCTTTTCGTTCCAGTGGTCTTGAATTGGTGTCAATGGGAAAGTTGGGTACACAAACAATGGTGATGGCTTACTTGCACAGTCCATTAAATGGTTCACCTATGGTAGAAGAAGTTTTTGTGGATTATAATGGTGCCCATCAAATAAAGGTGGGATATTTTCGTCCGAATATTGGATGGATGAATAAAGCCCATTTTCATACCTATAATTTTATTTCTTCACCCAGAGGATATCGCTTGTTAATGGGAGAAGCTCATTGGGCTTCCCTTGGTGCCGTCGCCGGGAAATCCTTGCCATTGCCATGGAAAAGCAAAATATCCGCTCAATTGTTTAATAATCATTTTGGTGAGGTGGACATACAAGATGGCCATAGTCATGGGATAACCATATCAGATTCATTGCGACAGGGCATGGTCAGTGGAATTTCTACCACCCATTCATTTACGCCCATTTCACATGGGACCATAACTCTCAAAGCCGGTACACTATCGGGGCGGTCAAAAAAATTGCAAGGATTGGCGATTCAGTGGAAATATAAAAATGATCCTTACCGCTCATGGATCATCAAAGGGGAGTATTTGAAAGGCGATATATCTGATTCACATTATGGAATTTCTTTCCATCCTGATGAGGAACTAAACACCGCTTATATTCTTTTGGGTCGACAGTTTAATAAAAAATTCCATTTAGGTGTGTTAGCGAATCAATGGGCATACCATTTAAAATCAACCAGTGGTAATTCAGCAGCAATATATTTTGCATATGCTCCTCGTGGTGATAGTTGGGTAATCAGAGGAAAAATTATTAATGAATCTGATTCATTATTGAAAGGGGTGATTCAGTTAAATTGGGCATTGGGAACCCATAAGCCACAGCGTTATTAAAAATAGAACAAATTGGTCATTCATGGGTAAATTCAAGCATGCTTAAACGCACCATTTCCATCGGATTGCTGCTGATCATGGCTTTTTCCATGGCGGCACCTATGTTGCATATTAATTGCGATATGCCTTGTTGCGAGATAAAAGAAAAATTCTGTTGTGAGAAAGCCAAGACAGGAGAAGCCTCAAGTAAAAGCGCTATACGGAAACAAAAATGTGATCATAATCAGTTTATTCCTATCGTTTCCGGGCCAAAAACAGAAAGCAAATCCGCCCAAGTTGACATGGATAAACCAATCTATTCTATGAAAACAGATTCGCCCAAATGTCAATTTTCCGAAAAAACAGCTTTTCAAAGCCAACCGTCTGATTCCCAGGCGAAATTTTCTCTCCCGCTCCGCTTATAATATTATCCTGACCTAGGACGATTGCGTCCATTTTTGGGATCCGTATGTCTCGGATCTATTAATTCCATTCAATAATAAGGATAATTATGAACCTTTTTATAAGACAACAAAACAATATTAAATCGCTGATCATTTTAATGATTAGTTCGACTACCCTGATGGCATTTCAGAGTGATTTGGGCATCTATATTCAAAAGGCGCGGGAAAATAATCCTTCCTTAAAACGTGCCAAAACCCAGTGGCAATCGGCCGAAGTCAATATTGCCGTTGCCAAAGGATTGGCTAATCCAACTGTCAGTGTGGGTTACTTTTTGGAAAGTGTTGAAACAGCCGCCGGTCCCCAGCAGTATAAAATAGGTCTCACGCAAAAATTTCCTTTCCTCGGTAAACGGAAATTGCAGGGAAAAATCCAGGCATCAAAAGCAGAGACTTCCTATTTCAATTATGTATTCCATCAATTAAAGCTTGATCATGAAGTGCGGTTAACCTGGTATGATTATTACTACTTAGCGCGAGTCACGGAATTAACAGTCCAAAATTTCAAACTGATTCAAAATTGGGATGGAGTGATTCGTTCCAAATATGTGACAGCACGGACCGGTCATCCCGATTTGATCAAAACCCAGATTGAACTTATTCAGCTCGAAGATGAATTATTCACATTAGAAAATAAAAAGATACCCATTCTTGAACGATTTAGAACCCTGCTAAATGATCCATCTCTGATAGATATTGTAGTGCCGGACTCGCTGGCTTTCGAATTGGGTCAATCAGACAAATCAATCATTCAAGGCCAAATTTTGAAAAACAACCCTAATATCTTAGGCGTTAAAGCAGCCATTGAAATGGAAAGGACGAAAGTCAAGCGATCAAAATTGAATAGAATGCCGGATATTGGTTTGGGTGTAGAATTAATCGGTACAGGCGAAAAAGATGGTAGTTCCATCAGTGGAAAGGATCCACTAGTGGCGAAACTTTCTATGGATATTCCCATTTGGTTCAGAAAAACGAATTCAGAAATTACATCGGCAAATTATACGTTGACTGGCGCTGAAGCTCGGGCAGAATCCATACAAAATGAACTAAGGTCAGAATTGGAGATGGTTTTATTCGATTTGGATGAATCTAGCCGCCAGATTCGTTTATATAAAGATATTCTCATTCCAAAAGGGCTGGAATCACTAAGTGCATCAGAAATCGCTTATCGGGGAGATAAGATTGGATTTATTTCCTTGGTGGATGCACAACGGCGTTTGCTGCAGTTCCAAATGAAGTATGAAAAAGCGGTGGTAGATTATTTAAAAGCAAAATCGAAATTGTCTGTATTGACAGGGGAGAAACAATCATGAATTTGAAACAAATTTTTAAAGACAACAAATTGACCATCGGATTGGTATTAATCGCCTTTTTATTGGGATCATGGATAACAGGCGGTAGTTCTGCCTCTGAAAGTGACACTCATAGTACTCATAGCACTTCAACCCGAATGTGGATCTGCTCGATGCATCCAAATGTGCAATTGCCTGCAAAAGGTCAGTGTCCCATTTGCTTTATGGACTTGATTCCATTAGAACGTACTGGGGGTGGATTAAAGCCGAATCAATTATCCATGTCAGAAGATGCAGTAAAGTTAGCCAATATCGAAACCGTGGCCATCTCATATGGTAAAGCAGAAATGGACATTCAATTATCCGGAAAAGTGGTTTACGATGAATCCAGAATCGGGAATATCACTGCTTGGGTCCCGGGTCGCGTAGAAAGGATGTTTGTGGATTATACAGGTATCACAGTGAATAAAGGGGATCACATGATCGAACTCTACAGTCCGGATCTGTATGCAGCACAAGAGGAATTGATTCAAGCGCGAAAATTAGTTGGTACTGGTTCATCTCAATCCGCTTCATATCAAAAATCTATAAAATCAAATTTGTTAGCGGTGCGGGAAAAACTCCGTCTAATGGGGTTGGTGGATGAACAAATCAAAGCCATTGAAATGGGTGAAATGCCCTCCGATGTAGTTACAGTCTATAGTCCGATGTCCGGCGTGGTGATAGAAAAAAATAGTGTTGAAGGTGCCTATGTAAAAACGGGCACCAATATATATACCATTGCCGATTTGGACAGGGTTTGGGTCATCTTGGAGGCCTATGAAACCGATCTGCCGTGGTTGGCCTTCGGACAGGATGTATCCTTTACCACAAGCGGAATTCCCGGGAAGACATTTATGGGAAGAGTCATATTTATTGATCCGATAGTTGATGAGAAGACCCGAACCGTAAAAGTACGTATCAATGTTGCCAATCCGGATGGTGAATTGAAACCGGGTATGTTCGTTCACGGTACGATTCATGCGTCTGTTGGTAGTGAAGATAAGGCAATTAACCCGGAATTGGCCAATAAGTGGGTGTGTCCTATGCATCCAGAAGTGATACAAGATTCGCCAGGTAGTTGCCGTGTATGCGGGATGGATTTGGTCAAGTCTGAATCTATGGGTATTGTGTATAAACCGGGGCATCGCCACGAGAGTTTACTTGTACCGGCGAGTGCAGTATTAAAAACAGGTGAACGTGCAATTGTTTACATAAAGATCTCCGGAGTCGAACCGACCTTTGAGGGGCGCGAAATTGTTTTGGGTGTTCGTGTTGGCGATGCCTATGTAGTCAAATCTGGACTTTCCGAAGGAGAAGAAGTGGTTATGAAAGGCAATTTTAAAATTGATAGTGCCATGCAAATTTCGGCAAAGCCCAGTATGATGAATGGCAGTCCCGATCTGGATATAGTGAAACCATAATACACCAACATTGAGATAATCATGATAGATAAACTTATTCAATACTGTCTAAACAATAAACTTGTGGTCGGAATATTTTTAACCGCCATAGTTGTTTGGGGCATGATGGTGGCACCATTCGATTGGCATTTGGGTGCTTTACCCAGAGATCCGATTCCTGTAGATGCCATACCCGATATTGGAGAAAATCAACAAATCGTTTTTACAAAATGGGTAGGCAGAAGTCCCCAGGATATTGAGGATCAAGTCACCTATCCGTTAACGACTGCATTGTTGGGATTACCTGATGTAAAAACGGTTCGATCTTTTTCTATGTTTGGATTTTCAACCATTTATGTCATTTTTAATGAACAAGTGGAATTTTATTGGTCAAGATCACGTATTCTTGAAAAATTGAATTCGCTTCCATCCGGTACATTGCCAAAAGAAGTCCAGCCTACCTTGGGTCCTGATGCAACTGCATTAGGCCAAGTGTTTTGGTATACTTTAGAAGGACAGGATTCAGAAGGAAATCCTACTGGCGGTTGGGATTTGCAGGAATTAAGGAGTATCCAAGATTGGACAGTGCGCTATGCATTACAGTCAGCTGATGGTGTCTCAGAAGTGGCATCCATTGGTGGATATGTTAAAGAGTATCAAATTGATGTGAATCCATTGGCCATGCGAGAACATGGCATTCAATTGACAGATGTATTCAATGCCGTGCGACAATCCAACTTGGATGTGGGTGCCCGGACAATTGAAGTCAATCGAGTGGAGTATATGGTTCGTGGATTGGGTTTTATTAAATCTTTAGAAGATATTGAATATACGGTGGTGAAATCACGCAACAATGTCCCCATCTATATCAAAGATGTGGCGCATGTGGCATTGGGGCCTGCATTGCGGAGAGGTGTGTTAGATAAAGAAGGGGCAGAAGCAGTTGGTGGTGTTGTGGTCGCTCGATATGGCGTGAATCCATTGGCAACGATTAAAAGTGTCAAAGCAAAAATAAAAGAAATTTCGCCAGGGTTGCCCAAAAAAACCTTGTCAGACGGAACTGAGAGCCAAGTGACAGTGGTACCATTCTATGACCGTACAGGGCTAATTTATGAAACATTAGGCACATTGAATCATGCATTGCGGGATGAAATTTTGATTACCATCATCGTGATTTTAGTTATGGTGATGCATTTTAGAACATCTTTACTCATTTCCAGTATGCTTCCATTAACAGTTCTCGTAGTTTTTATTGGGATGAAACTATTCAAAGTGGATGCCAATATTGTAGCTCTCTCCGGGATAGCCATCGCCATTGGTACGATTGTGGATATGGGTATTGTTGTGATGGAAAATATTTTGAAACATTTGGATAAGGCGACAGGCAATACAAAAGAGGTGATCTTCAAAGCAGTGTCTGAGGTGAGTGGCGCTGTGGTGACTGCAGTGTCTACCACTGTTATCAGCTTTTTACCTGTATTTACCATGATTGGTGCAGAAGGAAAGCTATTTAAACCCTTAGCCTATACTAAGACATTTGCTTTAATCGCTTCGGTGATTATTGCACTTACTGTTTTACCAGTTATGGCGCATGTGCTACTTGGCCGTAAACGACAGTTATTTTCCTTGAAAACACCGGATATATTTAAACGAATTCCATGGCTGGCGAATGGGTTGGTGATTTCATTGGTCGTCATTATTCTTTCATTTACTTGGGCACCGGTGGGTTTCCAAAAAGGAATCTTCCTAAACCTAATATTTGCAGTGTTTATTATTGCAACTATCATGGGTGCTGTCTCCGGTTTTACAAAATTGTATCCGAAAATGTTAACGTGGGGGTTGGACCACAAAAAACAAGCATTATCCTTACCGGCGTTCTTGACGGCATTTGGGTTAGTCATTTGGTTGGGTTTTGACACATTCACCGAGTGGATGCCCAATTTTATTCGGTCTTCACGGCCCATGGTTGCCATGAATCACGCATTTCCTGGGTTAGGGAAAGAGTTTATGCCACCATTAGATGAAGGATCATTTTTATATATGCCAACCACCATGCCCCATGCAGGGATGGAAGAATCGATTGATGTCCTCCAAACATTGGATAAAGCATTGTATTCCGTGCCGGAAGTGGCATCAGTGGTTGGGAAAATTGGTCGCGTCGATTCTCCGTTAGATCCGGCACCACTCAGTATGGTGGAATCGATTGTGGCCTACAAGCCTGAATATGGTATGGATTCGAATGGGGAAACGATTCGTTTGTGGCGGGACCATATACGATCTTCCGATGACATATGGGATGAATTGGTGAAAGTCGCTCAGATTCCCGGTACCACCTCAGCACCAAAACTACAGCCGATATCAGCGCGGTTGGTCATGCTCCAAAGCGGCATGCGTGCGCCCATGGGGATTAAAGTAAAAGGACCGGATTTAAAGACAATCGAATCATTTGGATTGGCCTTGGAAAAACATTTGAAAAATGCCCCGGGCGTAAAATCAGAAATGGTTTTTGCCGATCGTATTGTGGGCAAACCTTACTTGGAGATTGATATTGACCGGAGAGCGTCGGCGCGATACGGTATTGCACTATGGCAGGTGCAGCACGCCATCGAAGTTGCAGTGGGGGGCATGCCAATCACTACGACTGTGGAAGGTCGTGAACGGTATCCTGTCCGTGTACGATACATGCGGGAATTCCGTGATAAAATTGAATCATTAGAAAAAATATTCATTCCGGCTCAGGGCGGTGCCCAGATTCCCCTGATTCAGTTGGCGAAGATTAATTATGTCCGAGGGCCGCAAGTCATTAAAAGTGAAGATACGTTTAAAATGGGTTATGTTCTTTTTGATAAGCAAAATGATTGGGCAGAAGTGGATGTGGTTGAATCTGCCCAGACCTATTTGAATTCACTGATTCAGAGTGGCGAATTGATTGTCCCCAATGGGGTGAGTTATACCTTTGCTGGGAGTTATGAAAATCAAATTCGTGTCTCTAAAAAACTGGCCGTTGTTTTGCCCCTTGCTTTGGCGATTATATTCTTAATCTTATACTTTCAATTCAAGAGAGTATCTACAACTATAATAGTATTTAGCGGCGTATTTGTTGCATGGTCCGGTGGTTTTGTGATGCTCTGGCTATATGGCCAAGATTGGTTTTTTAATTTCAATTTATTTGGTGAAAATATTCGAAATTTATTCCAAATGCATCCGGTGAATTTAAGTGTAGCTGTTTGGGTGGGATTCTTGGCATTATTCGGAATTGCCACGGATGATGGTGTTATTATTAGTACATATCTTGATCAAACATTCGAAGATAGAAAACCCAATTCAATTAAAGCCGTTCGGGAAGCCGTGATTCATGCGGGGAAACGTAGAATTCGTCCGGCGATGATGACGGTGGCCACCACTATTTTGGCATTGATTCCGGTTCTCATGTCCACAGGTCGGGGTGCGGACGTGATGGTGCCCATGGCTATTCCATCATTTGGTGGAATGGTATTTGCCATTTTGACCACATTCGTTGTACCCATCATTTATTCTATTATTAGAGAAAAAGAACTTAAATAAACAAAAAGAAATAGAGGATAATTATGAAAAAAGGTATTATCATAATAACACTGGGTATTTTATTCGGGCTCACCGCTTGTCAAAGCAAAAAGGATTCGAGTAAAATACAGCATATGAAGGCAGAAACCGTTCAGAAAATCGAGAATGAAAGGCTGATCTAT
>JABGZQ010000006.1 GCA_018674655.1 Fidelibacterota bacterium | reverse complement strand
GGGGCGATTTAGGATCATTACCTTCGGTAGCATGCCATCGAACAGAACCGAATTCTATGGGTTCGCTAATACTTAAAGTAAGCTTTGTATGATTTATGGGCGAATTTGATAGAGGGCTGAGAATGGTTAATACGGGTGGCGTCACATCAAACATGACATTCTCTATGGAGTCCGATGTTCTTTTATTGTTTGCCCGGTCTATCCCTTCTATGGTAATTCGATAAGGCATATCTTCTTCTGGAGAGATACTATAATCTTTGAGAATATGTTTCCCTGATGATAAGTCTTCACTTCGCAGATCGAATACCATTTTCTCATCTCGTTCATTGATCCATATCATTTGGCCCGAGAGTAACGGTTCATTTACCGAATAGACCACATCCAATATATTTACGAAGCTATCTGATTTGGGCTGGGTTATAATAATTTCTGGTGGCGAAATATCATAGGTGATATCGTCGACCGAAGATGGCTTAGAAATATTACCCGCAAAATCGATCCCTGTAACAGTAATGGTATATTTCATTCCGTCGCGGAGATCAACACTATTCTCCAATCCAAGAGGAATTCGATCCCCAGCGTTTAATTCTAAATTTATTAATTCAGACACCAACTCCCCATCTGTTCCTGCGTGTTGAAATGACACGGATCCTTCAGCGATATCCTCTGATAATGTCCAACCAATATCCACTTGATTAATAAACGAGCCAGATTGAGGCGTAAATGCGGTGAATTCAGGCGGCGTGAGATCGATCTTCACATCACTTAGGGTGGCGGGATTGGCCATGTTTCCTGCCCGATCTGAGCCATTTAATGTAATTGAATAAGCAAACCCATCTTTTAACGACGGAATTGTTAAATCATCTGAATTAAAAGATCCCTTATCTAAGACATCGGGATAAGAAAATGTAATGGCATGGGGTTCACTTTCTTTACCTAAGCCATCCCATTGAATATTAAAATTATATATGGCTTCTGACACATCAAACAGTAGCGTTGTTTTCGTCGTAAACACTTGGGATTCCGGATAGGTGAATGCCAATGTGGGTGGCGTTACATCATAAAGAATGTTCTCTTTACGCGTCGTATCACTCTGGTTCCCTGCCGGATCGAACGCCACATATAGTATTGAATAAATAGCCCCATCCATTAATGTGGGCGGTGTCGCCAAATCAAGGGGACCCAATTCTTTTCCATGAAGTTCTTCACCGGACAATTCTATCATATGGGGGGATGATGGATCGGGTATACCACCGGTTCGTCTATAAATCATTTGAGCCGATGCCAGTTTTTCACTATTCATAAAATGAATTTTTTTATGGTTAACAGCGTCCCCATTCTCTGGGCTTATAATCGTTAACTCAGGTGGCGTAAAATCATATTGCAACCCTGGGACAAAAGCGCGTTTGGTTTTGTTTCCGGCCCGATCCGTTCCCGTAATGGACATTGTATACAGTGCATTCTCCACCACTGTTGGGTTATTGGATAGTTCAACTTCTATATGATCCCCCTGTTGCATTTCTTCTTCAGTCAATATGGCCGTATACGGTGCTAAGGTATCTTTGACACCGCCCAACCATATCCATTTAAATCTACCCGTATCAAGATCTTCGGATAAGGTATAAGTCACGGCACTCGTTCGAGAAATGGATTTTGGTAAAGGATAGTTAATGGTTATCTCTGGCTGGGTGATATCGTAAAGCACATTTTGAATATTAATATGATTAGATTCATTCCCTGCCGGATCAAACCCAACATAGCTTATACTATATATACCGCCGTCAACCAAGGGCGGTTCGTTTGTAATTAATCCGGGTCCAAATTCATTTCTCGACAATTCTGGTCCTTCTAAACTCATAACATGAACACTGTCCGGATCGTTCACCCCATCAACCCAAGTCCAGGAAATGGTACCTGATTCTAATAATTCGCTATTGCTAAACTGAATATTTTTATGATTGACTGCTTCTCCATCTTTTGGCGATATCCAAGTTAATTCCGGTGGCGTAAAATCATATTGTAATCCTGGAACAAACGCCGGTTTTGTTTTATTCCCAGCGCGGTCACGCCCTGAAAACGTCATGGTATATAGGGCATTTTCTACAACAGTAGGGTTATTATATAGCTCAATTTGAGAATGGGCACCGCCAGACCGTTCTGCTGAATTAAGAATCGCTGTGTATGGGGCAAGTGTATCTTCCACACCTCCAAGCCAAATCCACTTAAATCGACCCTCATGAATATCTTCCGACAAGGTGTATGTCATGGCTGTGGTATTGGATATTGATCGCGGCAATGGATAGTCAATGACCATTTCTGGTGCGGTATAATCATACAAAATATCCGATATGACAATTGTGTCTGCCACGTTTCCTGCTCGATCTGATCCTGTAAATAGAATTGAATAAATGCCACCATCGGTGAGTTGAGGCATATTGGATAAAACAATACTATCATGGCGTCCAGCCGTTAATTCAATATCTTTTAACTCAACCCGGTGTTGACTGGCTGTATCTCTTTTTCCATCTACCCACGACCAAAGAATAGCACCTGTAAATAAATTTTCAGATACTTCGTAGGAAACCGCCTGATGATTTAAGGCCGAACCAGAGCCTGGCGCCGTATATGTAAATGCCGGCGGAGTGGTATCAAATAATACATTAGAAATTGTAACGGGTTCACTTTCGTTTCCAGCTAAATCCTGCCCTGTAAACAAAATGGCATACACGGAACCATCGGTTAAAACCGGTGCATTCTTTAATCGAATATGAATTTTTTCTTCTGCAGACAGCTCCCCATCTACAAGAGTCACAACATGGGGAGACAATGTATCCATTGTACCCTCTATTTCCGTCCATAAAAACTCCCCAGCCAATAGGATTTCACTTGACGCATAACTCACGGATGGATCTTTG
>JABGZQ010000007.1 GCA_018674655.1 Fidelibacterota bacterium | reverse complement strand
TTCGATAACTATTTGGTCGCATTTGAGCAACCAATGCGTGCCCAATTATCAGAGCAATTATTATGATATATTTATTTATTTGTTTCATCTGTAGCGATACGAGATTAGCCCTTCGGTAGTTCCCAACCAAATTTTCCTCCCCTTAATATACATGTCGTTTACCTGTCCGATAAATGAAAAATTAAGCACATCCATTAAATTATTTTTCATATCATACTGAACAATACCATTCACCGTCGCAATAAATAATATGTTCTTGTGAAATGCCATTGATCTTATTTCTAATCCACCAAAAATTGAAGGATCAACTGCATTAGACCACTTTCTGTTATGAAAATTAAATGAAAGTATCCCAGATCGATTTGCTGCATATATTTTTCGTGAGTCCTGAGCGAAAGTTGTAAAATTAATATGTTTTATTGGGAAAATAAAATCATCACTTTTATATCCATATGCCATTGGTGAATGGATCACTTTTTTATTCATATCATATATAAATAATCCAGTATCAGTGCCTATCCATATTTGATTATTTGTAACAGCAATATCATATATATATATTTGATCGAAATACGTTTCCACTTGCGAAAGTATCGACTTTTTATCCTCTTTCTTTAAAATAGTAATACCATGGGTACTTCCTATCCAAACATCGTCCCCCACTTCTGACATAGTTGTAACCAAACTTTTTCCACCACCCAACCGTAAACTTAACGTTCGCCAATAATTCTCTTTTTTATCATACACCAATAGAGCGTTGTCGCCACCGAACCAAATTTCATTTTTCATTTCCAATATTGAAAAAATGGATGTTTGATCCATATTAATCGTTTCACTAAAAACATAATTGTCAGCAATTTCTCGATCTACATCAAAATATGTAACCCCAGACTGAAACTGTTTTTGTCGACCACCAAGCCAAAATGAATTAATACCCGCAATGTCCTGAACATCATTATTCGTCAAACTTAAGCGAAATGGAGTCATACTTTTCATTGTGGGATCACCCCGAAAAAAGGTACCATCTTCAGTGCCAATCCATATTTCGCCAAACCTGTCTTTTGCTATAGTCGTAATTGTCACATATTGTCCATTGGAGCGAATCAAGTTTTGTAAATCTGTCATCCATCCATCCATAAATGAATAATCAATGAGCAACTCACTTAAATCTGGCTTGAAACGCAATAACCCAGAACTCCACAATACAGCTTCATCGGGATTCGCCATCACGCCAATCAAAATACCACTCAATGGATCAAGTCGATATACCAATCCCTGTGTATCTAACCATATATAATGTTCCGATTCCCCAATCCTTTCTATATATGTACCCAATGAAAGGCCAAGTTGTTCACGATCGATAAATCTCCAATCACCCTCTTCGTTAATACTATATTCAAGTCCCATCGGCGTTGCCACCCATAGCATACTATTCGAAGCCCGATGAATTGCGGTTACAGTATTGCTGTGTAATCCTTGTGCGCGAGTGATGGGTTCTTCAAAGCGTTCAGAATAAAAATTGAATCGCATGACACCACCTGATTGTGTTCCGATATATGTAAACCGGTCCCCAAAGGTAATTGAATTAACTTTCCCTGTCTGGCGATATTGAACCCAATCAAATGTATCAAACCGTAATTCCGGTTGGGCAATAGATAAGCCTGAGAATAAAATGCTTATAAGGATATATCGAAACATGGAAATGGAATTAATAATGTGGTGAATTTAGGGACAGAAAAGAAAGAATTAAATGCTGTAATGGTGATTAAGCATTTCATTCAACATATCAAAACTGATTGGGACAACTCCCACTTCTTCGCAGACACGGCCGGCTGCATAATTAGAAATAGCAACCGATTCTTCTGGGGTAGCACCACATAAGTCCGATAAGGCAAAAGTAGCGATAAGGGTATCACCGGCTCCAGAAACATCGTGGACATGACGAGCCTTTGTGGGGATATGATGATAATCAGAACCATCAAACAAAGAAACACCATCTGCACCACGTGTAATAAGTAAAATATCTGCATTTAATTCATTCTTCAGGTTAAATCCCGCCACTTCTAAGGACTCATTCCCGGCATAGGCATCTTTGAATTCAAACATATTTGGTTTAAATAACCTTACATTTTTATACGAATTAAAATTAGTTTTTTTGGGATCTACATAAATGGGTTTTCCAGCTTCATTGGCCATTTTAATTAAAAGGCCAATTGAAACCGAATTAAGAACACCTTTATTATAATCTTCTAATATGATCGCATCCACATCATTCATATTTAATTTGACTGCCGCCACTAAAGCATTATTCGATATTTCTGAAAGATCTGTAGTGGTTTCTCGGTCAGCGCGAACGACTTGTTGATTGTGGGCGATGATTCTTGATTTTACTGTAGTCGGTCTGTTTTCACTTTCGACCAAATTGGTACATACAATATTTCGTTGATCGAGAATATTGGTTAATATTTTTCCTTCAGCATCAGCCCCAACCAACCCAATCACTGAGACTTGACAGCCCAAGGAAGCAAGATTTAATGCTACATTCGCTGCGCCACCCGGATTATGTTCAATTTTACTTACCTTAACAATTGGAACTGGTGCTTCTGGAGAGATTCGATCTGCATTACCCCACAGGTATGTATCTAACATGAGATCACCAATAACGAGAATTTTTTTCTCAGAAAAACCAGATGTAATTTGTTGTAAACGATCTAAATCCATTATTTATATATCCTCTGTTGAAATAATTTGTTCCGGTAGAAGAAAAGCCAGAATAACATAAAGTAAAATCCCTACCCCGATGCTCATAAAAGTTCCAAATACCCATAAGACACGAATTATATTCGGGTCTATATTTAATGATTCCCCCAATCCGCCGCAAACACCCGCAATCTTTTTTTCAATTGTTGACAGGTGCAAGGGATGGGTTATTTTTTCATCAATCAGAGGTTTGAATTGATTCTGACGGTTATAGAGAAGGTAAATGCCAATTCCCATTAAAATAAATGCAACAATAACGTTTAATATACTCCCCCAGAATGAACGCCAAAATAGAAAAAATATATGATCGTATTGGAGAAAAAGAACAAATCCCGAAATAATAAATACCATACCCCAGAATGGGTTACTTTTTATGTGATCAATATTAAAAAGATGTTCATGACCATTTTCATCGGGGATCATTATTGAAGCAATAATATAGACCAATAATCCAGACCCACCAAAAAGAGTGAAAAATATCCAAATTAATCGCACAACTATAGGATCAATTGAAAAATATTGAGCCACACCTCCACAGACGCCTGTCAGGACGCGATCAGTTTTGGATCTTCTAATACGTTGCATATATGTAATTTACATTGATCAGGAAGATTTACGATAATTTCTTTGCCCTCTTCGACGAGAAGGTTTTCTATCTTTACTAGATGCGCTTCTGCCGACACCCGGCCGAATTTTAGAAATATGTCCATTATCTAGATAAATGAGTACAGAAGCAACGCGTTTTATATGTAGATCTGACGGTGCAGCTAAAATGATAGTTGTGCCCAAATCTTTATTCATGCGAATAATTTTTTTCCGAAAATCCATTTCCATATTTTTGTCAAAGAAAACGCCATAATCATCAATCATCAACACCCGCGGATCAGATTCCAGAGCTATAATCATGTTGAGTATTGCGAGTTCCCCTGGGGATAAGTCATTTAATTTACGTTTGAGTAGACCTGCCATGGACTCATTTTTAAAATACGCCGATGTTCGTTTTTCGAGTCTATTTTTATCTATAGTTTTCACAACATCAGATACAGTTGACCCGTTTGAAATTGAAGATATATTAGCCAATGCTATTTCAGGATTTTGTTTAATTTTTCCAAGCCAATTGGTTTGAAACACTTCATTTTCAAATTTAACCGTACCGTCAGTTTGTTTAGTCACACCCGCAAGAATGTTTAGAAGTGTGGATTTTCCGGATCCAATAGGACCAATCATACCGTAAATAGTTCCCCGATGAATTTCCAATTGTCGGATATTCAATATTGGTTGATTTCCAAAGGATTTCTTTAACCCTTTTATATTATATATAGTCGTTGCTCTTTGACTCATCTTTTACTCCTTATCGTAAAAAGATGAATCGGAAAGTTATCTAGCTATTCTGGCTTTCCAAAAACCGTTCAGCGTCAATAGCGGCCATACAGCCAGATCCTGCCGCTGTAACCGCTTGTCGATAAATATGATCCTGAACATCGCCACAGGCAAATACACCGTCGATATTGGTAGACGTATTGCCATTTTGGGTTACTAAATAACCTGCTTGATCAGAATCCAGAATATCAACAAATAATTCTGTATTGGGTTTATGTCCTATGGCCATAAAAACACCATCACAAGATTCTTCGCGATAATTGCCGGTTTGTGTATCTTTCATTTTAACACCATGGACACCTTTTTCTTTGGTTCCAAGAATCTCATCTATGACAGAATTCCATGCCACTTTAATTTTGGGATGAGCCAGTGCACGATCAGCCATTATCTTAGACGCCCGAAATTCATCCCGACGGTGAACAATAATAACTTCTGATGCAAATTTTGTGAGATAGATTGCTTCTTCTAATGCAGAATCTCCGCCTCCCACCACGAGTACCTTTTTATCACGATAAAAGAATCCATCGCATGTGGCACAGGCAGAAACACCGTATCCCATAAGTTCCGCTTCGCTTTCAAGCCCAAGCATTTGCGCTGAGGCTCCGGTAGCAACCACAACAGTGTCACCGGTATATAATTCGTCACCCACCCATACTTTAAACGGACGTTCATTAAAATCAACTTTAGTCACATGTTTAAAATGGCATTCGGCGCCAAACCTTTTCGCTTGTTCGCGGATTTGATCCATTAGTTCAGGACCCATTATTCCTTCTGGGAATCCCGGGTAATTTTCGACTTCAGTTGTGATGGTCAACTGACCACCAGGCTGATTTCCTTCTAATACCAATGGATTTAAGTTGGCTCGAGCTGAATACAATGCTGCAGTTAAACCAGCAGGGCCCGATCCGATAATGATAACCTTTCGATTCATTGTTTATGAATTAATTAAATAACCGAATCTAAGATATCAGTTATTTTAGTTTTGGGTACAGCACCAACAATTTGGTTGACTACTTCCCCTTTATTGAATATTAATAGCGCCGGAATACTCCGTACGCCAAATTGCATGGCCAATTGATTTTCATTGTCCACATTTAATTTGCCTACAGTAACTCTTCCATCGTATTCGCTGGCTACTTCTTCTACGATTGGTCCAATCGCACGGCATGGTCCACACCACTCTGCCCAAAAATCGACAAGCACAGGGGTATTAGACTTAATTACATCAGCATCAAAATTCGCTGAAGTAAATTCTTTGACATTATCTGACATGTCTTCTTCCTTAATTCGAGGTTAAAAATTGGCAGGAAATTTACCCAATTTTTATCATTGTAGTAACATGAAAATCAAAAAGATTAAAAGATGTTTGTATAAAACGATGAAATCCTATCCACCGTTCATTATTTAATCTTTAACGCTTTTCCATCAATAGCTTTAGGAAATTGCACATTCAAATATTTTGCAACGGTTGGTGCTATATCCACTGATGCAACTCGCTTAGTGCTAATCCGATGCTTCGACTCTCCTCGAGCAAATACAAGTGGAATATGGGTATCATAATCGTATGGCGTACCGTGGCTGGCACCATATGGGAATCTCTGAGTCCAATATTTTTTTGGAATTAAAAAAACATCTGGACTTTTCTGGATATGAACCATATTTTTTAATCGACGTTCGTATATGGAATTTCCACCGTTTAATATCTCTTTTTTTGTAATGACACTTCTTATACCCTCTAATTTAGATAAATTTGATTTTATAATATCTGTAGCCACTTCATACTGTTGCAAATTCATTGACACATCGTAGTAAAAATAATTACCATTTCGATAAACTTTGTTTTTTCCAATCTGTATCTCAATTTTAGTTTTTACCTCAGCATACAAGGAGTCTTTCATTGGTTTGGAAATCCTTCCTGCATCGATTCCTTGTGATTTAAGGTATTCTGGCAATGCGATTGATCCATGATCACTCGTTAAGATGTAAAGAGTATTCCCAATACCAACAGACGATTCAATTGAATTAATAAATGACCCTAAATGTCTATCTACTCGAAGATAATTATCCAATTGTTCGTGTGAATGAGGACCAAATGCATGCCCAACGCCATCTGTAGCAGACAAGCCTAAGAACAATATGTCCGTATTTTCATCTTTACCTAACTGAAGTTTTTCAGCAGATAGAGTTCCCAACCTTAACATTGCCGCATCACCGAAAGGAATATATGGAAAATCTCCTAACATAGTTTTAACCCCACGATCTTTAAAAGAAATGGGTAAGGTTGGATTGTAATCACCGTCATTGGACCAATCTGCTTCTCCTTCGAAATTGTCTGCTCGTGTATTTGAGGTATAAATAGATTCATCCAAAAGACGCGTCCATACTGAGTCGGTATAAGATGGTACATTTAATTTTGAATTAAATGATGAAACCCAATCAGGTAACGCTTCAGCATAATAAGTCGATGTTGTCCAACCACCATGATTTTTATACCACAGTGCCATATCCGGATTTTTCCCACCCAATAAAATTGCTGTTCTATCCTTCCCAGAAATAGATACCACTTTTGATTTTGGATTTGATTGCTTTAACCAATCGCCCAGTGCGGTCACTTCAACATTCCGATATGAACGACCACTCCCACCGTTAACGACATCATGAGCGATAGTATCCTCAACGCAATACCAACTTTTTTTTATATCCCTATTAAACCAATAATTTCCAATTACACCACCGCTACTTGGATAACGTCCTGAAGATAGTACCTGATGACCTGGGCCTGTAACTAGATAACCATAATCATGATGGGTATTGACAAATGAATTACCATTATCTTTTAGCCAACGATATCCACCAGTGAAAAGGTGATCATATTTGTCCAATAATTCCGGCATACCTTGATCTATTGAAATAAACACCACCAGTTTAGGATTATTAATTTTATTATTGCATCCCGTAAATAAAAATGCCGCTACAAGCGGCATGAAAAACCATTTAATCATTTTATCCCTAAAAATTTCCTTTTTCCAACTTTAACGACACCTTTAAATCCTTTAGATATAACAAAATTCATATCCGTTACTTTTTCACCGTCAATTCGAACTGCACCCTGTTGAATCATACGACGTGCTTCGCCTTTGCTTTTCGTTAATCCTTCTGATGAAATCAAGTCAATAATGGATACATCAGCTTCAAGAATCACCTCATCCATATCTTCCGGATCATCTTTATTGACGATGACACGATCAAAGTGTGCCTCAGCCGCAATCGCGGCTGAATCACCATGGTAAAGTGCAACAATAGATCGTGCCAATTCCCGCTTAATATCCCGCGGATTTTGAGAAGAATCATTTAATTGTTTTTTGATTCGTGTTAATGTTTGCGTATCAACATCTGCGGCGAGAACAAAATATTTTTCAATCATTTTGTCTGAGATAGACATGGATTTTCCATACATATCCTCTGGTGAGTCTGTCAATCCAATATCATTCCCATAAGATTTTGACATTTTTTCTACACCATCCGTACCCTCCAAAAGGGGTAACGTAATAATGGCTTGAGGCGCTTGATCATATTCTCTTTGCAGATCTCGTCCAACTAAAAGATTAAACTTTTGATCTGTTCCCCCCAGCTCTACATCTGCTTTCAGCTCAACCGAATCCATACCTTGGGCTAAAGGGTACATGAATTCATGAATTGAAATGGGGATTTCTGCTTTATATCGTTTGGTAAAGTCATCCCGTTCTAACATCCTGGCCACAGTATAATGGCTGGAAAGTCTTATCACATCACTAAAAAGCATGGCATTTAGCCAGGTTGAATTATATACAATTTTTATTGAATCAATGTTCAGAATATGTTCAGCTTGTTCAATATATGATTTTGCATTTTCCTTTGCTTCCGCCAATGTTAACTGGGGGCGCGTTTTATTTCGTCCAGATGGGTCACCAATCATCGCGGTAAAGTCACCAATAACGAGGACTGCCTGATGGCCTAAGTCTTGAAAATGCCTTAATTTTCTTAATACAACCCCATGTCCCACGTGTAAATCAGGACGACTAGGATCGCAACCTAACTTAACAATTAAAGGATGCCCACTTTTGCGGGACTTCTCTAATTTAACTTTCAGCTCTTTTTCAGGTATAATCTCATCAGTACCACGACTGATGAGTTCCCATTGTTTATCTACACTTAAAAATGCCATTATCTATTCCGTAATTCTCGTTGTGCTTCCCGCAGAAGGTCTTTTTCCTTAATTGATTTCTTCTTATCATAGGTTTTTTTCCCCTTTGCAATTCCTATTTCAAGCTTTGCCCTTCCATTGGGGTTGAAATACATTTGAAGTGGAATCGCCGTTAATCCTTTTTGATCCGTCAAATCTTTAATTTTTTTTATTTCACGCCTATGTAACAATAATCGTCGATCCCTAACCGGATCATGCCCCTCAATCCCTGTATGAGAGTAAGGGCTGATGTGAATACCAACTGCAAATGCTTCCCCTTTTCTTATGACGATATAAGCTTCTTTTAGGTTTGCACTTCCTTCCCTAAGACTTTTAACCTCACTACCCACTAATTCAATCCCGGCTTCGTATTTATCCAAAATATGATATTCATGGTAAGCTTTGCGATTGGTGGCGGCAATCTGTATATCCATAGGCATAATTCCGACGGCAAAAATAAGGAATTACCATCTGCCCTTCCAAGTTTATTCCTTGCTGATTCTATATCCAAAAATGTAATTTTAAGATACGATTAAAGCCCGGGTGGCGGAATTGGTAGACGCGCTAGGTTCAGGATCTAGTGTTCGCAAGAACGTGCTGGTTCAAGTCCAGTCTCGGGCACATTCCAAATAGGTGATATTTGATTAATTCTTTCTTTATTAATGTTTAATGATATTTTTTATGTATTTCAAAGAAAGAATATCGGCTAATTTTTAATATGAATATTTTGCTCATTGAGCCATACTTTACCGGATCCCACAAATCATGGGCAAAAGAATTAAAGAATCATAGTAACCACAAAATAGACCTTTTAACAATGAAAGGCCAATTCTGGAAGTGGCGGATGCATGGAGGCGCCGTTACCTTAGCCAATCATTTTCTTCAATCCGATTCTAAACCAGATCTGATTCTCGCAACTGATATGTTAGATTTCTCAACATTTTTAAGTCTGACTCGACAAAAAACAGCCCACATTCCCACTGCGTTATATTTTCATGAAAATCAATTATCCTATCCATGGTCACCCACAGATAGAGATGTAAAAGAAAATCGAAATAAACACTATGGATTCATCAACTTTACCTCTGCTTTATCATCAGACAATGTCCTGTTCAATTCTCATTATCAGTTAGAGTCATTTTTGAAAGAATCAACTCTTTTACTCAAACATTTTCCTGATTACAATGAACTGGATTCGATTCGTAAAATACAAGATAAAAGCCAAACATTACATATTGGCATGGATTTGAAACAGTTTGATTCGTATCAAACTGTTAATAACGGACCACCGCTTATTCTATGGAACCATCGCTGGGAATATGACAAAAATCCTGAATTGTTTTTTAAAACCCTGTTTCAATTAAAAAAAGATGGTTTTGACTTTAATCTCGCTGTTTTGGGCGAAAATTTTAAGGCAACACCATCTATTTTTGACGAGGCACAGAAAAGGTTAAACGAAAATATTGTTCATTTTGGATATTGTGAATCATTTTCTGAGTATGCAGAATGGGTTTGGAAAGCAGATATTCTACCCGTCACCAATATTCAAGATTTCTTTGGTATAAGTATTATGGAAGCAATGTACTGTAACGTCTACCCATTGCTTCCCCACAGGCTGACTTATCCGGAGTTACTCCCTAAATCATTTCATAAAAATCATATTTACAAGGACAATTTGGACTTATTAGAAAAACTAAAAGAATACATATCAAATATAAATGAAAATAGAGGGATGGAATTTCGTCGAATTGCACAGCCTTTTGACTGGGATACAATGGCACCGGCTTACGATAATTTATTTAATAAACTTACTTCTAATCCTTAAATAGTTCTGGATTATTACGCATCGTAGAGGTGACTTTATCAAAAGCATCAATAATATCTTGAGTGTCTTTCTCATTTCCCAAAAGATGGTTTTGTTTTAACCAGACGGCTTCTTTATCCGCCAATCGTTCAGTCACAGGCATTTTCATAGAACCAAAATCATAATCCTTTAGCCATGGATATTCTTTACCATCTGTTACAAATAACTTTTCTCTGTATAACGGTGTATATCCCATATAGGTATAAACCCCTTCTGCTTGCATGGCTTTATAAAACATCTCCCGGGAAATACCATTAAAATGGTCTGCATTATATCGGGTTAAATATATATGATTTGCTTGGCGAGTTGTACCATCATAAGCACCGTTAATGGAGATACCTTCAATTTGTCCGAGTGCCGCATCTAATTTAGATCGGTTCTTATCCCGAAGGATCATATCGTCTTGAACCGTGTCAATTTGAGGAATAAGCATACTGGAGGCCATTGCATTCAGGCGAAAGTTTCCTCCAAGAAATTGATGCTCATAAAATGCACCCTCCTTGGTCCGACCACAGTTATGATAAGAAAAACAAATATCATAAAATGTCTCATCATTAGAAACAATGGCGCCACCTTCTCCTGCACTCATGTTTTTAGACGTCTGAAAACTAAAAATTCCACCAATACCATGGGCGCCTACTTTTGTTCCATACCATTCAGCACCATGTGCTTGAGCCGCATCCTCTATAATTGAAATATTATGTTTTTTCCCAATAGATAAAATGCGATCCATATCCGCCGGATTCCCTGCAATATGAACCGGCATGATCACCTTTGTTTTTTCCGTGATAGCATCTTCGATTAAATCAGGATCAATATTAAATGTATTTTCATCAATATCTACAAAAATGGGCACTGCATTGGCCATGAGCACTGCGGATGCTGTGGCAATAAACGTATAAGGTGGCACGATCACTTCATCGCCGGCTTTAACACCGGCAGCTTTTAATGCAACCCAAAGGGCGGTGGTTCCGGAACTGGTGCTAATGCAATATTTTGCATCATGAAAATCAGCAAATCTTTCTTCAAATCTACTGATTGCTTTACTGCCTACTCCCCATCCTTCATTTTCCAAGGTGGATATAATTGCATCCTTCAGTTCAGATGTTGGGCGGGGCCATTCCGGGAATGGTTTGGTCCGTACAGGATCACCGCCGTGTATTGCGAGTTTTGACATGATATTAACTTTTTATCCTTTAATCGTGGGGAACAATATTACTTCAATAATAAAATGAGAACCAATAACCCTTTATTTTCAGACCACTTTTCAGATGCCCACGCCATATTGCCATACGTGAATGTCATATAGACACTCCAATCTGTAAAATAGGCAAAACATAAATCTTGGCATGAAGATTGAATTGTATTGAGTGAAATATTTTTAATACAATAAACAAAAGGAGTCAACAATGACTTTAGTAAAATGGACACCAACTCGCTCAATCACTACCGATTTTGATCGGATGCTTAACAGTATATTTAACGATGGCTGGAATGGCATACCTTCAAATAGATCGAATACAATCGCAGTTGACATAAATGAAAATGACGAAGCATTTTTTATGACAGCTGATTTTCCAGGGTTTAGCAAAAAAGATGTTGGTTTAAAAGTAGAAGATAGTGTACTGACGCTCACCGCTAACCGTGATTCTGATGGTGATACCAATGACGGAGCTTACCGAATTCGCGAACGTAAAACCGGTTCATTTAGCCGCAGTTTTAATTTACCAGAAAATGTTATGGCAGAAAATATAAGTGCCAAGTTCAAAAATGGTTCATTAACGATTACGATTCCAAAAGCGGAAGAAATTAAACCAGATATACATCAAATAAAGATCGGTTAATTAATATTGGTAGGGGAAGCATTATTGCTTTCCCTACCATATTTATACCAAGTCAACTAACCCCTGAAGGATTCTCTTTACAGAGTCTTCATTCAGGGGTTTTTCTTTTGTAATAGAAATAGTGCGAGCCAACACATTCGTCCCCATATATTCTAACTGACTGCGAAAAGCAGACAAAAATCCATAGCCATCGCCACCGCTATGGGTACCAATAACTGCAAATTTACCATTAAATATATCCCGCCAGTTTTTGGATTTGACGGAAATCCACGTAATAGCATTCGATAGAACCGGCGGTACACTCCCATTGTATTCCGGTGCACAGAAGAGAAAACCACTCGCGCTACTAAATTTATTTGCCAAAGCGTTGATTCGATCACGAGGGCCATCCGCGCTCGGCGTATATAAAGGCAAGGAGATTTCTTCTAAATTCACCAAATCACTTTCGACGCCCAATTCAGTTAGAAATGACTGAAGCTTATTTCCCAAAACCAAATTGTTACCACTTGTGGCCGATATAATCAATATTTTTGCCATTATACCACCACACCGCCGTCCACATTCAATACAGTACCGCTGATATAGGATGCTTCGTCACTGGCGAGAAAACAATAGGCATTGGCCACATCTTCCGGTTCACCCCACCGTTTTACGGGCACCTTGTCACCCATCATTTTAATAATTTTTTCTGGCATTTGGGCTGTCATTTCTGTTGCAATAAAACCCGGTGCAATTGCATTTACTCGAATGCCATCTTTACCTAACTCACGGGCCCAAACTTTTGTCATACCAATTAGTCCCGCTTTTGTCGCCACATAATTCGTTTGACCAAAATTTCCATTATGAGCCACCACTGACGATGCATTCAAGATGACACCACTCCCCTGTTCTTTCATAATCACGGCTGCGGCACGGCCACAAAGGTAAACACCTTTTAAGTTCACATTTATAACTTGGTCAAATTGATCTTCTTCCATCTTTACCAAAGTACCATCCATTAAAATGCCTGCATTATTCACTAATACATCTACACGGCGATATTTTGCCATGACTTTATTAAACAAAGAATTGACACTGGATTGATCAGTCACATTCGTCTGAATAAATGTCCCGCCAACATCATTCGCTGCTTTTTCTCCATTGTGTTCATCAAATTCTGCAATAACGACTTGTGCACCTTCATCAGCAAATTTTACTGCTGTGGCATATCCAATTCCGCGGCCACCACCGGTTATGATACAAATTTTCCCATCTAACAATTTCATTGATATATCTCCAAATTAATTACGCTAATTTCGACATACAATATTACCCTTTCGAATTGATTTAATGAAAGAAAACACATGATTTTAGAAAATATTTTAGGCGCTGTGGGAAACACACCTACTGTAAAACTGAATTCCATTGGAAAAGAATTAGATTGTGAATTATATGCCAAGTGTGAATTTTTCAACGCTGGCGGCTCAGTAAAAGATCGTATTGGCCTTCGCATGGTAGAAAATGCAGAAATATCCGGGAGAATCAAACCGGGAGATACATTGATTGAACCCACCTCTGGAAATACAGGGATCGGCCTGGCCATGGTTGCGGCGGTGAAGGGTTATCGCATGATCATCGTCATGCCGGAAAAAATGAGCATGGAAAAAGAATATACACTCCAAGCACTGGGTGCAGAAGTGGTTCGCACACCGACAGAAGCGGCCCACGACGATCCTGATGGTTTAATTGAAGTAGCCAAACGCATGAAAAAAGAAATCTCAAACTCTCATATTTTGGACCAATATGAAAACCCGGACAATCCC
>JABGZQ010000099.1 GCA_018674655.1 Fidelibacterota bacterium | reverse complement strand
ACTGCGGGCAAGGTACCTAAGACTAAATATATAATATATTTTTGCGTTTCATTTTTCTGGATAGAATTAAGTATCAATGACAAATCTTTCCAAAAAACAATAATAACACTAAGAAGGGTACCCAAATGAGTGACCACTTCAAAAACATTCCCAGGAGTATTCACGCCCAATATTGCTTGTACAAGAACCAAATGTCCTGAACTACTAATAGGTAGAAATTCAGTTATCCCTTGAATAACACCGAGTAATATTGCATCATAAATAGTCATAATTATTAAATATCGTGGAAGAATATATCAGGAAGAATATAGAATAAAAAGGAAAGCTATTTCCAACCTGCGATTGCAATCATTCTGCCAGATTTCTCCCCATTTCTTCTGTAAGAATGATATAAATCGTCTTGACAGCATGTACAGGCATTTTCGACTTTTATATTTTCTGGTTTTATTCCCGTTTTAACAAGTTGATGTTTTAATACACTTTTCAAATCCAACATCTGGCGATCACCTACGCCATTTATAGAAAAAACAGAATCGAATTGATCACTCACATCAGGACCAACCTCGAAACAACATTGATTAATCGCGGGCCCAATTAATGCTCGAATAGTATTCACATCGCATCCTGCTTTTTTCATGTTATCAATGGCTCGTTTTGAAATGTTGCTTGCAGTACCACGCCATCCTGAATGAACCAATCCAAAATTCCCTGTTTGTCCATCTGCTAAAAATAAGGGAATACAATCCGCAACTTGGATACTCAACACAATATCTTTTTTATCCGATATAACCCCATCAATATTTTGTATAATGCCTGGTTCTTCAACTACTTCTACTTTATTTGAATGAATTTGGACAGGATAAGCCAAATGAGTCGAATCATAACCAAATGATTCCACCAATGCTTCCCTATTATCGGAAGCGGATATATCTCCATGTTTTTGAACAAAATAAGCGGAAAATCCTTCCATGCCGAACCAATTGGAATAATCTGTATAATTCAAATGAATTTCTAAGGATTTTGAGATAACACTGTGTGCAGAGAGTCATCATATAATACGCCCTCAGGTATAAAATCATTCCCATTAAAATGTATGACCTGAAAAGCGGCATTTACATGGGGATTCAAATGGTCAGGTGAATAGTAAAACCCCTCTCCCGAATAAAATTCTACAGATTTCAAGGATTGGGTCATGGATTTTCGGGACGGGGAATCAACGGAAAGTTGCGTCAGTAATTGGGCTGTATTATATCCATGGTTATATGCGTCTAATTCATCAATTTCCAATTTTGTGGTATCCATTGTTGACGTAAAGTAATTGGTGATTATAGATAACCTCTTCAAATGAGGGCCAATATTTTCCTTTTGTAATATTTGTTTATTTTGCCAATTCTCATTTCCAATAATTTTTGCATTTAAATTATACATGGGTAGTTGGGGCCCAATATATTCCAAATCATTTTTATTAATTGGTAAATATATTCCTTGAATTGTATTTAATACAATTTTAATTGAATCTGATGAGGATATCTTTTTTTTCTCCAGTTTTGGTAAACCAAAAAAGTCTTCTGCAGATACATCAAATAGCGCATCTAAACTATCAATTTCCATTCCCAATGCTTCGTCATAAGTTTCTTCTTTCGGCAAAAGACTGAAAGCAACGTTTCGTAAATTTTTGAATTGTCTTCTCAGGTTTTTGGGTGGATCTGAATACCATTCAGTCGCAACCACAGTCCCACCTAATCGATCAACTTCTTTTATAAACGCATCCGTTTGGGATTCACCATAAGGATCTGCAGGTGCAATAACAGCCAAACTATCAAGTTTTAAAACATTTACGGCATAATCAGCCGCAGCTTTTCCTTGCATGGATACCGTTGAATAAATTTGAAATATTTGTTCATTAATTTCACTCAAATCATTTTGCTGAAGATTAGTGAGAATAATGGGTATATCCGTTGATACTAACGCACTCGCCACGACTAAAGAGGCTTCGTCATCCAATGGACAAATTAGTGCCGCTATTTTTTCGTGCTGCGTCATGTTTTTAGCCACCTTTATAGATTCAAGATCATTACTCCTGTTATCCTGTACAAGTATAGACAATCTTCTATTTGTTGAGCCATTTGGGTTTTCTCCATCATAAAATCCAGATAAAAATGCCTGTCCCTTTTTCGATTCTGCACCAGATAATGGCAGAATAATTCCTACCATGGTTACTGACTGTGGTGGCTCATAAGAGGCGCGTAAAAGCGTTTCGTAAAAAGGAAAGTAGGAATCTTCCAACCTGTTTAGATCTACTAGATTCAAAGTCAGTGCTGCATCATCCGGTTCTCCATCTGATATCTGAGAGTTCGCCTTAGCCATGAGATGAATATTTCTAATCGAAGGGTCAACTTCTAGTGTGAGTAATTCATCTAAAAGTCTATATGGAAGTTGGAATTGGATTAAACGGTGTATTTTCAAATCAATTTTATTGACGAAATCAATATTTATTGAAAGTTTCTTTGAACGATGATACATCCGATATGCCGAAGAATAATTTCCTTCGTTCACGTATAAATCCCCCAAACTTTCCATTACATTTTTCATGTAAATACTTTCGGGAAAATTTTCGAAAAATCGACGAGAAGATTCTTTTGCAGATTCAGAACGGTTTAATCCAATCTGAGATTTAATCAATAATAATAGAGATGGCTCATTGTAAACACCCGATTCATCCGCCAATATTTTGTTTAAGATTGATTCGCTTATGGCAAATCGGCCTTCGTTATATTGATCCTTTGCCTGATTAAACTGCCGTTCTATCAACTGGGATTGGAACCAATTTTGACCTATGCATGGATAAACCAAGATAAGTAATAATATGGATTTAAACTTTTTCATTTAGAATTTGATATTCCCTTTAACACCCAACCGTCAGGATCAACGAACCCAGATACGTTAGGATTGGCATCGAAATTAAAATGAAATACCTCATCTTTTTTTGTGATTTCTAATGGTCGGCAATCTTTTCCCCAGCAAATCACATTCGGTATTCGAAATGTAGGCCATTCATTTTATTGAATTTGTCCTATTCTAACCTTGACAACGCCCTTTGTTCCTTTGATTTGTTCCCAACTTTCTTCAATATACATTTTAAAATTTATAAAATACAATTCTATAAAGGTGACCACCTCACCCTCCACAGATTACTCGACCGT
>JABGZQ010000008.1 GCA_018674655.1 Fidelibacterota bacterium | reverse complement strand
GTCTTCTAATGTACCAGATAGGAATTTAGTATAGGCAGCCATATCAAAATATCCATGTCCGGATAAATTAAATAAGATGGTCTTTTCTTCGCCTGCCTCCTTGGCTTCAAGCGCATGTTTAACTGCGCCATGGACGGCATGACTTGATTCTGGCGCAGGTACAATACCTTCTGATTTCGCAAACTTAATTGAAGATTCAAAACAATCTACCTGACCGTAGGCTTCTGCTTCAATTAGCCCATCTTTAACCAATTTAGAAAGAAGAGGTGAATCTCCATGGTATCTTAGTCCACCCGCATGAATCGGAGGTGGTACAAATTGATGACCAAGCGTATACATGGGTGATAATGGTGTTAGTTGAGCAGTATCACCAAAATCATAACGGAACTCACCTTTAGTCAATGTCGGGCAGGATGCGGGTTCAGTGGCAACAAAACGCATATCTTTACCATTTATTTTCTCTCTGAGAAATGGAAATGCCAGCCCAGCATAATTGGACCCACCGCCACAGCAGCCAAGTACAATATCTGGATAATCACCTGCAATTTCCATTTGTTTAATTGCTTCCTGACCAATTACCGTTTGGTGGAGAAGTACATGATTCAAGACTGAACCTAATGCATAGCGAGTATCTTCTCTCGTGGCTGCATCTTCTACAGCTTCAGAAATGGCGATACCAAGACTACCGGGAGTATCCGGTGTTTGTTCTAATACTGATCTTCCATAATTTGTATCAGGTGAAGGACTTGCCACCACTTGAGCGCCATAGGTTTGCATTAATGCTTTACGGTAGGGCTTTTGGTCAAAACTTATCCGCACCATATAAACTTTAACTTCCTGGCCAAAAAGAGACCCGGCAAAAGCAAGGGAACTTCCCCATTGCCCGGCACCTGTTTCTGTAGAAAGTCGCATGATACCTTCTTCTTTATTATAAAATGCTTGAGCAACAGCTGAATTAGGTTTATGGCTTCCCGTGGGACTAACACCTTCGTATTTATAATAGATTTTTGCAGGTGTACCCAATGCTTTTTCTAATCCTGTCGCCCTAATGAGAGGAGATGGGCGCCAAATTCTGAGCGCTTCCATAACAGGTTCGGGAATATCAATAAATTGGTCTTGGCATACCTCCTGCATAATTAAACCCATAGGGAAAAGAGGCGCTAAATCTTCTGGTCCAATAGGTTGTCCTGTGCCTGGGTGTAAAATCGGTGGTGCTGGGTTTGGCATGTCAGCCGCAATATTATACCATTGTTTTGGCATTTCTTTTTCTGACAGGTAAATTTTCTTTTGACTCATTTGATTCCCTTTCATTATTGAGGATGTGTTACCGAAAAACTTCTGGGCGAGCTTTGCAGCGCGTGATAGAATGTCGTCATTCATAGTTTATGTATCTCCCATTCATATTGTACCTCGAATATTCGGACATGAAGGTATACTAATCAAGTATTTAATTTATTTATTTTGTTTTTTTTGTAAAATGTCACTCAGTATATTGATAATAAATCACATAAATATCGTCACCAAATCATAAATATATAAAGAAAATAGCAACCCATGAAAACCCAAATTGAATCCTATCGTCTAATGTCTAATGAAAATCCATTAGGACCTTCACCGAAGGCACTGTCAGCTATCCATTCATTTAGTGAAAAGATTCATCGTTACCCCGGATGGGTCCCAAAAACATTGAAAGAAAAACTCGCAACATTAAATGCAGTTTCTCCAGAAAATATATCTGTTTCATCTGGTTCATATGAATTGATCAACCTAATCACTCGCTTTTTAATGAATAAAAATGAAGAGGTTCTCACTTTTGATAATACATTTGTAGCTTATTATCTCAGCGCAAAAAGAAATAGACGTAAATGTGTCATTTCTAAAATGGATAGCCCACATTGCAATTTGAAAAATCTAAAATCTTTACAAAATGAAAAAACAAAAGCAATCTTTTTCGCAAACCCAAATAATCCGACTGGCACCATTATCAATCATGATTCACTAAGAGAGCTATTAAGTACTATACCCAAAACGGTATTTGTAGTGTCTGATGAAGCCTATATCGAATATGTAACTGATGTTTCCTACCCTGATACTATACAACTCCAAAAAGATTTTCCTAACTTGATCATTCTCCGTACATTTTCAAAGATATATGGATTGGCAGGACTTCGACTTGGATATGGAATTGCATCAAAAGAAATTGTGAAAAAACTCGATCAAGTACGGATATTACGATCATTAAATGCTCTAGCCGAAAAAGCGGGTGAAGCTGCGATTGACGATATTGAATATGTCGAAATATCTGCAAAACACAATGCAACTGAAAGAGAAAATATGTATAGAGAGATAGCTAGTCTTGGTTACAATATTATTCCATCTCAAGCAAATTTTCTCTATTTACCTTTTGAAAACAATGATCGGAAAAACTTTATTTATAAACAATTGGGCGATCAAGGATTAATGGTATGTGATCTTGCCGATTTTGGACATAATAAATCTCTTCGTATCAGCATTGGGACGATTGAGGCTAACCAAAAAGTTATTGACTGCTTAGGTAAATTGATTTAATATAATTTTTATATTTATAATATAGAGCCTTCATAAAATTATATAGTTTGCTTGCAAATAGTTCATACGTAAACTATATTCGAATATTAATTGAGGATTAAATAATCCTTTTACCCTAATTGAACAATTATCGAGCTTAATATGAGTTATGAAATACCGACTGGACCCATGGAAAAAACATCTGGTTTTTTAATGTTTCGCACTGCCCGTGGTATGAAAAGAATGTTGGATGCAAGATTAAGTGAATTCAATGTGACTTCGTCTCAAGCATCCGTTTTAAATACATTAAATGCACATAATGGTTTATCTTTATCTGAGGTTGGGAAAAGTGTTCATCTCGATAAACCTGCCATGACCGGCCTTGCGGATAGAATGGAAAAAGATGGACTCGTTGAACGCAAACGCATCTCGTCAGACAGAAGAGTCATTCAATTATTTCTGACAACCAAAGGAAAAGATTTATTTATACAAATTGAAGGTATCATAGGAGAAGTCGACCAAATGTTGGTCAAGGACCTTTCAAGTCATGAAATTGATCTATTGCATCAATTGCTTCAGCGTATCTGGGATTGCGCAAACAACCCTAGATCTTATTAAAGTTATTTTAGAAAAAGGGATTTGATATGAATGTAAAAGTAATGGAGAAATGGAAAAATAAATCGCTGGATGATATTCTCTGGCTTTGCCAAGAGACTGTCGAAGACACAGAAGTTATGACTGTAAAACGCTGGCGGGAAGCGGGCGGTAAAGTATTGGGGCATTTTCAAGTATATTTTCCTGAAGAAATCGCTCATGCAGCAGGAATGCTCCCTATGAAAATGTTTGGCGCACCCGTAGAACCAAGAATAGCAGATAGTCGTTTTGGCTCCTACCTTTGCTCCATCATGAAAACTTGTCTTGAACAAGTTCTCTCTGAGCGGGTTGTCCTTGATATGTTTGTCACCCATCCTATTTGTGATGCGGCTCGAAATCTGGCACCAATATGGGGACGGAATTTTGATTATCCCTGCCAGATTCTATATTTACCTCAAAATCCAAATTCAAGCTATTCCGTCCAATATCTAAAAGAAGAATATGAACGTATTCAAGGTGTAATCGAAAAAGTTGCAGGATGTAAAATATCTGACAATGACTTGAGTAATTCTATCACTGTATATAATAAAAATCGTACGCTACTTCGAGAACTGTACGATATAAAACGAAAGGAACCGTGGCTCATAACCATTAATGAAGCCTATGTCCTTATGGCTGTCGGCGGATTAATTCCAAAAGAAGAACATAACGAAATTTTAGGAACTGCACTCCCAATGATTAAAAATAGAAATACACGCAAACAGGATCGAATTCGAGTTGTATTCGAAGGTGGCTTTTGTGAACAACCGCCATTAGATATGCTACGGGCAATCGGACGTTCTTGTTATGTCGTCGATGATGATTTGTTAATTGGTATGCGGTATTTGTTAGGAGATATTATTGAAAATGGAAAAGGCCCATTACATGCTATGGCCGAATCCTATATTAATAATTCAACATATAGTCCTGTTCAACACGATCTTCGAAAACCGAAAGAGAAAATGCTGAGAGAGCGTTTCACCAAAGCCGATGCAGAAGCTGTAATTATTACAGCCGCAAAAATGTGTGAACCAGGCTTAGAAGAGCAGGTGACTTACACCCAAGAGTTGGACAAAGATGATACACCATACTTTGTTAGTGAATTTGAAGAAAACATGACCAGCTTTGATCATATTGAGATCCAACTGGAAACGTTTGTTGAAAATATAATGTTTGATTGAGGTAAAAGATGAATGATACTTTAAAAAAAGAAATGGTTGGCCGTGGAACCCGTGAAGGGGCAGCGCTATTTAGAGATTGGTTTCAAGACTTAACAGAAAAAGCAAAGAATGGTGAAACTGCCGCATATGTATTTGTCATGGGAAGTATTGCAGAAATACTTCGCACATTCGATTTGCCTATGGTTTTTCCTGAAATTCATTCTTTGCAGACCGCTGTGAGGCATGTGGCAGACGACTATTTGAATGTGGCAGAAGATTATGGTTATTCCCCTGATATTTGTGGATATGTAAAAGCCGATTTTGCCATGCAAATGCAAAATGGCAAACATCCTATGGGGCAAATACCAAAACCAGGCATTGCTGTTTTAACCAATGCGTGTAATACCTATTTAAAATGGGCAGAAATCTGGGAACGAATTTATGAAGTGCCCATGGTATCTATTGACGTCCCCGCAACACGAGAAGCGGGCACAAGAACATGGCCTGGCGATGATCAATTTGAACGGGAAAAGAAATATATTAAAGCTCAGTTAATGGAATTGATTGAAATATGTGAAGACCATACTGGAAAGAAATTTGATATTGATCGTCTTCGGGAAGTATTGGGTCATGTCAATACAATGAGTAGCGGGTGGAAACGTGTATTAGAATTAAATCAAAGTAGGCCATCCCTCTTTAATGCATTAACAGATGGAACTGTTTATCTGGGCATGTCCAATGTTTTTCGAGGTACACCTGAAGGTGCCGAATTCTTTACAAGACTCGTAGAAGAAATGGAATATATGTCTGCAAATGGCATCGGAACGCTAACGGATGAAAAATATCGTTTAAGTTTCATTGGTGTACCCTGCTACCCCATTTTCCGTCGGTTTAATGAAATGTTCACAGAATGGGGTGGCTCATTTGTCATGTCATCGTACCTATGGTTTGCCTCAGGTGGAAGTAATTTAGGTTTCCAATACGATCTAACCGATCCTCTTGATTCCCTATCCGAAGGTGTACTCATCAGTGTTCGTGACGCAATGGATTCAATGTTCCATCCTGAACTAACCGTCCTAAACAACTCAAAAGAATACAATATTGATGGTGTAGTTTATCATCCTATTAAAAGTTGCCGAACAACTTCAGCAGGGATGGCTGATAATCGAAGAGCATTAATGGAAAATAGTGATCTGCCGAGCCTATTTATTGAGTCCGACATGATGGATTCAAGGGTTGTTACCGAAGCGCAAATGAAAAATCGAATTGACGCCTTTTTTGAAGGATTAGCATCCCGTAAAGCCAAAGCCACAATAGGAGTATAATATGGCATTATCAGCAGGTGTAGATGTCGGATCTACACAAACAAAAGCAGTGATTATAAATGAAGGATTGGAAATCGTTGGAAGATCTTTAATCGATACAGGGGCCAACGTTGTTCAGGCAGCCGAGAAAGCATATTTGAATGCCTTGAATGACAGCGGGCGGAGAGAAGAAGAAGTGACTTATGTCATTGGAACAGGATATGGCCGATATAAAGTGACTTTTGGCGATACCCAAGTGACTGAAATCAGCTGCCATGGCCGGGGGGCCGTCCATATGTTCCCCAAGACTAGAACTGTTTTAGATATGGGCGGACAGGATACAAAAGCCATTAGTGTAAGTGAAACAGGTGAAATTGTGGATTTCTGTATGAATGATAAATGTGCAGCAGGTACGGGGCGCTTTTTGGGTGCTGCTTCTATGGCGTTAGATATCCCTTTAGATAAATTAGGCCCTACGGCATTAAAATCTGAAAAACCAGTTAAAATTAGTACAACATGTACCGTATTCGCTGAATCTGAAGTTTTGTCCTGGCTGGGTAAAGGGAAAAAAATTCAGGATATATTATTGGGTGTACATAAATCAATCTCATCTCGATCCATTTCATTGTTACGTCGTGTTGGTTTGGATGATGAAATAACATTTACGGGTGGCGTTGCTAAAAATATAGGAATGGTTGAAGTGTTAAACAAAAATCTTGGTTCAAAAATGAATGTGAGTGATGATTCCCATTTTATGGGCGCATTAGGTGC
>JABGZQ010000009.1 GCA_018674655.1 Fidelibacterota bacterium | reverse complement strand
TTACCTGTTTTTGATTCTGTAAATGCAGAAGTAAAAGTAGTTGAAACAGAATATGCGGGGCATGCACGTGAATTAGCCAGAGAAGTAGAGATAGATGGTTATGACGGATTTTGCTGCATCGGTGGTGATGGTACCATGCACGAAGCTATTAATGGTATAATGACTCGAAAAGATGGAAAAAAGATTCCAATCGGTTTGATTACAGGCGGAACAGGAAATTCATTTATGCACGATATGGATTGTTTGGATCCGGTTAATGCTGCAAAACGAATCGTTACAGGGAGACGTAGATTAATAGATATTTTCAAATGTGAGGCCGATGGTACTGTTTATTATGGATTTAATATTATTGGGTGGGGTATACCCACAGATATGAATATTTTAGCCGAAAAGATGAGATGGATGGGTAAACAGCGGTATAATGTGGCTGCCATAATCGAAATTATTCGCCATAGAATGCGGTTTGCTCGAATTGAAATTGATGGAAATATGATTGGTGCTGATTTTGGATTTGTTATTGGGTGCAATACAATACATACGGGTGCAGGAATGAAAATGGCTCCATTGGCGCGATTGGATGATGGGCTCATTGATCTTCTTATTGTAAGAAAAGTGGGCCGGTTAAAATTATTGAAATTATTTCCAAAAATATTTAGCGGAAGACACATTGGTGATCCAGCTTTAGATTATCGACAAGTTAGCGATTTTTGTATCAAACCTGAGGATCAAAATACATTAAATATCGATGGAGAAATGTTGGGTTGCACACCTGTGCGGGTTACAATGATGTCAAAAGAGATTGAAGTGTTGGTCTAATGAAAAGTTCTTTTTGGACAAGATTACCCATTACTATTCTGGGGATTCCAGCGGTCATTTATGTATTAAATACTGGAGGGATTATCTTTGCCGGTTTTGTTAGTTTGGTAATTTTTCTTTGCTTGTATGAATTTTATGGATTCAAAAGGAATAATGGATTTCATCCAAATTATCTAATTGGAATGGTGATGGCATTGATTATATGTTTCTTTTATATAGAATATCCCCAACCACATTTAGCTAATATAATAGCTGGATTCACGTTCTTAATTATACTGAGCTTGTTTATGGAATTATTCAGTGGAAAATCGGACCCAATAGATAATATTTCCATTACATTCGGCGGGGTTGTTTATATCGCCATTCTATTGGGTACAATGATTGCTTTACGGAATTGGGACGCTTTAAATGGTTCGCGTTTTACCATGTCCATGATTTTTTCGGTGTGGATATGTGATTCTTGTGCATATGTATTTGGAATGCTGTGGGGGAAGAAAAAACTGATCGAACGTGTAAGTCCCAAGAAAACAGTTGTTGGATTTGTCGGGGGTATTGTTGGCTCATTTGTTTCATTTTATCTCATGAATATGAATGGATTCATTCAATATGACCTATCATTGGTTAATATTATAATTCTCACCATTATTGTGGGCGTATGTGGACAACTTGGTGATTTTGTTGAGTCCATGTTTAAGCGAGATGCAGGTGTAAAAGATTCGGGGAAATTATTATTGGGCCATGGGGGCGTTCTCGATCGATTTGACTCTTTAATATTTACGAGTCCACTTGTGTTTATATTCGTTTCATATTTGTAAAATATTTAACGAACAATGCTTCCAAATTATTAGTCAAAAATGTATATTTGCAGGCTGTTTTTAGCAGTTATTATTTCAATAAATTGAACAACACATTTTGAGAAAGAAAATAGATGAATTCCATATTAAAAGAATTAGGTATAGAGCATGAAAATTATGGCGCTTGCTCAAGTGCGAATCAATGGTGGTCATCGCAGGAGGGGGGTCTCCTGGAATCTGTTAATCCGTCTACGGGTGAAGTGATTGCAGGTGTATATCAAGCGACAGAAGAAGATTATGAACGAATTGTAGAAGCATCGACAGTGGCATTCAAATCGTTCCGCAAGGTGCCCGCACCAATTCGAGGACAACTTGTTCGTGAAATGGCTGACGCGCTTAGGGAAAAAAAGGATGCTTTAGGAAGTTTGGTTTCCTTAGAAATGGGTAAAATTAAGGCCGAAGGCGACGGCGAAGTCCAAGAAATGATTGATATTGCAGATTTTGCAGTAGGTCAGTCACGAATGTTGTATGGAAAAACCATGCATTCAGAGCGGCCTGATCATCGTATGTATGAACAGTGGCATCCCTTAGGATCCATTGGCGTTATTTCCGCATTTAATTTTCCAGTTGCTGTTTGGGCCTGGAATGCATTTATTGCCGCAATTTGTGGGGATACAACAATTTGGAAGCCATCCTCGACGGCACCGCTCTGTGCAATTGCTGTGCAAAATATTTGTAATACTGTCATGGAGAGAAATGGCTATTCAGGAATATTTTCAATCGTGATAGGTCAAGGATCAATTATCGGTGAAAAAATGTTAAATGATGGGCGACTACCCCTAATCTCGTTTACTGGATCCACAGCTATGGGGCGACATGTGAGTTCAACGGTATCCAGCCGATTTGGGAAAACAATCTTAGAATTGGGAGGAAACAACGCCATCATCATCGATGAAACAGCCAACCTGGATTTGGCCATACCTGCTGTTGCCTTTGGGGCTGTAGGTACGGCGGGTCAACGATGCACATCGACTAGAAGAATAATAGTTCATAAAAGTATTCAAGAGGAATTTATTAAACGATTACTCCATGCATATAAACAAGTCAACATTGGCGATCCCCTGAAAAATGGATCATTAATGGGACCATTGGTTAATAAAAATGCAGTATCGGATTTTTTAAATGCAATAGAATCTGTAAAAAAATCGGGTGGAGAAATATTGTGCGGTGGAACAAAGATAGAGGGACAGGGAAATTATGTTACGCCGGCCATAGTAAAAGCGAAGAATGAATGGGATATTGTTCAGACAGAAACATTCGCCCCTATTTTATATGTCATTTCATACGATACTTTGGAGGACGCTGTAGAAATACACAACAATGTTCCTCAGGGTCTTTCATCATCGTTGTTTACAACGAATGTGGGTAGTGCAGAGTATTTTTTATCTCATCGCGGTAGTGATTGTGGTATTGCCAACATAAATATTGGTACTTCCGGCGCTGAAATAGGCGGGGCGTTTGGCGGTGAGAAAGAAACAGGCGGCGGACGTGAATCGGGTTCTGACGCATGGAAACAATATATGAGAAGGCAGACGAATACGCTGAATTGGAGTACTGAACTTCCTTTGGCACAAGGAATCAGCTTTGACTTAAATGAGTAGCATTTCGGTAAAAATAACAAAGAATAGAGAATAAATATGTCCACAATTTCAGCAAATAATGTAAAAGAAAATATCGGTCAATACATGTTAGCCGATGGTATGGACTATATCATTGATTTGAATAAAAGCCATGGTTCTTGGTTAGTAGATGGTCGAGATAGCACGGAATATTTGGATTTATTTTCAATGTTTGCCTCCATGTCGGTGGGATACAACCATCCCTATATGATTTCAAATAAAGATCGTCTTATGCAGGCTGCTTTAAATAAGCCAACCAATTCGGATATTTATTCAATAGAAATGGCCGAATTTGTGGATACGATGGGCCGTTTAGCGCAACCAGATTATTTGCCTTACGCTTTTTATATAGAAGGCGGTGGGCTTGCAGTAGAGAATGCGCTCAAAGCAGCATTCGACTGGAAGGTCCGGAAAAATTTGGAAAATGGTCAGAGTGAAGGGGGATCAAAAATCATTCATTTTAAAGAATGCTTTCATGGGCGAACGGGATACACACTTAGTCTTACTGATTCTCCGGATAAACGAAAAACAGACTATTTCCCAAAATTTGATTGGCCTCGGATACACAATCCAAAAGTATCATTTCCTATCACTGATGATGTTATCAATGATGTTAAACGCGAAGAGGCGAAAGCTGTTGCTCAAATAGAATCAGCATTGGCGCAATATCCGGGTGAAATCGCCGGTTTAATCATTGAGCCTATTCAAGGTGAGGGAGGAGATAATCATTTCCGTGAATCATTTTTCCGCCAATTGCGAAAATTGGCAGATGAACATGAATTCCTACTTATATATGATGAGGTTCAAACCGGCATTGGATTGACGGGCAAAATGTGGGCACATCAACACTATGGCGAAGACTGCCGCCCAGATATAATCAGTTTTGGTAAAAAGACTCAGGTGTGCGGTATGTTTGCTGGGCAAAGGATGGATGAAGTGGATGATCATGTTTTCAAAGAATCAAGCCGGCTAAATTCTACATGGGGAGGTAATCTGGTTGATATGGTTCGGTTCACATTATGCTTAGAAATAATTGAACAGGAAAATCTCATTTCTCAAGTTGTTGAAAATGGCGCATATTTAAAACTAGGCATAGAGACTATTCAATCAAGATATGATAATGTTTCTAACGCACGAAATCTTGGACTATTTGGTGCTTTTGATTTGCCGAACACGAAAGATAGGGACAAATTGATCGGCTTAATTGCGGATGAAGGTGCGCTTATGCTGGGTTGCGGATATTCATCTATTCGATTCCGACCTCATCTTAATATAAGTCAATCAGAAATAGACCAAGGCCTTGAAATGATAAATCGGGCACTATCTCGATAGAAGATTTATGACAGAAATCGCCGTTCTTTACATTGTTTCGACACCAATTGGGAATTTAGAGGATATAACACTTCGGGCTTTGCGTATTTTAAAAGAGGCATCTTTAATTGCCGCGGAAGATACAAGGCTAACAAGAAAGTTATTAACTCATTATAACATTCCCACCCCAACGGTGAGTTACTATGAGCATAACAGATTTACGCGTATCCCCCAAATAATTCGTCATTTAAGCAAAGGGAAAGACGTCGCCGTTGTTACCGATGCTGGGACGCCGGGTATTAGTGATCCTGCATATAAATTAATCCGTTCTGCGATCGAATCTGGGTGTAGAATAGAAGCGATCCCTGGCGCCTCTGCTTCCATAACGGCGCTAACTGCATCAGGACTACCAACAGACCGTTTTATATTTGAAGGGTTCCTACCTCATAAAAAAGGTCGAAAAGCAAAATTGACTCGATTGAAAGAAATTGAGGCTACTGTTATATTCTATGAAAGTCCAAAACGTATCATTCGTACCTTAAAAGATATTTTAGAATTTATGGGAGATAGGCCGGCGGTAATTGGCAGAGAATTGACAAAATTACACGAAGAGACAATTCGAGGGAAAGTATCTACATTGCTTTCGCATTTTATTCAAAAAACTCCCCGTGGTGAATTTGTTATTTTAATTGGAAAGGATGACCCCAATGTCTATTTTTAAAGGAAAGTTTATTACGTTTGAAGGGATTGATGGTTGTGGCAAAAGTACACAAGTCAAATTGCTGATCGATGCCTTGAATCGATCAGAAAATAAAACAATACTTGTCAGAGAACCGGGTGGGACAACAATTTCAGAGGAAATACGAGATATTTTACTTCACCGTCATTTAGAAGATATATGTGACCGGACAGAAGCGCTATTAATGACTGGGAGTCGTGCACAATTAACTTATGAAATTATTCAACCCAATTTAAGTGCGGGTATTAACGTGATAGCTGATAGATATACAGACTCGACCCTTGCTTACCAAGGTGGCGGTCGGAACATTGAGTTAGAATGGCTTATTCAGCTCAATCGATTTGCTACATATAACTTGGAACCTAATGTGACGTTTTTCGTAGATATTTTGCCGGAAGAAGCATCTCGTAGAAAAAGTCAAGAAAAAGATCGTATTGAAAGAGCTGGAATTGATTTACAGGCGAAGGTTCGGAATGCCTACCTTGAATTGGTCGATCGATTCCAAGATAGGTTCGTTTTAATTAACGGACATGACACAATCGAAAACATCCACGGGTCTATTCTATTAGAAATACAAAGGAGACATTTGTTCGAATGAAAAACAATAAATTAAAATTTATACTTCCAATTGTAATGATTGCTGGTGCCGTTTCTATCGGAGTAACCCAATCCAGTTTATATCGAAAAATTGGCCAATCTCAACGTCTCTTTAATCAGGTATATAATCAAATATTTTCCACATATGTTCACGAATTGGATCCGGAAGCATTTACAAAAGCGAGTATCCAGAGCATAACCCAAAATTTAGATCCATATACCGTTTTTATGGTAGAAGACGAACAGCACCAAGTTAATGTCTTAAGTAAAGGGAAATACGGCGGTGTGGGTATCCAATTAGGGTATCGGAATAAAATCATGTCCGTAGTTGCGCCAATGGATGGTGGTCCTGCAAAAAAAGCAGGTATTATAAGTGGCGATATTATATTAAAAGTGGATGGTGAAGATGTAAAAATAATGACATTCAACGAAGCGGCATCAAAGATTAGAGGTAAACAAGGCACAAAAGTTAAGCTTACGGTAAAACGTTACAGCGAAGATGAGCCTATTATTTTTAATTTAGTTCGGTCCGTTATTAAGGTTAAAGAGGTTACATATTCTGGAATGTTATCTCCTACGACCGGCTATGTTCGGCTGAATAGATTCTCACGGAATACTCCGAATGAAATGCAACAAGCTTTTCAGCAACTCTTGAATCAAAATTCAAAAGAAATCATTATTGATTTAAGAGATAACCCCGGTGGATTACTTTCCTCTGCAGTTGCAATCTTGGACATGATTATTGCAAAAGACAGTCCGTTGGTATCAACTAAAGGCAGAACCAAAGATTCAAATCGATCTTTTTATTCTAGAAGGAAGCCTATTATTCCAGAAGATGTAAAACTCGCGATTCTGATCAATCAAGGGAGTGCATCTGCAAGTGAAATTGTGGCTGGTGCCGTTCAAGATTTAGACCGGGGCATTGTATTGGGACAAAAGTCATATGGTAAAGGGTTGGTTCAATCACAATATGAAATCGATGATAAACGAAGTATTAAAGTCACCACAGCACGATATTATATACCCAGCGGGCGTTTCATTCAAAAACGTGACTATATCGATGATAAATATATAATGAACAAAACGGAAGAAGATTCAATCTTTACAACAAGTAGTGGTCGAAAAGTATTAGGGAATGGTGGTATTACACCTGATTCAACCATCACTCCTGAACTAATGGAAACGCTTTCCAGTCAATTTTGGAGACGTGGATACTTTTATGCATTTGCTCAACAAAACAAACATCGTTATGAGACATTTTCTGACGTACTTAGTGACTCAGAAATACTGATTAAATTTAGTGAATTTATCAATGATCAAGATGATGATATTCAACTTCCTGGAGAAAAAGAACTGGATGTGCTCGAGGAGAAGATTGCGGCATTAGACAGTATGAATACAAAAGCTAATCAAGCATTGGAGATGCTTACAGAATTTTACGAATATCAGGAAAAAAATAGTATCACAACGGAATCAGAAGATATTCGACAAGTGATTTTATTGGAATTTGCTGGATTGATAAATGGGCCAGAGGGTAGGGTTAAGCAGGCATTGAAAAATGATAAAATCGTGAAAGTTGCTTTAGATATTTTATCAGATAAATTGGTCTATGAATCATCCCTAATTCCATCAGTAATTAAACTATAATTATTCATTCCATCCTATTCAGTAAAACAGTTAACTTTCTGGGCTTTTTTTCAGGGCGATTAGCTCAGTTGGTTAGAGCGCTACGTTGACATCGTAGAGGTCAGCGGTTCGACTCCGTTATCGCCCACTGGCATTATGTAAATGAATACTCGAAAAATAAAGTTCGTTGTTCATAACATAATAATTGCCATTGAATCTTATGAAATCAATTAAATAGGCAAAATTATAATTCTATGAAACCGACTCAGATAACCATTGTTTCATCGTCGATGCGCGTTTGTTCTCATATGTGTAATTTGAAACTGTTTATAGTATAGCCATGAGTGAAATCACCATAACATTACCGGATAATTCAACGCGATCCTACAACGCGGGCATAACGCCATTAGAGGTAGCAGAGTCTATTGGGCAACGATTGGCTCAAGATACAGTTGCCGCATCTATTAATGATGAATTATCTGATGTAACTGTACCTCTAATGGCAGATGCACAACTCAAGTTATTTACGGGAAATTCGCCTGAGGGACATGAAGTGCTTCTTCATAGTACAGCTCATTTGATGGCACAGGCAGTTAAGATGTTGTGGCCGAAAGCTAAAGTGACAATTGGGCCGGCGATTGAAAATAGATTTTATTATGATTTCGATATCCAAAGCACCTTCTCAAATGAAGATCTTGAAAAAATTGAAAACCAAATGCGTCAAATGGCAAAAGATGATCTTACAGTTAAAAGGGAAATTATGAGCAGGGATGCGGCGATTACGTTATTCAATGACATGGGTGAAGATTATAAAGTTGAAATAATTGAACAGATTGATTCCCAAGATGATATATCAACTTATCGCCAAGGAGAATTTATCGATTTGTGTCGAGGGCCACATGTGCCATCTACAGGTAAAATAAAGCATTTTAAATTGTTGAGTAGTGCTGGTGCTTATTGGCGTGGGGACGAAAAGAACAAAATGCTACAGCGAATTTATGGAACGGTATTCTCGACTAAAAAGGAATTGAAAGAATATTTACATTTCCTTGAAGAAGCCAAAAAACGCGATCATAGGAAACTGGGAAAGGAATTGGAGATATATTCCTTTGACGACGAAGTGGGACCTGGATTGCCATTGTGGTTACCCAATGGTGGGATTATTATAGATGAACTGGAAGGGCTTGCCAAAGAAACAGAGTCGCAACACGGCTACCATCGGGTGAGAACGCCTCACCTAACGAAAGGTGATCTGTATAAAAAATCGGGGCATCTGGATCTATATAAAGATGCCATGTTTCCGGCGATGGATATAGATGGAATTGAATACTACATCAAACCCATGAATTGTCCTCATCACCATAAAATCTACGATGCTTCTCCCAAAAGCTATCGTGATTTACCTTATCGTATCTCAGAATATGGGACGTGCTACAGGTATGAAAAATCGGGACAACTATTTGGTCTGATGCGCGTTCGAAGCATGCAAATGAATGATGCACATATCTATTGTTCTGAAGACGATTTTGAAACAGAATTTATGGATGTATGTCAAATGTATTTGAAGTATTTCAAGATTTTTGGTATTGAGAAATATGAAATGCGTTTAAGCCTCCACGATCCAGTAGAATTAGGCAAAAAGTATATCAACGAACCTGAGCTTTGGGATCAAACGGAAGTGGTAGTTCGAGACACATTGAAGAAGGGGAATATTAATTTTGTTGAAATTCCAGGCGAAGCTGCATTTTATGGACCCAAAATCGATGTGCAGGTTTGGAGCGCAATTGGAAAAGAATTTACTTTGGCAACAAATCAAGTTGATTTTGCAATACCAAAACGGTTTAACTTAACCTATACTGATGAGAGCGGTAGCGAACAAACACCATTATGTATCCATCGGGCACCTTTGAGTACACATGAAAGATTCATTGGTTTTTTGATTGAACACTATGGTGGTGATTTTCCATTATGGTTATCGCCAATACAAGTGGCCATTCTTCCAATTTCTGAAAAAACACTTACTTATGCTCAATCGGTTAAATCGATTATGGAAAAAACGGGAATTCGTGTAAAGATTGACGATAGATCTGAAAAAATTGGTGCCAAAATACGTCAAGCGGAATTGAAAAAGATTCCTGTTATGGCTATTGTTGGCGAAAAAGAAGCAGAAGAAAAGACAGTTTCACTACGCCGTAGAATAATCGGTGATCAGGGCGCTGTACATATAAAACAACTGCTTGAGAGTCTCAATTCTGAAATAAAAAAAAGGAGTCTGCCTCATCGCGAAAGTTAATAAAATAAAAGTAAATGAAAAAATTCGTGCGAAGGAAGTGCGATTAATTTCTGAAACTGGTGAACAATTAGGCGTTATGAAACTGGATGATGCCATTGCACGGGCAAGAGAAGTCGGGCAAGATTTGATTGAAGTTGCGCCAAATGCAAAGCCACCTGTTGCTAAAATCCTCAACTATGGAAAACTCAAGTATGAGGAAAAGAAAAAAGCTCAGGCGAGCAAGAAAAAACAACATGTTGTTAAAATTAAAGAATTGCGTGTTCGTCCGAGAATAGATGATCACGATTTATTAACAAAAGTGAATCGCGGTAGACAATTTCTAATGGATGGGTGTAAACTGAAAATTACGCTCATGTATCGTGGCCGAGAAATGTCACGCCTAGATTTAGGTTTGGATGTATTGGACAAAATAATAGATTTATTTTCCGACATAGCTGTCGTGGAAAAACATGGAGAATTGGAAGGTCGTCGACAGACGATTGTTTTGACTAGCAAATAGGAGAAGGTCAATGCCAAAGCAGAAAACAAGACGCAGTGCCGCCAAACGATTTCGTTTGACAGGTACTGGTAAAATAAGACGAAACAAAGCAAACCATAGTCACATGCTCATTCGCCGGAGTAACAGTGCAAAACGAAAAATGCGTCAACCAGATCTGGTAGATTCATCTGAAACAAAGCGCGTCCGTCGGATGATTGCTCAATAGAATAGGAGAATATAATGCCTAGAGCAAATAGTTCTGTGCCACGGCACAGAAGACATCGCAAAATCGTGAAGCAGGCCAAGGGCTACTATGGTGCCCGGAGCCGCAACTTCAAAACTGCAAAAGAAGCAGTTGAGAAGGCAGGACTGTATGCATATCGTGATAGAAGACAGAGAAAGCGTCAATTTAGACGTCTGTGGATTATCCGAATCAATGCAGCTGCGCGGCAACACGGCTTGTCCTATTCACAATTCATCTCTGGATTAAAAGCAAAAGGAATCGAACTCGACCGAAAGGTATTAGCCGATATGGCTATGAATGAGCCAAATTCTTTTGCTGAATTGGCTAAAGCCGTTTCCAGCTGATGAATATAAAGGAATCAATTGAATCGGTTCAGAAATCTTTCCGAGCCGATTCAGATCCTTTTCCAAATGATAGCCAGTCGATTGAGGATTTACGCATAAAATATCTTGGACGGAGAGGTCTTGTGGCGGATCTTTTTTCCGGAATGAAGGATGTGCCTGTGGAAGGGCGTCCATTAGCGGGTAAATTATTAAATGAATTGAAGCAAGAGATTGGTTCTGCTTTTGACGCCCAAGTTGATTTATCTAAATCTGGCGCACCCAATAAGGGAGAGTCAGATTATTCTCTACCGGGGTTATCCTTTCCCATTGGTCATATTCACCCATTGCAGCAGATAATGGATGATATCAAATCAATTTTTATGGATATTGGTTTTTCTGTAGCCTATGGGCCAGAGATTGATGATGATTTTCATAATTTTAGCGCACTTAATTTTCCCCCAGAACATCCCGCAAGAGATATGCAGGATACTTTTTTCATTGACCCGAAAACTGTTCTTCGGACTCATACCTCCAATGTCCAAATTCACTTAATGGAAGAAAAAGATCCACCCCTTCGATATATCATTCCCGGACGTGTTTATCGCAATGAAGCTATCAGCTTCAAAAGTTATTGTCTCTTTCATCAAGTAGAAGGACTTTATGTTGATAAATTTGTTTCCTTTGCAGACCAAAAAGGAATATTAGAATATTTTGTTAAACGAATGTTTGGTTCAGATACAAAAATGAGATTCCGCCCAAGTTATTTTCCCTTTACTGAACCCAGCGCAGAAGTGGATATTTGGAGTGAAAAACGAGGACAGTGGCTTGAAATTCTCGGGTGCGGCATGGTTGACCCAGAAGTTTTTAAATCGGTAGATATAGATTCAAATGATTGGCATGGTTTTGCATTTGGTATGGGTGTCGAACGGATATGTATGTTAAAATATGGCATTGATGATATTCGTTTATTATATCAAGGTGATATGCGGTTTTTGGAGCAATTTTAATGCGAATTTCAATAGATTGGTTAAAGGAATTCGTAAAGATACCCAGCAGTACTCAAGAAGTTGCAGATTTACTCACTATGTTGGGACTTGAAGCTGAAGAAACCTATGATACGACACAATTAACTGATATTGTTATTGGTGAAGTCAAAGCAAAAGATATTCACCCAAATGCAGATAAATTAAGTTTATGTCAAATTTTTGATGGAAAAAATGAACTACCCGTTGTATGTGGCGCACCCAACGTAGATGTAGGCCAAAAAATTGCCTTTGCACCTGTAGGGTCAATTCTTCCTGAGGGGATTAAAATTGGGAAAGCCAAAATCCGAGGAGAAGTAAGTAATGGAATGATTTGTTCAGAAAGTGAGTTGGGAATTTCACAGGAGCATGATGGAATCATGGTTTTGAAAGAAAATGCAAAAGCTGGGACACCTTTTGTACAATATATTTTAGAAAATGCTGCATCGATTGAATTAGATATTACGCCCAACCGCCCAGATTGTTTTTCTCATATTGGAGTTGCGAGAGATTTATCTGTTAAAATGTCAACGCCCTTGAGCTCTCCGAATTATAATCCACGTATTTATAAGAAGAATGAAGTCAAGGACATGATTTCAATAGAATTTGAGAATACAGATGAATGTCCTCGATATGTAGCTGGCGTGGTTCAAAATGTAGAAGTAGGTCCATCTCCCGATTGGCTTAAAAACAGATTGGAGTCGATTGGACAAAGAAGCATTAATAATATTGTTGATATTTCAAATTTTGTTTTGATGGAAATGGGCCATCCCACACATATGTTTGATTATGATAAGTTTGAATCAAAGTCACTTCTAATTCGTCGAGGTAAAAATGGTGAAAAGATTACCACCCTTGATGAAATAGAAAGAAAAATATCTCCAGAGCAATTGATGATTACCAATGAGGAAAAACCTGTGGCAATCGCAGGTATTATGGGTGGATTGGACAGTGCGGTTACATTTGATACAACAACTGTTTTGATTGAAAGTGCATATTTTGATGCGCCCACCATTCGAAAAGGGGCAAAATCTCTTGGCATGAGCACAGATGCTTCAAAACGATTTGAGCGGGGAGCAGATCCAAATGGCGCTAAAAATGCATATTGGCGCGTAGTTCAATTGTTAGAAGAAGTGGCAGGCGGGGATTGGGTTCCGGGCATAGTAGACCCTTATCCGAAAGTAATCACCCAAAATCCAATTGTATTAACTCGAAAAAAATTAGACTTATTAACCGGATGCGATATCGATGATTCTTTTGTTATTCATACATTAAATGGGTTGGGTTGTAATATAAATGGAAAATCCGATAAATGGATCTGCACACCACCAACTTGGCGCCCAGACTTGGAACGTGAAGTCGATTTAATTGAAGAAGTGCTTCGTGTATACGGGTATGATAATGTTCCATCGAAATATCATTATAATGGTGTGATGGAAGGGCACAACCCAGATCCTCATAAGGGATTAGCTCACATCATATCTGTTTTGACAGGATTGGGATTTACTCAACTGTTTAATAATTCTTTACAATCAAATCGACAAGTTTCACTTTTAGATATTCCTTCAGTTAAAATTTTGAATCCTTTATCGGATAATATGAACCAATTGAGAACCAGCATAATTCAAGGGTTATTGAAAACAGCAGATTTCAACATTAAAAATGGTACTTCAGATTTAATGCTTTTTGAATGGGGTAATGTTTTTGAGCAAAAGGAGCCCGGGTTGGAGGGAATAGTTGAAAAGTTTCATCTTTCAGGGATTATCCATGGCGCTATACATCAGAAATCAATTCACCGCTCAATAGGTAGGCTTTCTTCAATTTTCGTACTTAAAGGGTTAATAAAGACATTTTTAGCGAGGATCAAAATTCATGATATTGTTTTTCATCCGGATACAGATAATGAATTCGGTTTCGAGAATGCTTTATCAGTTCATACGCAAGGCGATGTTATTGGTTATATTGGGGATATATCCAATAATATTATTGACGGTATGAATTTAGATATCGCTAAATCATTTGGTTTCCAATTTGATCTAAATAAAATATTGTTATTATCAGAGAGAGAAATAAAATACCGACCTATAATCAATTTCCCAATTGTTGATAGAGACTTAAATTTTGTTATAAATGAATCTACGGCCGTAGGTGAGGTTATCTCGGCAATTGAAAAGAATGGGAAAGCAATATTAAAGTCAGTAAATCCCTATAGCATATTCAGAGATGAATCAGTTGGGAGTACTAAAAAAGCTGTGGCAATTAACCTACGATTCCAAAGCAGTACTAAAACACTTGAAGACAAAGACGTAAACTCAGTGATAAATGAAATTATACGAGTGGTTTCTAAAATATTCAGTGCTAAATTACGTTAAATAAAAATGAGTGAAACTATGGATGGAAGTGAAAATTACGTTAAGGTGACTATCTACGGTCAGGAATACACTATTAAGGCACCTGCCGATGCAACCTATATCAAAAATATCGCTGAATATGTTGATATGAAGATGCGGGAAGTCCAGGATGAACTGTCAACTCCACAAGTTCCAGGAAAGGTTGCTATTCTCGCTGCTATGAACATTTCAGATGATTTGTTCTCTGCAAAAAGAGAAACGGAAACAATCAAAAATGATGTTGAGGGAAAAGTTTCATCTTTGATAGAAATTGTCGACGAAGCGCTTCAGCAGTAGAAAATACTTAAACTGACCATGCCTACAACAATCCTAAATGGAAAAGAGGTAAGTCAATCTGTTTATTCGGCGCTTAAAAGTCGAATATCAGCATTAAAATCGCAATCTATTACACCAAACTTAGCAGTTATTCTCGTTGGAGAAGATCCCGCTTCTCAAGTATATGTGCGAAATAAAACCCGGCAATTTTCAAATCATGGGCTTTTTTCTGATACGATAACATATCCATCAGATATTACTCAAGAAGTATTACTTTCTAAAATATATGAATTGAATAAGAATAACCAATTCCATGGTATCTTGGTTCAATTTCCCCTGCCAAACCATATAGATGTAGATGCAATAATTAATGCAATTGACCCCAAAAAAGATGTGGATGGTTTTCATCCATATAATTTGGGTTGTCTTACAGCAGGAAAACCAATTTTTATTCCCTGTACACCTAAAGGGATAATGCGGATTTTTCACCATTACAATATTTCGATTTCAGGAAAACATGTTGTTGTGGTAGGTCGGAGTAATATTGTTGGCCGACCCATTTCAATCTTAACAAGTTTAAAACAAGTAAATTCCAATGGAACTACAACCATTTGTCATTCGGGTACGATAAATATAGGTCAATATACAAAACAGGCAGATATTGTTATCCTGGCCTTGGGCTCACCCGAATTCTTAAAGGGCAAAGATATAAAGGAAGGGGCGGTTATTATAGATGTTGGAATTAACCGCGTAGATAACGATTCACCCAAAGGATATAAAATAGTCGGTGATGGAGAAGAAGCTTCCTTGAAAGGGAAAGCATCTGCGTGTACACCTGTCCCTGGCGGCGTTGGACCCATGACAATTGCCATGTTAGTTGAAAATACGGTAGAAGCGGCTGAACGATCACTATTATGATTATTCTTATAAATTGTAATTCATAACTTTTGTCCAATTTTTTTTCGAAAGAAAACATGAGTAAAGAGAAACCATACCCACCGCAATACTATCAAGATTATTTAAGGCTTGAGACAATTTTAGATAGCCAAAAATTAAAAAGCGATGAATACGGTCAGCATGCACACGATGAAATGCTCTTTATAATTATACATCAGGTATATGAATTATGGTTTAAACAAATTTTGTTTGAGTTGGACTCAGTCTTAGACATATTTAGTAAAAAAGAAATCAACGAAACCCACATTGGAACGGCAGTCTCGAGACTCAGCAGAATTATAGAAATCCAAAAAATCCTAATTGATCAAATCCATGTATTAGAAACAATGACCCCCATGGATTTCCTTGATTTTAGGGATTTTCTTATTCCGGCTTCTGGATTCCAAAGTGTACAGTTTAGAAAAATAGAAAATAAATTGGGCCTGAAAGTTGAAGATCGATATACATATGGTGATGCCAATTACTGTACATATCTCCATGAATCAGACCAGGAAAAGATTAAAGCATCAGAATCGGAAAAATCACTATTCGATTTAATGGAATCATGGCTAGAGCGAACACCTTTTTTAAATTGGGGTGAAACATCTTTTTGGGATGAGTATGAACAAGCAGTCTCGAACATGTTGCATGATGATCGTCGTTTAATTGAGACTAATGAAAAACTTTCTGTTATAGAAAAAGAAAAACATTTAACTGAATATGCGAAAACAGAAGTATCCTTTGGTGTAGTATTAGATAAGACTTTACACAACAAAATGGTGGAAGATGGCAATTGGAGATTATCACTTAAGGCAACACAAGCCGCATTGCTGATCCAATTATATAGAGATCAACCCATTTTACTAAATCCTTACCGATTACTGACAAAACTTGCTGATATTGATGAATTGTTCACCACTTGGCGATACCGCCATGCATTGATGGTATCTAGGATGATTGGTCGGAAAATTGGAACCGGTGGTTCAACCGGTTCTGAGTATTTGAATAAAACGGCTGAAAAGCATCGTATTTTTACAGATATCAGCGAACTAACCACATTTTTAATACCAAGGTCGGCTTTACCTAGTTTACCCATTGAAGTTCAAGATAATCTCGGATTTTATTTTCATGTGAAAGAAAATAAATGAACAAAGAATTTGAAGGAAAACGCACCCTTGTTTGTGGCGGAACCGATGGTATTGGAAAAGCAATCGCCTTACTTATGGCCGAAAGAGGTGCGGAAATTATTATAATGGCCCGAAATCAAAAGAAACTTAAAAATGTTTGTGATGAACTTTCTACTTCATCAGGGCAAACACATACCGCTATATGTGCTGATTTTAATGATATGGTTGCACTAAAAAAGTCACTATCGGATCAATTAAAGGGACCTATCCACATTTTGATCAATAATTCTGGCGGGCCTCATGGCGGTGAATTAATCAATGCAAAAGAGGAAGAATTTCATATCGCATTTGAACGATTGTTAATTGCAAATCAAGTAGTTACTCAGGCTATTGTTCCTATGATGAAAGAACATGGCTATGGTCGTATAATAAATATTATTTCGACCTCTGTAAATCAAGTAATTCCGGGATTGGGTGTTTCTAACACGATTCGTGGAGCGGTGGCCCAATGGGCTAAAACATTGGCACTTGAGTTGGGAGGTTATGGTATAACCGTCAATAATATTTTACCCGGGTACACAGCCACTAGAAGGCTCAAGGAATTATCAGAAGGTAAAGCGATTGAACGGGGTGTTACTTCCGAAGAGATTGAATTGGAATGGGCAAATAACACATCACTAAAACGTCTAGGAAAACCAAGTGAAATTGCCAGTGCAGTTGCATTTATTGCTTCAAATGAAGCCAGTTATATTAATGGATTTAATATGTCTGTTGATGGTGGACGATATGGTGCATAATGGGTGAAATATTTTCTGAAACCTATGCCAACAATAAGGATAACCTCAACCCCCTAAAATCCATTCGAAAAAAGTTCCATTATCCTGAGAGAGATGGAACGCCATTGCTGTATTTTTCTGGAAATTCGTTAGGTCTTCAACCCATAGGTGTTTCTGATTCAATCAATGAACAAGCGAAAATATGGGCATTGAAGGGCGCAGATGGATATATGTCAGATTGGGTAGACTTCCATCAACAATTCTTAACAGACTTTGAACCAATCATAGGTGGTCAATGGCAAGAATTCATGCTAATGAATGCACTTACCGTGAATCTCCATTTACTAATGGTTTCTTTTTATAAACCCAAAGATACCAGATATAAGATCATTATAGAAGGTGGTGCCTTTCCTTCAGATCAATATGCGGTAAAATCTCAGATTGAATTTCATGGTTACGATCCAAATGAGGCTCTCGTTGAACTCCAACCTAAAAAAGGCGAATATTGTCTCAATACAGAAGATATTCTGAGTACAATTGAATCCCATGGAGAATCTATATCTTTAATTCTGTTAGGCGGAGTGAATTACTATACGGGACAAAAATACGATATGGAGGCCATTACCAAAATTGGTAAAAAAGGTGGGGCCTATATTGGATTTGACTTGGCACATGCCGCTGGAAATGTCTCTCTCAAATTGCATGATTGGGACGTTGATTTCGCTGCATGGTGTAATTATAAATATCTTAATTCTGGGCCAGGAGCCCCATCCGGCGTTTTCGTTCATGAAAAACACCATCGATGGAAGGGGGCAAGGTTTACCGGATGGTGGGGAAATCGATTAGACACCCGTTTTAAAATGGAATCAAATATTGATCCCATTCAAAGTACGGCAGGTTGGGGCATCAGTAATTCATCTATCTTTAGTATGGCGCCATTGAAGAATGCTTTGGATATTTATAAAGAAGTAGGCATGGATAGATTTGTGGAAGAAAGTCATAAATTAACAGGCTATCTAGAATCTCTAATTATGAGTGAATTGCCACAAATATCGATTGTAACACCAAATGATCCCAATCAGCGAGGATGTCAATTATCCTTATTAACGAAAAATGGTAAATCCGTATATGAATCGCTGGTCAATAAAAACGTAGTTTGTGATTGGCGGGAACCCGATGTACTTCGGATTGCACCCACGCCATTATACAATACCTACAAAGAAATACTCCAGTTTACACAGATTTTAAAAACTATTCTGAATTAGATTCAGTTCTGTACGCCCGACAGGATTCGAACCTGTGACCTCTTGCTCCGGAGGCAAGCGCTCTATCCAGCTGAGCTACGGGCGCATATCCGGACGGAAATTATTACTTTTTTCATATTCACACGAACAACTCAATTGGTTTCTTTTGTTGGGAATAATTCCCAAGCGTAACTTCATAGCATGAAACCGGTTATAATTTATTCAACCACAGGAAGCAGGGAAGAAGCCCAAAAGATTGGAAACTATTTGGTAAAAAATAAACTAGCAGCGTGTGTAAATATTATTCCAAATGTTGAATCTATATATAATTGGCAAAATGAGCTACACCAGGATTCGGAGTTTTTACTCATGATCAAGACAGATGCAAAATTCAAAAATGACATTCAAAATATGTTTGAAAAAAACCATTCGTATGATTTGCCCGAATTAATTATGGTTAACATCCAAGATAGTAGTGCTGCTTACCTCAGGTGGATGCAGGAAAACATTGGATAAAATTGGAACCTAAAAATGTTTCAAGGTAAAAAAGTAAAATATTTACTATATTTTAGTGCGATTGTCGCCATCGGCTCAGGGGGTTTTTATATAATAGGCGGAGATGAGTGGAGTATCATTGACAGTATTTATATGACGATAATTACCCTTTCCACGGTTGGATTTGGTGAAGTTTATCCATTATCAGATTTAGGGAAACTTTGGACAGTTCTTGTAATAATTTTTGGTGTAAGCGGCTTTGCCGCTATTGTATATGAATTGGGTGCAGAATTAATTCAAATGAATACGTATCGGAGTCGAACTATGCGAAAAAAAATATCAAAACTAAAATCACACTATATTATTTGCGGGTACGGTAGAATGGGGGCCGTCATTGCAGGTGAATTGAATAAAAAAGGAATTCCATTCGTCATTGTTGAAATCAATGAATCAAAAATAAATAAAATTCAAGATATTGGATATATGCATATTTATGGCGATGCAACAATGGACGATATTCTTATAGAAGCGGGAATTGAAGGATGCGAAGGAATTGTCGTTGTGCTGGAGAATGATCAGGACAATCTTTTTGTCACCATGTCATCACGGAATCTAAACAAAGACGCATATATTATCAGCCGATGCGCGCTTCATGATACGGGGAAAAAACTTAAACGTGCCGGAGCAAATAAGGTTGTAAATCCTTATATCACTGGCGGACATCGAATGGCAGAATTATTGATTAGTCCCTTTGTTGAAGATACGGTATCACTGGAGACTCCCAATGATATGGCTGTCGACTTTTCATTAGAAGAATTTGCTGTTGAGCGTTTATCTACATGGTATGGGAAGACTATTGCTGAAACAAAATTAAGAGAAGATTATGGGTTATTGATTGTTGCTATTTCTAATGAAAATGGAGAGACAGAATTAAACCCTGGATCTGAAAAACGTGTATTATCAGGGCAAAAGATAATGATAATAGGGTCACAAGAGAATCTAACCCGTTTTAAAGAAGATATGCTGAATTGATGTATAATATATATTATGTATAATATGATGTTTAACTAATTATCACTTTACGACAATATTAACTAATCTTCCCTTCACATAAATCTCTTTTACAATTTCCTTCTCTTCTAAGTACCTAATTATTTTTGAATCAGTTTTCGCGATTTGTTTTATATCATTTTCTTCCATATTTAGATCTACTTCAATTTCCGATCTTCGTTTTCCATTTATTTGAACCGCTAGTTTTAATTTATCGGACAGAATTTGGTTTTCATCATAATTCGGCCAGTCAGTAAAAGTAAGTTCAGATTTATTTCCTGATAATGCCCATAATTCTTGGGCTAAATGCGGCATAAATGGGTTCATTAATACAATAAAAGTTTTAATAATATCTATATTGATTGTTTCAAGTCCATGTATATGATTGATGAAAATCATAAATTCGGATACACATGTGTTAAATTGGAGATTCTCAATATTATGAGACACACGTTTAATCATATTATGTAAATAACGCATTGTTTCTTTAGTTGGTTCATCATCAGTGACTAGATGTGATAATTCGCCCTCATTAGTTATCAGTAACGCCCATATTTTTTTAATAAACCTGGAACATCCCTGCAATCCGGTTGAGCTCCAGGGTTTAGCCTTATCTAATGGCCCCATAAACATCTCATACAAGCGCATAGCGTCCGCGCCGTGTGCATCAACCGTATCATCGGGGTTTACAACATTTCCGCGGGATTTACTCATTTTTGACCCATCATGACCCAATATCATGCCCTGATTAAAGAGTTTTTTGAATGGTTCCTTTGTTGATACAAATCCTAAATCATATAGTACATGATGCCAGAATCGTGAATAAAGTAAATGGAGAACTGCATGTTCTGCACCTCCTACATATAAATCCACCGGCATCCAGTACGCTTCTTTCGATTTATCCCAAGCATTTTCAATATTATTTGGGTCAATATACCTTAAAAAGTACCAACACGATCCGGCCCATTGTGGCATTGTATTTGTTTCCCTAAGTCCTATTATTGTGTCACTATCATCTTTTACTTCAACCCATTCTGGGATGGTGGATAATGGTGATTCTCCTGTACCGGATGGTTCATATTTTTCTATCTTAGGGAGTTCAAGCGGTAACTCTGATTCATCCAGGGGAATGGTTTTTCCATCCTTATGAATAATCGGTATGGGTTCTCCCCAGTAACGCTGGCGAGAAAATAACCAATCACGCAGTTTGTATTGGATGGCCTTCTCCCCCAACTCTTTTTCTTCTAACCAGGAAATAATTTTTGTTTTTGCATCATTAATCTCTAACCCATTGAGAAAATCACTATTGATAGCGACCCCATCTCCAATATATGCTTCTCCGGCAAAATCGGTTGGAGTCTTTACCGTCCGAATAATGGGTAAATCGAATTCCTTTGCAAAGTCCCAATCTCTCTGATCTTGTCCCGGGACAGCCATGATAGCACCTGTACCGTAACTCATAATTACATAATCCGATATCCATATGGGAATTTCTTTTCCATTCACCGGATTAATCGCATTGGCGCCCAGATAAACACCTGTTTTTTCTTTATTTAGGTCGGTTCGATCCAAATCAGATTTCTTGGAAGCGATATCTATATATTCGTGTACTGCAGATTTTTGGTCATTGGTTACCAGATCTTTTACCCAGGGATGCTCTGGTGCCATGACCATATATGTGGCGCCAAATAATGTGTCGGGTCGAGTGGTAAATACGCCTAAATTTTTATTTGTCGATGGGATATGGAATTGAACGTTGGCACCGGTCGAACGGCCAATCCAATTTCGCTGCAATTCCTTCACACTGTGGGGCCAGTCAAGATCATCCAATCCATCTAATAAAGAATCAGCATATTTGGTAATTTTCAGCATCCATTGGCGCATGGGTACACGAATAACAGGGTGTCCACCAATTTCCGACTTGCCATCTACCACTTCTTCATTAGCCAAAACTGCTTTTAACTCTGGGCACCAGTTCACCGGCACCTCTGCTTCATACGCTAAACCCTTTTTATATAGATGGAGAAAAATCCATTGGGTCCATTTAACATAATTGGTGTCAGTGGTATTGATTTCCCTATCCCAGTCATAAGAGAATCCCAACATGTTAATTTGTCGGCGGAAATTCTTTATATTATTTTTTGTTGTAACAGATGGATGCGTACCGGTTTTGATTGCATATTGTTCTGCAGGCAAACCAAAAGCATCCCACCCCATTGGATGCAAAACATTGTAGCCTTTATGGCGTTTATATCTTGCAACAATATCCGTGGCAATATAACCCAGTGGATGCCCTACGTGGAGACCGGCTCCGGATGGGTAGGGAAACATATCCAAGACATAATACTTCGGCTTTTCGGAATGATCTTCAGCGCGAAATATTTTATTATCTTGCCAATAATCCTGCCACTTTTTCTCTATCTTTTTATGATTGTATGCCATATTTAATTAGTCAGTCTATTCCGTAATTATATAATGTCTGGGCGGTTCCGATTGTATTGGGACAACCTCATCTGTATTTTGTCGGGGTGAGAGGATTTGAACCTCCGACCTCGTCGTCCCGAACGACGCGCGCTAACCGGGCTGCGCTACACCCCGAATTCGTCGCCAAATTTAGGTGCCTCTCCCCTCACAAAACAACCCATGAGAATACTTATATTATATAACGAATAATAAAAAATCCCCCGATCAGCAATACAGTAAATAGAATTGCCAGTTTATTAAAATATTGGTCAATGAAGTTTCGAATGGGTTCACCAAATTTCCATATAAGTCCGGTGACGAGTAAAAATCGTGCAGAACGACTAATGGTGGACGCAATTAAAAATAGTGAGAAATTGATATCAAATGCACCTGCAGATATCGTAAAGATCTTAAAAGGAATTGGTGTAAATCCAGCTGTAAAAATCACCCAAAAGTTCCACGCATTATATTGTTCCTGAATTCTGTAAAAAATGTCTTGAGTAAAGCCGGGAATAATATTAAAAAAGAATTGAGCCAGCCCGGAAAATTCACCTGGATTTGACCACCATAAATAATATCCAATTCCAAAGCCAAACATCGCACCAACGATAGATCCAAGTGAACATAATATGCCATACCGTATTGCTTTTTCTCTGGCACCAAGTGCCAGGGCGATTAATAAAATATCTGGTGGAATTGGAAAAAATGATGCTTCAGCAAATGCCATCACAACCAATGCTACAGTTCCATATTTAGATTCTGACCATTTCAAAACCCAATCATATAAATCACGTACCCACTGCATTTAATTTATTCCTTTACGCTATCCACAATTTGAAATGAAAGTGAATCGTAACGAACGCCAGATGAGTCTTCAACAAAAATCTTCCATTCCCCTATTTTTTGCTTATTAATACTAATGTAACTCCATGTTCGCCATTGATATGAACGTCCGATATTTTGTGCTATTATTGATCTTAAGATTCCGTCTTGAAACCATTTATGGTAAATAACTTTAGAATCATTCTGATTATGAATGCCGGTCAAACAGTAGATTTTTTTCGTATCAACCGAAAATAATGAATCCGGATTTTCAATTCGACGATTAATAATATCCGTTCCTACCGTCATGCTTAATACTGATATTTTTGATTCTGGATTATCTATTTCTGGTTCGTATATTTGTTTAAATCCAATGGTTGAGTCAATAGTTTGAATCGTCACTTCATCAGAATCAAACGATTCTAATAATGTATCTACCTTCCCAACGTCATCAATAGTGGAAATCAAATTTGTGGAATCGGGTATTATTTGAGGAATAAATATTTCTTGTTCAACTGATGAATCAAGATTAGAGGATGGTATAATAGGGGCATCCTTTGGTAAAATAAATATATATACTATATAAACAATATATATTCCCCCCATCACCAAGGCTGCTTGACGTAATTTTTGCCAGATCGCTATTCCTACCAATAGTGATAGAACGATTGTTATCTCCAGTAGGCCTGGATGGTCTGTAAAAACGTTAAACATTTGTATAGAATTTAGGTCATATTTATGAATGAATTAAATACTTGAAAAGCACATTTAGACCTAGAGATTTTGCCCCAAAAGAATAAATAAATAAAAGGTTCGAAATCTTTCGAACCTTTGGGTATCCGAATTCCACTTCGGAATGGTATTATATGAAATTGATTGACACTTTCAGGTATATAATAAAAAAGGGATGAAACGCCATCCCTCTCTGACAATATACTTACTTTGTCGTCTATATGTCGGGGCGACAGGATTTGAACCTGCGCCCACTTGCCCCCCAGCCAAGTGCGCTACCGGACTGCGCCACGCCCCGAATTATGAACTTATATCTTCTAAAATAGATTTTAACTCACTGCGAATTTTAATTAATATTTCTAAGTTTGCCTCGCCCTTTTCCTCAGATTGATCAATGATAACTGGTTCTTCTGAAGAATTTTCACTACTTAACATTTTTCGGGCCCCTTCAATCGTAAACTTTTGATTATACAGTAACTCCTTGATTCTTAGAATTAAGTCTATATCCTTTTGCCTGTAAGTACGATTTCCTGCTTTGTTCTTAGAAGGTTTTAATTGTTTAAATTCTGTTTCCCAATATCGAAGTACATACTGCTTTAATTCAGTGTCCTTGCTGACTTCCCCAATGGAATAATATAATTTTTTTATCGAATGTGTGCTGGAGTCCATGTAAAATACCTCTTCAACTAATACTTTATATTAGTCAAGAAACTCAGTCAAAACAAGCACTATGGGAGAGAAAGAGATGAATTATGTTATCGCTTTACCTGGAGTCATGAATTCCATATTAAAAGCATCAGAGACGCCTTTATGGGTAATCATTCCTTCAAAAATATTCAGTCCCTGCAGTAATGCCTTATCGGATTTTAGAGCATTTAGAATACCCTGATTCGCCAATTTTTGAATATAGGGGTTTGTGGCATTTGTTAATGCAGTAGTAGAGGTAAAAGGAACAGCTCCAGGCATGTTCGCAACACAATAATGAATGATGCCATCAACATCATATATTGGATCTTCATGGGTAGTCGGTTTACAAGTTTCAATACAGCCACCTTGATCTACAGCCACGTCAACAACAACGGTACCTTTCTGCATATCGCCTAACATTTTTCTTGATACAAGGCTGGGCGCTTTTGCGCCAGGAATTAAAACAGCACCAATAAGTAAATCGGTTTTTGGTAATAATTCTTGAATATTATATTGATTGCTATAGATAGTTCGTACATTTTTGGGCATTATTTCATCCAAGTATCTAAGCCTATTCAAATTAACATCAAGTATATTGACCATGGCGCCAAGACCCGCAGCGATATGTGCTGCATTTGTACCAACGATACCTCCACCTAAGATTGTAACCCTGGCTGGTTCCACGCCGGGCACACCTCCCAATAACTTTCCAAGTCCACCATGGAATTTTTCGAGATATTTAGCGCCTTCCTGAACAGACATTCGACCGGCAACCTCACTCATAGGAATTAACAGTGGTAACGATTTATCCAATAACATTATAGTTTCATATGCAATTGCCGTTGCTCCGGATTTCAGAAAACTTTTTGTCAATGATTCATTAGCTGCAAAATGAAAATAGGTAAACATGGTCGTGTCTTTACGGCACATTGCGACTTCACTTGGCTGTGGCTCCTTTACCTTAACAATCATTTCAACATTTGAAAATATTTCACTTGGTGTTGTGACTATTTTGCAGTTGACCGCTTGATAATCCTTATCTAAAAAGCCAGATGAAATACCTGCCCCTTTTTCAATAAGCACTTCATGACCAGATTTTGTTAATTCCAGAGCAACGTGTGGCGTAAGAGCCACACGATTTTCATGCGATTTTATTTCTTTTGGTGTGCCAATAATCATTAGACTATTCCCCCAATACAGTGATTAGTTACGACGGAACGGACGTCTTCCTCCACCCTGACGATCGCTACGACCTCTGCCACCACCACGTGGATTTCTCTCTCTTGGTGGTGGTTCTACATAACCTTCAGGTTTCTCAAGCAATGCTTTTCGACTAAAATCTAATCTTCCTTGGTCGTCGACTTTAATTAATTTTACTCGAACAGAGTCTCCAGGTTTAACTACGTCTTCAACTTTTTCAACTCGTCGCCATTCCATTTCAGAAATATGAATCAATCCTTCACGGCCTGGTGCGAATTCAACAAATGCGCCAAATGTCATAAGACGTGTGATGCTCCCATCGAACTCCATCCCAACTTCAGGTTCAAGCGTAATTGCGCGTACAATTTCAATTGCTTCTTGACAGCGTTTCAAATCAAGACTTGCCACTGTTACAATACCATCGTCATCAACATTGACATCACATTCAGTATCAGCAATGATTTTTTTAATTGTTTTTCCGCCGGGTCCGATTAAGCCGCCGATTTTCTCTGGATTAATTTGAAGCGAAAGAACTTTTGGAGCATATTTTGACATTTCCATGGGCTCTGGAACAGCTTCATACATAATATCGAGAATATGATTTCGACCCGCTTTGGCTTGAGCCAATGCTTCTTCCATTAATTCAAATGATATCCCTTCGATTTTCAAATCTAATTGAATTGCCGAAATTCCATCTCTTGTACCCGCAACTTTGAAATCCATATCACCTAAATGATCTTCCGCACCCAAAATATCACTGAGAATAGCATAGCGATCCCCATCTTTGATGAGTCCCATTGCAATACCAGCCACATGCCCTTTGGAAGGTGCACCAGCATTCATCAATGCCAATGAGCCACCGCAGACGGATGCCATGGAAGATGAACCATTCGATTCCGTGATTTCAGAAACAATCCGGACAGTATATGGAAAATCTTCATATTCAGGTAATATTTCCTTAATCGCACGTTCTGCCAAATTACCATGTCCAACCTCTCTTCGGCTCGTAAATCCGATACGGCCAGTTTCACCTACGCAATATGGTGGAAAGTTATAGTGTAAAAAGAATTTCTTCTTCGCATCTATATCCATACTATCAATGATTTGCTCGTCTCTTGGCGTACCCATTGTCAATACGACGATTGCTTGAGTCTCACCGCGGGTAAATAAGGCCGAACCATGGGTTCTTGGCAAAATACCTGTTTCAATGGTGATCGGTCGAATATCTGTTGTTTTACGACCATCTGAACGCACTGAATCTGAAAGTATCTGTTCACGGAATGCTGTTTTTAGTTGACTATTTACATATGCACTCACGAGTTTCTCAGAATCAGGATGAGATTCCGCAAAAGCTTCTTTGGCTTCATCTTTTAATGCGGAAATTTGGTTTTCTCGATCAACCTTATCCCCCGTTTTAATAGCAGCATCAATTTTGCTTGAAATCATATTAGAGATAGTCTTCTCTAATTCTTCATCAGTATCATCTTCTGGGGTATCTCGTTTTAGAATATCCATCCCCTCAATTAATGATTTTTGCAAACCAATTAATTCTTTTATGGGGCCATGGGCAAATTTCATTGCATCTAAGAACTCTTCTTCAGTAATGAGTTTTGCCTCACCTTCCACCATGACAATGGTTTGTTCATTTCCGGAAACAATTATTTCCATATCTGAATCTTCCATTTGAGTTCTAGTCGGATTTACGACAAAATTTCCATCAATACGACCAACGCGGACAGTTGCGATCGGGCCATTAAATGGAATATCTGATATCATTAATGCTGCAGAAGCACCCACACCTGCTAATGTATCGGCCATGTTTTCACCATCGCTGGATAATACAGTTATGATTACTTGCGTTTCACATTTGAACGATTTTGGGAAAAGAGGTCTGATAGGTCGATCTGTTAATCGACTCGTTAGAATTTCATGCTCCGATGGACGAGCTTCTCTTTTAAAAAATCCGCCAGGTATTTTACCGCCAGCATAATGGCGTTCACGGTATTCTACCTGTAATGGAAAGAAATTTATATCTTCCCGTGCTTCTTTTGCTGCATTCACAGCTACTAATATGGCTGTTTCGCCATGAGTGACAATAACCGAACCAGAAGATTGACGCGCAATTTGACCGGTTGCGATTGAGAGTGGACTCTCATTTATAGTTATTTCTTGTTTTTTCATTTTATTTCCTAATTGTTATAATTAATTACGACGTATAGATAATTCTTTTGTCACGTTTAAGTATGACTCCGGATTTATCCGACGCAAATATTTTAAAAGTTTTTTACGCTGTGACACTAACAAAACCAATCCACGACGGGAATGATTATCTTTTTTATTATTTTTCACATGATCCGTTAAGGATCGAATACGGGCTGTCAATAAAGCAATCTGTACTTGTGATGATCCGGTATCACTTTTATCTTTACCGAATTGGGTTACAACTTCTTGTATTTGTTCATTTGTTAAGGACATTACGTCTCCTATTTGTATTTCTGCATCAATTTCACGCAAAAATGTTTATCTTTATTTAACTGTTTAATTAATTCTTGGGAATGAGAGAATTTTTGTTCGTCTCTAATTCGTTCTAAAAATTCTACAGTAATCTTCTTTCCGTAGAGGTTATCCAAGTTTTCATCAATAAAGTGCACTTCCATGACGAAATCATCTTCATCGAAGGTTGGGCGGACCCCTAAATTACACATACCATATAGACTTTTACCATTAATCCTTCCACGAATACAATAAACACCGCGGGCAGGAACAAGTTGATTTTTTTCTTTCGGAATAAAGTTAGCCGTTGGAAAACCGAGGGTTCTTCCCCGCCCCGCCCCATGAATGACATTAGCTTCAAAACCAAATACCCAACCCAATTCAAAAGAAGCTCGACGAACAAAGCCACGCTTAATTAATCCTCGAATATGAGTGCTAGAAATATTCACTTTTTCATCCGAAATCGGAGCGACGATATCTACGGTAATACCATTGTCTTTTCCGAATTCACTTAAAAATCGAGGTGACCCTTCACGCTCAAAACCAAAATGGTGATCATATCCAACAACTACGATAGATGGATTAAAATGCTTTACAACAATATTACTTAGGAAATCCTCTGCCTTTATATGAGAGAATTTCTTATTGAATGGAATCACTAGAACATTATCCAGATTAAGAGATTTCATAAGTTCTAGTTTTTTATCTATGTGCATTAGTAGGGGCAATTTATCTTTGGATTGCAATATATGTCGAGGATGAGGGTCAAATGTAATTAAAACTGAAGGGTTGCCATTAAATTGAGCTAAAGAATTCACCTTTTTGATAATTTCCTGATGACCCCGATGGCACCCATCGAATGTTCCGATAGTTACTACACTGTTGGGGAGAACGGGTATTTCTTCTATGGTGCGATAGACATCCACTGTTCTTCAAATTCCTTTATACCAATTGAATTATGGATTTCATATCCACCAACTGCTGTTCGTTTCAATTTTGTTAAATGACCTACCGTACCTAATTTTTTTGCGATATCCAACCCTAAGACTCGAATATATGTTCCTTTTGAACATGTCACAGAAAAATTAATTTGATTCTCTTTGATGTCATTCAACTTAATTTTATATATCTTGATAGTCGTTGGTCTTCGTTCCACAGTTTGGTTTTTACGAGCAAGCTTATACAGCCTAACTCCATTGATTTTTTTTGCAGAATACATCGGGGGTATTTGCTCACTTTCTCCTAAAAAATCATTAAATATAGATTCTACTATCGATTTTTCTAGCTTAGGTACTGGGTATCGATTAATTACTTTTCCCTCTATATCCAAAGTGTCAGTTTCTTCTCCAAGAGTTAAAATCGCTTGATAAGTCTTAATGCTTCCAGAAATTTCTGTTAATGCTTTAGTATCGGAATTAGTACCTATAATTAATACACCTTCTGCAAAAGGATCTAAAGTGCCGCCATGCCCTACCTTTTTATCCCTTGTGACACCTCGAAGTTTTTTGACAACATCAAAACTGGACCAACCTACCGGTTTATATATATTATATATCATAGCAATTAATCATCAGATTGTAGATCGTGGAATATCGTATCTAACTTTTGAGCAAAAGCTACAGTATCGTCGTAATAAAATTTGATTTCAGGAGTATATCTCATTCGCAATGCCATACCCAGATATTTTCTGAATGCTTTTGCTTTTTTATTCATTGCTATCTGAATGTTTTCTATTGATTTTTTACGTTTAAGAACACTAAAAAAGACTTTTAGATTTTTTAGATCTGGCGAAATCTTTACATGAGTAATAGTAATAAATCCTAAATCTGAAAGATCAACATACTGGGTCTGAATTTCTCCAAGAATTTGCTGGATTTCATTCTCGACCCGCTCTGAGCGTTTAAAGGGTCGTTCAGATCTCACTTGCCACTCAGTGTCCTTTTGATTGATTTAATTGTATAGCACACAATAACATCCCCTTCTTTGAATTTGGAGAAGTCATTTAGACCGATACCACATTCAAATCCTTCTCGTATTTCTTTTGCATCATCTTTTAGATGCTTTAAGGATGTGATTTCACCCGAAGCAATCTCTTCTTCATCTCGCAAAATCCGCGCTTTGGCATTCCTCAGGATTTTCCCTTCGGTCACTTTAGACCCAGCGATTACACCAATTTTTGGGATTTTAAATGCTTCTTGGACAAGCGCTCTTCCCAAAAGTTCTTCCACCGCTTCTGGTTCGAGTAAACCTTCAAGCGCTAAAGTTATTTCTTCAACAGCATTATATATCACATTATACGATCTTATTTCGACCCCTTCTTGAGTCGCCTGGAGTTTTGCATTCGAAGATACTTGCACATGAAAACCAATTATAACAGCATTTGAAGCAGACGCTAAAAGAACATCCGATTCTGAGACCATACCTACGGCCTTATGTATAATTTTAACACTGACTTCATCATGCGTAATTTTTTCTAACTGTTCAGATAATGCCTCAATTGATCCATCAACATCTCCTTTAATGATAACGGGTAAATTTTTAATTGTCCCTTCTTTAATCAGAACCGACATAGCATCTAATGATTGAGCTGCAATTTTCTTTTGGTCAATTTCGCGTTTAATTCGTTGGCGCTCTGAAGCTATTCGTTTAATTTCCCTTTCGTCCTCGACAACGGCGAAAATATCCGCAGATTGAGGGACTTGATCAAACCCGAGAACCTGCACTGGATCAGAGGGGCCTGCTTCTTTTATTCTTTGACCGCGTTCATTAATTAAGGCGCGTACTTTACCGGTAATGTTATTACAAATGAACGGATCACCAACTTTTAATTTTCCTTTTTGAATTAGAACTGTGGCGATTGGGCCATGTCCCTTGTCCAGTTTAGAGTCGACTACTGTTCCTCGAGCTAATGTGTCATAATTTGCCTTTAATTCAAGCATTTCAGATTCAATCAACATAGATGCCAATAAATCATCAATGCCATTGCCTGTTTTAGCAGAAATGGGAATGGCTTGGACTTTTCCACCCCAATCTTCAACTAATACTTCGTGTTCTGATAATTCCCGCTTTACACGCTCTGGATCAACATCGGGTAAATCCATCTTGTTTATGGCAATAACGATTGGCACTTTTGCCGCCTTTGCGTGGTCAATAGCTTCAATAGTTTGAGGCATTACGCCATCATTAGCCGCCACTACAATAACAACCATATCCGTTACTTTAGCACCACGGGCACGCATTGCCGTAAATGCTTCGTGTCCAGGTGTGTCTAAAAAGGTAACAGATTTCCCATCTTTAAGTTCAACTTTATGGGCTCCAATATGCTGTGTAATTCCTCCTGACTCTCCACCAACCACATTGGTTTCCCGAATGTAATCTAATAGAGACGTTTTTCCATGGTCCACATGGCCCATGACAGTCACAACCGGGGATCGGTTAATTGCTTTTTGAATATCCTCTTCTGAATCTTCTAAAGTAAAAAGCTCCTCACCGATATCTTCAAGCCGTTCAGCGCTGAAACCAAATTCTTCAGCCAATAATTCAATGACATCCCACTCTAATCTTTGATTAATCGTTGCCAATATTCCCAGCGCCATACATTTTTGGATTACGTCATTCGGCTTAGTATCAAAAATCTTAGATATTTCGTCAACGTTAGAAAACTCTGCAATTTTAATTGGCTTGATCTCAATATCAGCAGTCTCATCTTGAACAAGGGTTTTATCTTTTCTATAAATTTTCTTTTTTGTTTTTGTGTCAATTTTGGCTGTTATTTTTCTAACAGTATCAACAGCAGATTTCGGAGGTTGCACCTCTGATTTCTTTTTAAAATCTCTTCTTCTATTGGTTGTGCCCTTACCAACTTGAGCGGCAATCTCAGTTAAATCAATTTTTCGGAGTTTCTTTTTTGGCCTATGCGATTCTTTTTCTTTTTGGCTCTTTTCTTTCTTTGTGCGTATTTCTGCAAGTTCTTTATTTTTGGTTTCTTTTTTAATTTGAAGCTCAGATTTTATTTTTTCTTTTTCCTCTTGCTGCACTTTTAGGATTTCATCTTCTTCTGCTTTCCTTTTTTTATCAGCCTCAGCTTTTACTTTTTCATCAGTTTCTAATTTTCGTTGTTCATCTAGTGACAGAAGTTCCAATTTTTTGTTAGCTTTTTGCCGTTCAATAATTCGCGTATCATGAATTTCACGTCGTACTTGTTCTTTTCTGTACCGTTCAATTGATTCTTTGTCCTTGTGGAATTCTTCCAATACGATAGTATAAGTCTCTTCGTCGATTGGCGCCATATGACTCCCGACGGAAATGTCTTTACTTTTTAAAAATGATAATATTTCTGTATGGGAAATATTAAGTTCTTTAGCGATTTGAAATATGCGACGTTTTGCCATATTATATTATGATTCTATCTTTTCTAATTTATCAGAAGGATTATCTGGTTCGGACTCATTTGAAACCTCATCTCCAGCCTCTGAAGGAGATTGTGTCTCAATGCTCTCTTCTTCAGATTCTTCGTTATCAACATTTTGATTGTTTTCTACAAAGGTTTGAACTGCATCATAGATTTTTTCTAATGTAGTATCTGCAATACCTTTTATTTCAAGAAGTTTTTCTTCTTCAGAGTTTAATAATTCTGAAACAGTAGATATATTAGAATCTGCAAGGGGCTTTACTGCACGAGTCGGCATGTCCGGAATATCAGCTAACAATGTTTCTTGTTCCATATTTTTTCTATCGTATTCCTTTTTACCAAATGCATCGATACGATATTGGGTAACATCTGCTGCAAGATTGATGTTCATTCCACCACGACCGATGGCATATTCAAGTTCATCATCGTCAAAAATTGCGACACAATACTTTCTATCATCATCAATATATAGATCAAGCGGTTTCGCAGGAGATAAGGCACGGGACACTAAGATTTCTGATTGTTCGCTATAATTGATAATATCAATTTTTTCATTATTTAATTCTCGAACAATGGCTTGAATTCGGCTGCCTCGCATGCCTACGCAAGCGCCAACTGGATCAATACGGCGATCATGCGATTGAACAATAATTTTAGCACGTTCGCCCGGATGTCTGGAGATTGAACGTATTTCAATTACACCATCTTCAATTTCAGGCACTTCCATTTCGAATAATTTATATAAAAAATGATTATCACTTCGTGAAATCATAATATCTGGTCCACGAGATGTTATTTCAACAGATTTTATTACAGCGCGAATAGCATCGCCTCGACGATATCGTTCTGATTTAATTTGCTCTTTTCGTGGCATTCGCAATTCTGCGTGTTCAATATTTACAAAAGTATTGTCCCTTTGCACCTGATGAACGGTACCAATGACTATTTCACCTACGCGATTAGCATAATCTTCGTAGATATATTTTTTCTCAACATCTTGAAGTTTTTGTGCAAAAAATTGTTTTGCGAGATGTATCATTCTACGGCCAAATATTATTGGATCAATAATTTCGATAAATGATTCCCCGAGTTCTAAATCCCCAGCCAATTCAGGATCCATATCACGAATCTCATCCAATGTGATTTCCATGACAGGGTCTTCAACATCTTCAACGATTTCTTTCTCTACATAAATTTCAAACTCACCTTTATCTAGATTGACGATAACGCTACAATTACTGGCATCACCTCGCTCCCGCTCAACCAAATGCAAAAATAATTCTTCAATGATTGAACCGAGCTCAGATCGCTCTACATTTTTTTCACGAGCAATTTCTGAAAAAACTTCAATTAATTCTCTATTAACCAAAACGCCTCCAAAATGGATTAAAACTTAATTACTACTTTAGCCGATTCAATATGATCGTATTGGAAAGAATTTATCGTTCCATCAGCTAATTTTCCTTCAAAACCGCTATCGGTAACCTGGCAGATTTCCACCTGAGTCGGTTCCGAATCACCAAAAGCCATAACATGAATTTGTCGTCCTGTATTTTTTTCGAATTGAACCGGGTGTACAAGCGGTGCATCTAAGCCTGGAGATGTAACTTCAAGCTGGACACCTTCTGGATATACTGCGTCTAATAATCCCGAATTGCGGACTGATTTCGCTATCTTTGTTGTGGTGGAAAGGTCAACGGGTTCGGATCCGTCGATAATAACCTTTAGTTTGGATTGAGAGATAAACTCAACGCAATCCAAAAGCACCACATGGTCAGGAATTAATTCACCGATTTTATGTTTTAATGTATTCATGTCTATGTAAAAGAAAAGTGGGTTTGGCAACCCACTTTTCGGCCGGGAATGTACTCGTTATTATCAGTCAATCAAAGACTAATTCAGCGGGCCATCAACTCTCGCCAATATGGCCAATTTTACCATTGATTTCATTCGCTCTTTGAGTTAAGGCTGCATTCTCTGTAAACTCATCTAACACTCGATTTACCAGTTTCAATGCACTGCTTTTATCTCCAATGGCCAAAGAAAGATTTGCCAAGCGCAAAGAAGCCCAGGCTCTTTCTTCTTTAGAATTTGAATATTCTATAGACATTTTCTGATGATAAATTGCGTTTTTTAAATCCAGTTGAGATAAATAAATATTTACCATCGCCTGATAGGCAGCCCCTATTAAAAGAGGATTGTTGCCTTTACCTATATATCGTTCAAAATAGGGTAAAGCCAAATTAAAATCATTCTTATTAAGATAGATTCGGCCTAAATAAAAACTGGCATTTTTTCCCGATTCTGTACTTTCAAACTCATCAATCAATTCTTGAAGGTGGATTGTGGCATTTTCTTCATCGTTTAAATCAATATAAATCATGGCCTTGCTTAACAATCCTTCGGCAATGTCTCTGTTTTCTTCTTGATTACGAATAAATATAGATCCCAAAACCAGTAGGATAGTGGCGCTTAAAGCGATCCTAGTGTAGATTTGTTTTTTTTCTGTGATATGTGTCTTAATTGAGGCAATGCTTTCCAAAAACGGATCTCGTTTAATTTCTTTACTTAATATTGTTCTTTTAGGCTTTAGCATTTCTTTTCTCCAAATTATTGTACCCCCAACTGGAGTCGAACCAGTATCTAATCCTTAGGAGGGATTTATTCTATCCATTGAACTACAGGGGCAGAGTATGAAATTACCTCTGAAACTGAATTGCGTAAAAGGAAGAAAATCGATTATTCTATGGAATTTTTCTTTCATGTGTAAGATCGCGTGTCATGAGTTCGGTGACAATTTTCTTCGGATCTTTTTGATTGAATAAAATCTGGTAAACGCCTTCTGAAATAGGCATCTCCACATTGTGTATTATAGATAAGTCATAAACTGATTGGGTTGTTTTTACGCCTTCAGCAACCACTCCCATTTTATCCAAAATATTAGTCAATGACTCTCCCCTCCCGATTTCTTCACCGACAAATCGATTGCGACTATGTTTGCTTAAACATGTTACAATTAAGTCACCAATACCACTCAAACCAGAAAAAGTTTCTGGATTCGCACCCATCAGAATCCCCAACTGTGTAATTTCGTAGATACCACGGGTAAGCAGGGCCGCTTTTGTATTATCTCCATATCCGATACCGTCGCAAATGCCTGAAGCAATGGCAATAACATTCTTTAGGGAACCACCCAATTCCACACCGCGGATATCATGATTTCGATAAACACGTAGGGAATCAGAAGAAAATATATTTTGAACATCTGATGCCGTTTTATTTGACGTTGAAGCAGATACCAATGTTGTAGGATGATTGGCGATAACTTCTTCGGCATGACTGGGGCCATACAAAGATACAATTTTATGACTATCATAGTTTAACAACTCTGCCAATACTTGGCTCATCGTCTTGAGTGTACCATTTTCAATTCCCTTTGCCACATTTATTACGATGGGTTCCTTTCGAATAAAAGGAAGTGCAAGACTCATAGTCTCGCGAACCGCATGGGATGGAACTGCAACAATAATATAGTTTGAATGCCTTAAGTTGGTTTCTAAGTCATATTCAAATTGAATATTCTTATGGAAATGAAAACCTGGCAATCGCAGATGTTCTCTTGAAGATTCCATAGAATCCAAAACATCTTCTTTATAATGCCAGGCAACAACAGAATGCCCATTCTCAGCCAAAACATTGGCTAAGGCGCTACCCCACGACCCACATCCTATTAACGAAATATTTGCCATTTATTAATCCGCATACATGGATTCAATGACCGATGACCAGTTTTCACGGATTTGTTTTCGTCGAATTTTTAATGTTGGCGTTAACTCACCATCATCGATGGTGAAATCTCTCGGCAGAATCGAAAACTTTTTAACTTGTTCTGGGTTTGAGAAATTGCCATTTAATGTATCCACCTGAGATTGGACTTCTGAAATGATTTCAGAGTTATCAGTATAGTCAGAAAGGGAAACCCCATTTTCCTTTAACATATTTAATTGATCTTGTGGGTCTTTGGGGATCAATTTGGAGTCGACACCCAATTTATCACGCAATATTGCACTTACGTCTAATGTAAATAATGCTGAACAATATTTTCTTCCATCTCCAACCAAAAAGCATTGGGAAAGCAATGTGATTGATTTCATTGTTTCTTCAATAATTAATGGTGCAACATTTTTTCCACCAGATGTAACGTAGATTTCTTTCTTTCGACCTGTTATTTTCAAAAATCCTTCGTTATCAAGTTCGCCCACATCGCCGGTATAAAGCCAACCATCAATCAGAGTTTCGTTTGTGGCTACAGGATTTTTATAATATCCTTTCATGACATGATCGCCGCGAATCAGGATCTCCCCATCTTCAGCAATTTTAATTTCTGTTTCTGGGAGTGCTATACCTACGGTTCCGATTTTATTCATACCTTCATAGTTTGATGTAGCTGCTGCAGCATTTTCTGTCATACCGTATCCTTCAAAAAGCGGAATATCTAAGGATTGAAATAAATGTAAAATTTCTATGTTGATTGGTGCTGCACCAGACACAACAAACCGTGCATTGGTAAAACCAATTGCTTCCTTTAATTTTCCTTTTAATATTTTGGAAAGCCCTGGGATTTTTAATCCATATTTTAAAATGGCTTTTCCATCAATAGCTGATTTCAAATTTGAATATATTTTTTCATAAATTCTTGGGACACCAATAAAAAGATGCGGTTTTACTTCTTTTGCACAGTCTACAACCTTTAGGGGTGAATCACACACATGTAGATGCAATGCGTTCTGAACCCAATAATTAACATCAATTAATTGACCGAATACATGGGCAAGGGGTAACCAAGATATATATTTTTCACCTTGATTAAATTTAAATATACTGTTGGCGACCCGAATCTCAAATGACCAATTCTTATGAGTTAATTCGACACCTTTTGGATTACCCGTTGTCCCAGATGTGTAGATCAAACATGCAGAATGATCTTTGGTGATTTGATCGAGAGTTGATCGAATGGTCTCAGTCAATATTTCTTTTCCCTTTGAAAGAAATTCTTCCCAAGAAATACATTTTTCATGATTTAATACTTCAATATCATGCATCATGACAACGGTCTCTACCTTTGGAAGACTGTCCAAAACTTCCAATAAACGATGATTCGGCATTTTCTGAATATCGTCGTTATCCATAGGATTATTTCCCACAAATACCACTTTCGAATCAGAATTTTCCACAATCCATTTTACTTCATCTGAAGAACAGGTATGATAAACGCCAACGCCAACACCTCCAATCACCTGCGTGGCCAAATATCCCGCATACCACTCTATTCGATTGTAACTATAAATACTGACCTTATCGTTAACACCTACTCCACATGCATATAGCGCTTTTGAAATGTCTAATACATAGGATTCCAAGTCCTTCCAATTTTTTGAAACCCAATTACCATCTTTATCCGTAAATGATAGAGCGGATTCAGAACTAAAATTATTTGCATTCTCGAATAAAATTTGTGGAGTTATTTTCATAATCAATACCTTTTGGTTAAGTGTATTACAATTCTAAAATTTAAACAAACCATTTTTGATAAATTAGAGTTAAATCAATCATATAATAATTTGACTCCGTTAATGAATTATAATAAGTTTCGCCGCTAAAATGCTCACTTTTAAGCCGGGGTGGCGGAATTGGTAGACGCGCGCGACTCAAACTCGCGTATCGAAAGGTGTGGGGGTTCGAGTCCCCCCTCCGGCACAATTTCCTCTATTATTTATACCTATAAAAAATAGCTTGCATCCCATTGTTTAAACTTTTACTTTAACCCATCAAGGTGCTGGCTTGGTACCTTTGGTATGTGGAAGGGGTAGACGTTCACTCAGTTCCGAGGTCTTTGTGAACTCTACCCCATTTCTTTGTATTACAAGTTCATGAAAAGCTTTAAGTGTCACCTTCTTATCTCTATATGATAAAAGGAAAGCCTCTATAGCATCTACTTCAATAAGTTCTTTAATTGAATCAAGATTTTCAGTTAATCGTTGGTTTGCGACTCGAATGCCATAGCGTACAGCATCCCATTTTCCCAATTCAATATTTTGGTAAATTCCCGTGAGTTGAAGGAATACTTTCAAACTGGATCTTCGCGGTAAATGTCCGATTAATTTCCACAATTCCTCCCATTCTTTATGTGCTGATTTATATTGATTGGCATTAAAGTATTGAATACCACAATCGAATAAGTATTCTTCTTGTTGTGTTTCTAACATAAAAAAAGGGCTACAATTATGCAGCCCTTTCGTAAATAATATTCATGGCTTTAGAAGTTTATCGTTTTTTCTTCTTTTTATCATCCTCTTTAGGAGGTGCATGTAATTCTTTGACTTGGTTTTGCAATTGGGTTATTGTCTGGTCCAAATCAGAAAATTTACGTCGAGTCTGACGCTTCTGACTATCGAAAGAATCCTGCAAGTCGTCCAATGCGTTATTTGTTTTGTCTATTTTTAAATCCGTAATTCGACTGTACTCATCAAGATTATATTGGACTTCATCAATTTTATCATTCAACTCAGATGCTGTAGTATTAATAAGATCGGTGTTTGCAATAATGTCTTGTTGTGCTTTTCTGATATGTTTCCCTCTACCTTCGAAGCGCAAATTTAGATTTCGCAAATCTTCTCTAAACTCTTTATCAATCACATCCAGATGTTCTTGATCGTTTTGATTGAGTTCATCCATTCTCGATTTCATATCATCAGCCATCCACTGAAAATATCCTCCAGCAGCGATAATGATAATTAATAGTCCAAATATAATCTTATCTTTAATACTCATTGTTTCCTCGTTAAATCGTTAACTTATTCCTTCCAGCCTTTTTTCCCATTCGCTAAGCTCTCTCTCTACATCCTCCTCAGAAGATTCATCTGAGTTTTTTACTTCAGTTTTCTCAGGATTTCCCGCTTTTATTTGCTGGATTAATTTTTCTTTTTCCTCTGAACTTTTTTTAAGCGATCCCATCAAATCGTCTACTTCTTTATTGAAATCATCAATTGTTGCTTCCAATCTTGACATCAGTTCATCAAGAAGAGATTGACCGTAGGAGGCGTTTATGCCATCCAGTAAATCATCTAACTTTGCTTGTAGGTACCCTTCACGGGCTTCTTTTTTTCCGAAATCAATACTCATAAAATGGGCTTCAAATTAATGGTGCTTGTTAAAATAAGGAATGCGAAATTAACACAGTTTTTTTTTAATGTAATGGGATTTATTTCGAGATTTTGTTTGGCCTGAAATTATTTTTGATCATCCCTCGATGAATGGGCTTATATATCTTTTTTTGTAATCGAATAGGCATTGTTGATTCTGCCTGTTTCTCAATTTGATTATCACCGCCAAATGTAGATTGAGAACCGCGTTTAAAGATGCTCCGTTCGGCAGCAACATGGACTTGAATACGGTCGTTTACCTGCAAATACACTATGTAATCATACCGCCTCAATGCTCTCCGTAGTTGGATAGGTCGTGTAATGAGCATATTGCTTTCAGTGGCATATATATCAATTTCGTAATCCAGTTTTATAAGAATATTCCTGCATTTTTCAAGTACGGCTGATTTAGGGATATCATAATGGAATGATTGGACCATTCTAGGCGGAGTTGTACAGGACACCAATTGTAGAATTAGTAAAAGATTGAAAAATGCTTTTTTATATAAAAAGCTAATATATTTCAAATATAGACTGAACTTCTTTTGCTTGTGGCACTGGTTGGGATGAATGCATATAATCTGGATTATAGTAAACCAATTTTAGTGTGCTTGAATTTCCTGAAAAGATAGGTAGATCGGTCGCCGGAAGCAAAACGGACGAATTTAAATATAAATCAATTATTGTCGGGGTCACAGACCATGTAGAACGATAAAACGCTCGTGTAAATTTTTGATCTAAATGATTTGAATACGATCCTGAAGGTCCTGATTCCTGCTGATTCATTCGCTTTGGTGGACCATAAATTTCAGAAATATTTTTTTCAAGTCGACGAAAATTGGAAATATGATCATCAATCTCATGTAATGATATCAAAATATCAATTTCAACTTTCCAAAATCCACTATCAGCAAAAAAGTATGTTACACTTACTGAATCGGGTCCCAAATTACCATTAAAGGATTGAAATGTAGCCAGACTGTCGTTTGAATCAATTTTTGTGAGAGAAGTTGGTATTGGGCTTCCCGGTTTGCTTCCCCAGGCAAGTCCTTTGTACCCAATATCTAAACCAGAAGGAACCTGCTGAGTCGTATCGGAATCTAATGATTGAACTTTCTCGATTGGTTCCGGGGCTGCAGTGGGTTCCTGCGCCAAACATAAAGTGAATATAATTATTGTTGAAAATAGAGTCTTCATTCAGTTTCCTATCCTTCTTTTAACTTCTCAAAATACATTATCAATTATTGGCAATCAAGCCCTATTGAATAATGGTACCAATGCGGTTAAACCTTGGAATCCATGTATTTAAATTCAATGAAAAGTATGAAAACAATGCTTCTCCCAAAATATGAGATTTTGGAACAAATCCCCAATATCGAGAATCTAAACTATCATCTCGATTGTCACCCATTGCCCAGTAATAATCTTGCTCCACCGTATAATGGGTTAAGTTGCCAATGGGATTTCCATCCATGAGAAACTTCCCTTTTGGGAAAGTATTTGACCATGGTACCAATTTATTTCCTTGAGGATAATATGGATTGTACACATCCATTTTACCCTTACGACGATATAGTTCGTCTGGACTCACCATAGTGAAATAATATACCTGTTGTCCATTGACCAACGATAATTCATGCCCATCCAAAAGCATCAAGTGTAGTAGTAACTTGGTATTTTCTGGAGATACGGCAATTTTATCTCCTCTTTTTGGCATACGAAGTGGTTTAAAATGATCTTTATTCCCTTGTTTGCCTAAAAAAATATCCTGTTGTGAAAATTCAGGAGAAATAGGAGACATTATAAATTTCCCATTTTCAGGAAGCGGGTATGGGGCTTCATTAATATATATGAGTTTATCGCTCACTTCTAGGAGATCGCCCGGTCCAGCAACACATCGTTTAACATATTTCTGTTTCGTATCTCTGGGAAATTTAAAAATAATAACATCCCCTCTTTTTGGCTCTTGAAAGGATGGAAATTTTATTGAAGGAATTTCAAATCCTATATCTGTATAAGGTATTCCAATCCAGTCTGGTGTACGCATGCCATAAACAAAGCGATTGCCCGCAAGAAAATCACCAGTCATTATTGTGTTTTCCATACTACCCGTGGGTACAATATAAAGTTCAAATATGGTCACTTTCAGCGTCAATACAATAATGACCAGAATAAATAAAGATCTGATTTCGTGGATTATTTTAGAAAATTTTGAATTCATAGGCGGCAAAATTACTTCCGTTGATACTTCAATCTGAAACGAATATTCGTCTTTTCCCCAAGGAGGCTCAAAGACCCAATATTAATATTTGATATTATTGTACAAGCAATTGATTGATTTATATATATAATCCTTGTTAACAGAGGCAATTGGATTTGGAGTAATCTCATTTAATTTTTCAGTAAATATCTCTATGATCAAATTAATCCAAGCTGATCCCTTTATAATTATTAATTATAGGCGTTTTACTTAACATTACAGTCGCTACATCCAATCGAATGTCTTTCTCGTCTTCTTGTTCCGATAAAAAATATTGAATTGCTGATTCTAATTTCTGAAGTTTGGAATTGTCGACTTTTAATACCGGTCCACCCAATTGCTCTTTTGTTGCGGTTTTAACTTCAACAAATACCCATTCGTTGTTTTTTTGGGCAATAATATCCAATTCTCCATAATGGCTACACGATCGATTCATTTCTATTATCGAATATCCATTATTATAATATTGAAGCGCCACCAGTTGCTCGCCCAGCGGTCCGATCTTTTTATTTTTTTTTAGCCAATCCATGTTCGGAAGATTTTCTTGTACCGGTTTAAATGATTTACGATGAATAGGTGTGGCCTTTAATTCCCGCAAAACATTCATATGATATTGTGTGCCATATCCTTTATGCTTGGCAAATCCATATTCAGGAAAGATAGGATTAATTTCTTTCATGATTTTATCTCGCGTCACTTTCGCAATGATGGATGCTGCGCTGATTGATTCTACTTTACTGTCTCCATCTATTATGCCTTCATTTTTTATATTTTGGTCTGGAAATCCAAATCCATCAATCAACGATTTATCAGGAGGTCTCTCAAGTTTGGTAATCGCCTGTCGCATGGCTTTAAATGTGGCCTGGAGAATATTTATTTTATCGATGGTACGATGAGATACAATACCGATTCCCACGTCTCCAACCTCTTTAATCTCAGCAAACAGTTTCTCCCGTTTTTTTTCCGATATTTTTTTTGAATCAGCCAATCCTTCAATGCCATGATTTTTTGGCAAATTGACTGCCGATGCAACGACTGGACCTGCCAATGGACCACGCCCTGCTTCATCCACACCTGCAATTATTTCCAATTGACTTCCCAAATATTTGTGCCATCAGATCGAAGCCAAAGCGCACCCAATTGATCGGTACGGTGAATGTTTTCTGTATAGCGACTGATTCTTTTCATAACATCTTTGTTTGGGTGCCGAAATTTATTCTTATACCCAACGGAAACTACAGCGATTTTAGGGAGTACTCTTTCAAGAAAATACTCCGAAGAACTGGTTTTAGAACCATGATGTCCTACTTTAAGTACATCAGATTTTAATGCTGCGTTATACTGAAGAATTTGAGCTTCCCCTTCCAATTCCAAATCACCTGTAAATAAAAATGATGTGCCACCATAAACCAATTTCATAACAATGCTGGTATTATTGATATTTCGTGAATGTTTAACGAAATTTGAATCAGGTGTAAAAAACATTAAATAACAATCTTTAGTTAGGGATAATACTTGCCCGGGAAATGGTTGAACGATTGACGCACTATCTTCTGCTAATTTTACCATTACAGTCTTATAAACCCATGAATTATAATCTAGGCCGGTATAAAAAGCTGTATCTATAGGCACCGATTCACCGACAGAAACAAGTCCACCAATATGATCGCTGTGAGGATGGGTCATGACCAACCAATTGATTCGATTGATTTCAAAATATTTTAAAACCGGTTTCACAACCAATTCACCATAGTCCTTACGGCCAAATCGTTGCCCCCCATCAATCATTAATGTTTTTTTATTTGGCAGTGTAACGAGAATCGCATCCCCCTGCCCCACATCCATATATATAACATTTAAATTTTGAGATGAAATAGCGATTTTCCATATAAAAGTAGCCCCAATCAATAAACCCGAAAAAATGGCGTATTTCCTGTATTTATTCATTAATGAGAGAAAAACCATACTTAATACAATAAAATAAATCATAATATTTATCAGGTTGAAGCGGTCCACTTCTATAAATGCAAATGGAACTTGGGCAAAAATGTCTGCGACCCAGGATATAGCTTTTGTAATCAACCACGCGCTATCGCCAATCCAATTTCCAAGAATGGGTATCCAACCAAAAAATAATATGCAAAAACCAATAGCAACCAAAATTCCGATTACCGGGACTATGATCACATTTGCCACGAGAGAAATAATAGGAATACGACCAAAATAATAAGCAGTGATAGGCAATGTGCCTATCTGGGCAGATAGGGATACTAAAAATAATCCATATATAAACTGAATGGGCTTTGATTGAATTGCATTCACTTTTATTTTTTCAGGAAGGATATCCTGAATTAATTTGTAAAATATTATAATTGAAGCCACTGCCGCGTAGCTGAAAATGAATCCCAAATCCATGATGTATAATGGGTCAAATAACAATAAAATTAATCCAGATAAAAAAATGGTATTCCATAAATTTCCTTCTCGGTTCGTGATTGGCGTTATCAAATAAATCCCCGCCATGAGGCTGGCGCGGATAACACTGGGCTTACCACCGGTGAGAAGACAAAAAAAGATTAAACCCATAATGATGAGCATGCGATCCCAGCCCCAAGGAAGGTGAAAAAGTTTGGCTATTATTAATAGTATAATCAGAACATATCCTACATGAAGGCCCGATACGGCCAAGACATGAATCACCCCTGTGTTTGTAAAGTTTTCTCTAATTTCGGGATCAACCGATGTTTTATCTCCAAGTATTAATGCGGTGAGTAGTCCAAATTCATTACCCACTTTTTCTTTAAATATTCTCCGGATCCACTCTTGCACAGTTTGAATCGGGGTCAATTCAAAAGAATCAATTGTGATTAATTCTGATTCATCAGAGTAAATTCGTCCAAATATACCCTTTCTTCCGTAGAAAGACTTATAGTCGAAATCTCCCGGGTTCCTTGACCCCTGTATTTTATAAAAATTTCCCATGGTGGTTATTTTCATTCCGACAGAAATTTCTTGATTTGTTTCGGCAAATATAAAAATAAAAGGAAATTCGATGTATAAAGTGTCAAATGCAATGACGGGAGACTTTACCCTGAATCGAAACCCTTTCTCCTGAACTACAACTTCATCAACGACACCGGTAACGGTGATTGGAGAGTCATTTAAGGCAGTGGCTGTTTTATAATTTTCGTTAATTCTATCTAGTCGGATTTCTGTTTGAACATATCCCAATAGACAAATGACCAAGGCGCCGAACCCATAAATATTTCTATAACGAAATGAAAATAATATAAGAAATAGAATATGAAAGGAAATCACGGCCCAAATTGGGAGCCAATTAAAAGTAATGCCCATAAGATAAGCACATAAAATGTAGAATAATGGAATGGATTTTAACTTTGGCATTATTCCCATGATGCTAAATCTAAAGGAATATATATTAATGACCTATAATTAACCAATTCTGGAATTGCTTATTAAATTTACAGTTTCTAAGCTTGTCATTGTTTTAAACGCGAATATTATCATTCATCCATTAACAAATCGGGATCAAACTCAACATGAATAAGAAAACAGGTGCACTTATAATTTTTGGGATCATTCTCTTTTTTCTCCTCGTCTTTGGTGTGGAGTTTTTCGAAGGAATATGGTCCTTCCCCTCTTTCAGTCTAGTCCCATTTATCATTGTAGCTCTCTTGGGCACAGGAATATTCACCACAATTTATTTAGGCTTCCCCCAAATTCGCTATTTAAAACATGGTATTAGAGTCACCCGTGGATTGTATGATGATCCCAACGAAGCGGGTGATTTGAACCATTTTCAAGCACTGACTACTGCCCTTTCTGCAACAGTAGGCATTGGCAATATCGCTGGTGTGGCAACCGCCATTTACTATGGTGGCCCAGGTGCATTGTTTTGGATGTGGATTACAGCATTTTTTGGTTCCGCTTTAAAGTTTGCGGAATGTACCCTCGCCGTTGAATATCGCGATTTTGACAGTAAAGGAATGACCGCAGGTGGTCCAATGTATACCATAGAAAAAGGGATGGGGATTAAATGGAGATGGTTAGCCATTATGTTTGCATGCTTTGCTGTAATATGTTCATTTGCAACGGGTAATGCCATCCAATCCTTTACTTTATCTGACCAACTACTGTCAGAAGTCACGCAAGTGGTGGGTGCAGAACATTGGTTAACGATAAAACATCAAATCACCGATTGGTATTCAGTATCCATTCAACAAGTGATTAATGGTATCGCAATTGCATTTATTGCTGGATTGGTTATAATTGGTGGTATTAAACGAATTGGAAATGTTACATCTAAATTGGCACCATTTATGGCTGTTCTATATGTGGTTTCAGCTTTATTAATTATTGTCGCTAACATTGGCGATATTCCTGCCAGTTTTGCTAAGATATTCTCTATGGCTTTTAACCCGCCTGCGGCCGTAGGCGGAATTGCAGGAGGTACCTTACTGGTCATAATGAACACCATGCTTTGGGGTGTAAAACGAGGACTATACTCAAATGAAGCTGGTCAGGGTAGCGCACCGATTGCTCACTCAACGGCCAAAACTGAATATGCAGTTAGAGAAGGCGCCGTAGCCCTTTTAGAACCATTTATTGATACCATTATCATATGTACACTTACGGGACTGACGATCATTGTAACCGGCGCGTGGTATCATACAGAATTTTACACCACAAGAATTGACCCCTCATTCACAGAGCCATTGCTAAATGGAAGTCTCCTGACCTCATTGGCTTTTAAAGATGGGCTGGCGTATATATTTCCTTATGGGGATAAAATCATTACCTTAGGCGTACTGCTCTTTGCTATATCGACTGTTATTAGCTGGTCATTTTATGGAGATCGTTCTACCGAATACCTCTTTGGGGAAAAAGCAATTCCAGTTTACCGTGGATTCTATATTTTCTTCGTATTTGTCGGTGCCATCGCCAGTCTCGAAGCGATCTGGTCATTTGGTGATGCTGCTCTCGGTTTTATGACCTTTCCGAATCTCGTTTCGATCATTCTTCTATCAGGCGTATTAAAGAAATTAACTAACGAATATTTTGCCGTGGATCACCCAACGTATAAATCATAGATAAGCTAATACTAAGGCCCCGTGTATCGGGGCCTTTTTACTCGATGAATATAGAACTCTTAGCCGTCGCCGAATTGGCTGCCAGAGATGCAGGACAAATCATTTTGGCTGCACTCAATCAACCCAGAAGACCTGATTATAAAGGCCAGACAGACTTGGTCACAAAAACAGATCGAGAATGTGAAGATCTCATTATTAAACATATTAATAGTGAATTTCCGGGACACTCTATTTTAGCCGAAGAAAGTGGAGCGCAAGATACAAAATCTGATTACCAATGGGTAATTGATCCGCTGGATGGTACAACTAATTTTGTTCATGGTTACCCTTCTTTTGGCGTATCAATCGCTTGTTTAAGATCAGGCATACCAGAAGTTGCCGTAATATTGGAACTCCCAGTAAATAGGTTATTTACAACGGTAAAAAGCCAAGGTGCATTTGTGGATGGACATAAAATCAAAGTTTCGAATACTGAGACTTTAAATGAAAGTCTTCTTGTCACTGGGTTTGGTTATGATCATGGTAATAAATGGGAAGCCAACATGAAATTATTCAAACATTTTACAGACAAATCGCAAGGTGTGCGTCGGTTAGGCGCTGCAGCGATTGATTTATGTCATGTGGCTTGTGGATTTGTAGACGGTTTTTGGGAGTTCGATCTTAAACCATGGGATATGGCAGCGGGGATATTAATGGTATCTGAAGCAGGAGGGAAAGTCAGTCAACTGAATGGCATAAATATTGATATCTATCAAGACCATATTCTGGCAACTAACGGAAATATTCATGAAATCATGTTAAAGCATACAAAACCAGTCCTAGAATTACTTTTATAGCGAAAAATATAAAAACTATTAATATGAAATGTAGAAATAATTTACTACGCTCATCATTTCAATCAATAGAATCTAAGAGACTGAAATAGAATGAATTGAATGATCTCCAATTCCCAATTCCAATTGATCTCCCTGACTTAATGGCCCCACACCACTAGGTGTCCCTGTAAAAATCAAATCGCCCCGAATCAAAGGGATCATTTCAGAAAGATAGGCTATCTGAGCGGATATGGAGAAAACCATATCATTTCTACTACCCTTTTGACGAATGTTTCCATTGACTTTAAGCCAGAAATCTTCCATTATTTCATTTGGTTTGAAAGAAGAAACAACAGCAGAACCCTTGAATGATTTTGCCAATAGCCAGGGCAATTTATTAGCCTTCAATTCCATTTGATATTTTCGATCGGTCAAATCCAGTCCCAATCCATATCCATGGATAAATGTCGATGCATCATCGATTGAAATATTTTCACCATCTTTCCCAATTAAAACGACAATTTCGAGCTCATGCTGAATTTCACGATCTTTTGGTAAAACAACCTCTTCGGACGTATTCAATGCAGGAATTGATTTTTGAAATACAATAGGACTTTTAGGAATATCATTATTTAATTCAGCAGCATGGGCTTTATAATTCCGACCAACACAGTAAATATTCCTAACAAGTACAGATTCACCATCGGATTTAACATCGTAATTCATGGAGATCAATTTATATCTTTTATATTTAGTTTAATTAAATCATTAAATGAAAAAATACCATCATCCGTAACGCGACCAATTGTGGTGGCAGGAATGCCAATGGTCATGCAAACTCTTTCAAATTCCATTAGATCTGTTTCTTTTATAGTTACTATCACGAGTCCCTGCGTTTCACCAAATAAGAGTTCATATACTTTCAGTTTTCTGGATACATGTATTCTGGCGCCTAATTGTGTGTGTTTCCCAAAAGATTTGGCAATAGAAATGGCCAGACCTCCTGAACCAACATCTCTGGCTGATTGAATTAGTCCGCCTTGAATGCTGGTTAAAATGGTTTCTTGCAGACGTGATTCCATCGATAAATCGACGATAGGTTGTAATCCAGTATTCTCCTGATTTACAAGAGATAAAAAGCGACTTCCCCCAAGCTCTCCCCTATGGCTACCCAGCATTGAAATAAATAAATTTGATTGGGGGAAAATATCAGGAAATAATTCATTATTAATTCCGACGCCACCAGAACAAAATTCACCCGAAATATCTTGATGGCCTTTTTCAAAAGACAAATGGTCTATACTTAGGTTTAAGAATTTGCCTGCATCCTTAATTCCTTTGAGATATGATCCCTTATTCTTCGGTTTCGAATCAGATACTTTGACAATCCCACTACACACTTTTGGACGGATACCTGCACAAGCCAATTGCCGCGAACTATTGGCAATAGCTGAAACAGATTTCATTAAATAATCTTGATAATATTTTGTTTCATTGTTATTGACAGCCAATCCATAAAGAATTCCTGAGTTAGGAATAATTGCAATATGGCCTCTTGTAGTGATATGTTGTTGCGAAAATTGAAGGTCGTCTATTTCAACGCCTTCCTTCATCAAGGTAATTAACTCCTTATTATACCGTTTCTTTTCATTGAGTGATGTTGCCGGTTTAGTGGTGACTGAGGTTTGTATTTTTAATTCATCAATATTTGAATTCTGATTAACGATATTATTCAAAACGGTGAGTGGAATATGGCCAACTGATTGATCATTTTGAATTAAATCAATATTTTTCCCTTTCGAAATTTGGCCCAAATCCATGTAATTGCATTTGTGTTTTTTTGAAAGATTATTAAAATCTATTGATGGATTTCGATTTAATAAAATTAAAATTCCATTAATCCCTTTTCTGGATAACATTGTTAAATCTTTTTGTGTTTCTATTGTCCATTTTAGCCCACATTCATAATCCTTTAACATTCGAAAGAGCGCATGGCCCAATCCGGCTTTATTTATAGGAATAGCTGCCTCAAACCAATCCTCTTGATATAAGGATCGGGCCATTCCTTTTAGATTTGAACCGTATAAAAAGTAAAGATGGTGAACCATTTTGGATTGATGTCGGTCTTGGCTAGGTAGAATGCCCAACGTAAACGATCCATCTTTCCGTAATAAGGATGCTATTTTTTTTCCATTTAACGCATGGAGTGTATTGTCTGCGATTCTATTGCGCGGATCAGAGCTACTCTGCGCCACAATAGTCATTAATTTGGTATCATTTGAAGGAATCTCAGATTGAGAGACTTCAGAGTCAAACACACTTTGCAATTGATTTGATTTCCAAAATGCTTTGAAAAATGCTTTTTCAATGTCATTTGGTATACGACCTAACTCTTTTTGAAGTGACGCTATATTCATCGTTGTTACTTTTATACGCAAACGGGTTCCATTTTATATTAAGCCCCAATCATGATAAACATCTATAATCGTTTCCCAACCGAATCCTTTTCTCTGTAGAAAGGAAGTGAGTCTATTTTTCTCCTTATGATTCAATGGCTTATGCTTCTCAATCTTTCTTTTGATTAAATGGGTTTCAATTAAATGATTCTGGTCAAATTCATCATAGATATCATCAATTAACGAATCGATGAGTTCTGGTGATAGATGATGGGGATATATTTCCGACTTTAACGCACGCGGCCCAATTTTTTTATTTTTAACTTTTTCTTTAACAAAAGCTTTTCCAAACTCTTTATCATTTAAATATTTTCTATCGGTTAAGTATTGAATAGTTTTTTCGATCTCTTCTGGATCATAATCTTTTTCTGTGAGTCGTTTCTTCATTTCAGCGATACTTCTCATTCGAAAACCCAATAACTTAAAAGCACTGTCTCTGGCTTCCTGTAGTCGCATTTTTTTGCCATAAGCCGCAATTTTTTGTAAGGAAACTGTCTCGCCCACGTGTAATGGGTTAGAAACAAAAACGTCTTCAGGAATCCTGAAGACGTTTTTATCATCTAAATGTATAATTATTCGGTCGCTATATTTTGAAGACCGTTTTACACGTACAATTTTACGATTTACCATTTTTCTCCGGTTGAGATTCTTCTAAGCCCATAAAAGATTTCACTTTTGTTACGACTTCCTTCATCACATCTTCGTTATCCGCTAAAAAATCTTTTGAATTTTCACGACCCTGCCCAATTTTCATATCACCGTAAGAAAACCAAGATCCCATTTTTTGAATTATATCACCTTGGATAGCCAAATCTAAAATATCACCTGTATATGAGATTCCTTGATTGTACATGATATCAAATTCTGTTTGTTTAAATGGTGGTGCTACCTTGTTTTTTACCACTTTAACACGGGTACGATTACCAACGACATCCGTACCATTTTTAATGGTGGTAACCCGTCGGATGTCTAATCGTACGGATGTGTAAAACTTTAATGCGCGGCCACCAGGTGTAGTTTCCGGGCTTCCATACATTACGCCAATTTTCTCTCGGATTTGGTTAATAAAAACAACCGCTGTATTCGACCGACTTACTGTTCCAGTTAATTTTCGCAATGCTTGAGACATCAGTCTAGCCTGGAGACCAACATGGGTGTCACCCATTTCGCCTTCCAGTTCAGCTCTGGGGACAAGGGCTGCAACAGAATCAATGACAATTACATCTAAAGCACCACTGCGAACAAGGGTTTCGGTTATTTCTAATGCCTGCTCACCTGTATCAGGTTGAGATACGAGTAATTCTTCTAAATTGACACCCAATTTATGAGAATACTGCGCATCCATTGCATGTTCTGCATCTATAAATGCGGCATATCCGCCTGCTTTTTGTGCTTCCGCTACAATATGCAATGCCAGTGTTGTTTTACCTGATGATTCGGGGCCATATATTTCTGCAATCCTACCTTTCGGGATTCCCCCTACTCCAAGTGCCACATCTAAAGATAAGCATCCTGTAGAAATACTATTGTCAGACATGACAGGTTGATTGTCTCCAAGTCTCATGAGAGATCCCTTGCCAAATTGTTTATCAACTTGGGATATTGCCAGTTCTAATGCTTTTGTTTTTTTATTTTCTGTTGTTGCCATTTATGTACCTAAACTGAATTATTTCCAAAAAAGTGAGTGCTTAAAATAGTATAAACTGGTCCATTAGGGAAGAGTTCACTGCTTATAAATTGAAATTTTTCAATTCGAAATGGAATCGGATCGAAATTCGCATTTAAAAATGAAGAAATATCAGGCGTTTTCTTTTGTGGATACCTTGCTCTTGCCATGGTGATATGCGGATTGAATTCCTTTTCATCTTTTGGGAATCCAATCGGATCTAAAGAATTATGAATATTTTTTACCAATTGATTGAGTTGACCCAATGCGCCGTTTAATCCTATCCACATTACCCGTGGGCGCTCAATCTTTGGAAAGCATCCAGTCCCTTGGATAAATATTTCAAATGGTTTGGTGTTATCTGCAATTATTTTGATTGCACTACGAACGTCATCGATGGATTCTTCTGGCGTATCACCAACAAATTTTAGTGTTATATGAAGTTGATCTCTTTTTACCCATCTAACTTTCCCCGTTTTTTCTGAAATAGTATTTTTTAGATTGCTTTGAAGTTTAAACACAGATTCAGGAACCGGAATCGCAATAAATGTGCGGATCAGCCTATGATACATCTAATAGAAATAGGCGTGTTATGTTTAAGGCAGCTTGACTGGTCATTCGTTTATTGGTAAGTCTGGATGGTGTGAATATGAATTTAAATGCTTTATTGCCGCCTTCGTAACTGAGGCCAACATAGATTAATCCTACCGGTTTTTCATCTGTCCCCCCTGTGGGCCCTGCAATGCCGGTAGTTGAGAGACCTATATTAGATTTTAATAATCGGCGGACACCTATAGCCATTTCTAATGCTGTTTCTTCACTAACAGCACCATAGGCATTCAATGTTTTATTCTTTACGCCCAAGATATTGTGTTTCACTTCATTGCTATATGCAACGATACCGCCTTTGTAATAGGCTGAACTTCCAGAAACATTGGTAAAACGATCCCCAATTAATCCGCCTGTACATGATTCAGCTGTGGCAATTGTTTTTCCTGATTGGACAAGCAATCTGCCGACTGCATTTTCTAATTCTACCCCTTCACCGCCAAAATGGTACTTTTTAATAATAGGTGCAATCTGGCTGACCATTTCTTCAATTAGGTCTGCATCTGTAGAGGATATTCTCAAGTCTACACCGGTGAACCTGGGAAGAAAAGCGATATTTACAATTGGGTAATTTGAAATAATTGATTCAATTTTTTCGTATAGAGCCGATTCCATTATACCAGTGGTTCGCAAGACGACAATATGGTGTTTCACATCTGATTTGGATGCTATCCAAGGCAAAATTGTGTTCTGCATCATGGCTTTCATTTCTGAGGGTACACCGGGCATAGCAAAACAATCATAACGGTCATTTGTAAAATGGAGCCCTCGAGCGGAACCGACGGGATTCGGAATGACTTCTCCCGTATCGGGTCTCATGGCTTGATTTCGATTAGATTCAGGTATTGCTCGACCTCGTGCAGCAAATTTCTCTGAGAGTAATTCCCAATAGGATTCATCAAACTTTGGCTTGGCACCAAAATAATCATATAGGACTGTAGGCGTAATATCATCATGAGTAGGACCCAAGCCACCTGTACATAAGACGCCATCAATAGAAATGGGGACTGAATCCAAAGCATTTACAATTGATTTTTTATCATCATTGACTGTCATATGCCACTCAACAGAACCACCTGACGCAATCACATTTTGGCCTATCCAAGATGCATTGGTATCAGTTCGCGCGCCATTTAATAATTCGGCACCAATGGTAATAAGGCCAATTTTCATTAAACGAATCCGTAAAATATTTTTAGAACAATAAATGCCATTATACCCGCGACAATATCATCAGCCATGATTCCCCATCCGCCAGGAAGGCGTTCGGCCCATTTCACGGGCCCCGGCTTGAGAATGTCAAAAATTCGAAATGCAACCAAACCCACTATTCCTGTAGTTATGCTTACAGGAAACATGGAAAAGGTTAACCATTGCCCCACCCACTCATCAATGACAATTCTGGATGGGTCATGCTCCCGTGTATCTTGCACGATAGTGTCGGAGGCAAAAACGCCTATCAAGAATAACATTAATGCAATTGCGGGAAGTGTGATCGGGTTTGCATCCTTAAACAACATATACCAACATATGGTAGCTGCAATACTTGCCCAGGTACCAGGAGCCAATGGCAATTTACCGATATTAAATACAGTGCTAATCCATTCAGCCGCTAACCGATTCATGAATCAGTTCATAATCTCCTTGATTGCTTTACGATTTTCCTGAATATATGTAAATCCAGTATATAGGGTAAATAGCACTGCAACCATGGTAAAGTAATATATCAATTCATACTCTTTGACAAAGGCAAGATAATCGGTGACAACCGACCAGTAAATGCCTTTTAGACTCAAAAAAATAAGCGTAAAGATAATAATCCCAATCTGAACGCCTGTTTTTGATTTGGCAATTTTGCTTGTCATCATGGTGAATCCTTTACGTGCCATGACAACCCGTAGGCCAGTCACAAATAAATCACGAAAAATAATAAGAACAACCATCCAAAAATCAATCAGGCCCAAAACCGCAAATGATATAAAAGCCGAAGAAACTAATATTTTATCTGCTAAAGGGTCTAAAAATCGACCTGTGTCTGTCACCATATCGTTTTTACGGGCATAATAACCATCAAATGCGTCGGTAATAGATGCAACGATAAAGATAATTAAGGCCCATTTTTGTGCGTGTTCAAAATCAGAAAAAAGACATAAAATGAATACAGGCGTCAATAAAATTCGAAAAATTGTCAGCATGTTAGGTAATGTCATCATAGGGCTGTTCTGCCTTCCATCGCTCTTAAAATTGTTGCACCATCAATGTACTCCAAATCGCCTCCCATAGGCAATCCACGAGCAAGACGCGTTACTTTCACTTCTTTGTCCTTCAGGAGTTTCGCAATATACAAAGATGTTGCTTCTCCTTCTATCGTTGGATTGGTGGCAATTATAATTTCATATCCAGGTTGGGTACGATCGAGCAATGAATTCAAATTAATATCCTCTGGTCCAATGCCATCTAATGGAGATAGCACCCCACCCAAAACATGATAAACCCCCTGAAATGCATTTGTTTTTTCGAAGGTATATATATCAGCTGCATCCTCCACAATACATATTGAAGTTTGATCTCTTTTTGGATTTGTACATATACGGCATGGATCTTCTTCAGTGATTCCATTGCAGATTGAGCAAAATCGAATTTTTGTTTTAATATCCATAACGGATTCGGCCAATTCTACCGCATGATCATTGGGTGACTTTAGAACATGGAACACCATACGTTGGGCGGTCTTACGACCGATACCTGGGAATCGGGCAAATTCCTCAATAAGACGATTAATGCTATCTGGAATGGTACTCAATTACATTCCAGGTATCTTCATACCGCTCATCATACCACCTGTCACAGAATTCATCCTGTTTTGACTTTCTTCCTGTGCTTTAGAAAGGGCATTATTCACAGCAGAAATAATCAAATCTTCAATCATTTCTTTATCCTCTTCAAGAATATCATCTTGAAGCGACATATCTAATAATTCCATTTTTCCATTTACGGTCGCTTTGACCAACCCACCGCCAGATTCTCCGTCGATATGCAAATCATCGAGTTCGTTTTGAACGTTTTCGATTTTTTTCTGAACATCCTGGGCCTGTTTTAACATTTTGGCCATATTCCCTTTATTAAACATTTATTCTCCTATCTTAAAATTTCACCATCAAATACTTCTAAAACTCTGGAGACTACTTGGTCTCCATCTTTATTTTTATCACCATCGCTGCTGTCCTGTTTTTCGCGAGATTTTTCTATCCGATCTGTCGTCCCTTTACCTTCTTGCCATTCTGCAACCAATTGAAAGGAAGCGCCATAATGATCTTCGATAAACTTCTCTACCACCCGATTGTTCCGATTCAAACTTCCCACACTGAACTTTGGGAGATCATAAACCTTAATGACCAATCTATTTCCTATGAGTTCAAAGGGCTCACTATGTTCCAACACAGTACCAATGGAAGGTCTTTCTTTCCGAATACCCTCAATAAACCTAAGCCATCCTTTTTCGATTTCTTCGAGTGATATTTTCTGAGTGGGTACCGGTGGTTCCTCAATTGGGTCCACTTTTTCTGGTTTGACCAATTTCACTGTCGAATCTTCAACAGGATCCACCTTTGGCTTTTCTGAAACTTTTTTTTCTATATTTTTCTCAATCGAAATTTCCGTTTGTGGCACTTGAGGCAGTGTTGAATCAACAGTGACATTTTTTACCGGTTTAGGATTTTTTTTTACTTCCTTCGGTTCCACACCGGCAAGTAAATCAGATATGGAAACTGACGTATCAAATTCCAAAAATTTCATAGCGGTCATTTCAAATTGAATGGATGGCTGGGATACCCTTTTTAATGAATATTCTAATTCATTAAGTACATTAGTTATTCTGAGTATATCTTTACTATTCCACGACTTAGCGCTATCTAAATAGCGTTCTACATGATCATCGTTTAATTCCAATAAACCTTCACCATCCTTAATCAAGCTAATGAGTAAATTGCGAAAATGCTGGTTTAATCCTTGGGTAACATCTTCTAAGGGTAAACCAGTGGTTTGAATCTTTTGGAGAACATCTATCATTCGAGAGGTATCTTTTTCCGCAATAGCGTTAGAATAGTTAAAAAAGATATCAATCGGGATGAGCCCAATCACCGTAGCAACATCATCAATATTAATGGTTTCTCCAGAAAAAGCTATTACCTGATCCATGAGGCTTAACGCATCTCGCATACTACCGTCCGCTTTCCGGCTGATGGCGGACAAAGATTCATCATCGGCTGAAATCTTTTCTTCGCCCAATATCATGGCTAATCTCTCAGAAATAGTGGATTCAGTGATTCGGTTAAAATCAAACCTTTGACACCGAGAGATGATCGTTGAGGGTACTTTATGAATATCTGTTGTGGCCAAGATAAACTTACCATGGGACGGTGGCTCTTCTAAGGTCCGAAGCAACGCATTAAATGCCTGGTTGGTGAGCATATGCACTTCGTCAATAATAAAGATTTTATACGATGCATTCATAGGCGCATATTTAATCTGTTCTCGCAAATTACGGATTTCTTCAATACCTCGATTCGATGCACCATCGATTTCTAACACGTCTAGATTTCGCCCATCCGTGATTTCCTGACATATATTACATGTATTGCAGGGAACACCATCATTCGTATTGGGGCAGTTTAATGCTTTTGCGATGATTCTCGCTGTGGTCGTTTTACCGACGCCCCTTGGGCCCGTCAGCATATAGGCTTGGGCCACACGATCCTTTTTAAAGGCATTAATTAATGTTTGGGTGACATGATTTTGCCCAATAACATCGGCAAAAGATTGAGGTCGCCATTTCAGGGATAAAACTTGGTAAGACATTCTCTCTCAAATAATGATGGCCGTGCACTTGCGGTTGTCAGACCTGGTGTCAATTTATGACAAGTCAGTTAGCTCCATTTCAGAGGTTCCCCGGCACATAATCCTAATCACCTACCGCTGCTCCCTTCCGGTCCTGACGGGGTTTAGTGTAAAATCATTGCGAAGAATTGAAACTTCAACACCACTTAACTTGCATAAAATGATCATTATCTGCCTGATGCAAGCATCAATCCTGCTATAGCGGGTTGCAGGTTACAGGGCACCGCTAATTCCCCATCTAGCACGACCAAATTTTCAAATAATTTCTACGGTAGAAATCTACCTGTTCTGACTGACGGGAAGCAATGGAAGAATCGGTGCCGCTAAAGGTGGCATGTAAAAAGGGAGATTTATGATGGAAAATGGATTGACGGATTCTTAGTGTTGATGTAAATACTTAATAAATTATTACCACCTTAATTTCATTGACCTCATACCAATCCCAAAAGTTGGATCGATCCAATTTAATGACACCATTCTTGAAACTGTACCGAACACGTTTTCTATAAAGGGATTCTGTAAACCAATCTGAATTGTCTCTTTTGTAATAGATAGCCACATAAGGAGGGCTTTCTTCTTTTAATTCAGGAATGACTAAGGTGCAAATTGCATCATTAAATTCACCTTCCGGTGTAATGAACTCTACCTTTGTGTAATAATATACACGCTTGGTAAGCGATATAAATTCCGTGAATTTTTGATTTGATTCTTGGGAAACGGCTGCCGAGACCACTAAGCAACTTATAATTAATTGGGCGACCCACTTCCCCCCGGGAATCATTTTCATTTTTTCTTTTTACGCTTAAAAAATGAAAATTTCTTTTTGGTTTTTTTTTCTGTTACTTCCTTTTCAGGAACATCCTTTTTTGAACCATCGCCTGTGGATAATTTCTTTTCAAATTCACTCAACTCAACCGGTTCCGCATTCGGGTCTTCCCCGCGCATGGATGCTAATAATCCATATTGGTTACGTGTGCGCTTATGAACCGTTTTTAGCATTTCATTCACTTCTTCATTAAAATGAGATACGGTTCGTTCCATGCGATTGATTAATTCTTCCATGAATGGTTGGCCATAGGCATCACCTAATTTATTTCCAATGGCTTGAAGCTTTTCATTTAAGTATTCTTTTTTAAATTCTGTCGTTTCTTCTGTCACATTATCTCCAGAGTTCTAATGGTTAATTTTTTCCAATTCAGCTGGGGTTAGGCCAAACTGTGATTTTTTTGATATAAGAATCATCGATGTATCGTAGACTTCTGCCCCGGCGATTAATCCGAATATGGCCCCTAAAAATCGGTTATGCCACATGGAACCCCAGGCGGGACTTGTTTGACGATTCCAGGATTCCATTAACCCAAGTCCCAATAGTGCCGCCACACCAAAAAAATGTAATTTCCATTCAGGTCGTTGGATAATATTCTCTCGGTAATTAATCCGCTCCATTTTGGTAATCGGTACAGATTTAATGGCAAACGGTGTTTGGAGTAATAATCGTTCTTTTTTGTAAGATAATAGAGTACCCCTGACCCATTTCCCATTTTGATGTTTCACAGAAACGTATTGTCCTGTTGGTATATTTGTTAACACATCTTTTGTCCGTAAATAGGTCAAGTTTTTCCGAAATGATTCTCTAATCTCTTCTGTAATTTTTGGCAATTGTTTTATTCGCATTTGCAAACCGATAAACTCACGTTGAGTGTATGCACGTTTACTAATTTTTACTCGGGTATACTCCACGAATGAAACCCGAGATTCAATCCGATTATTATTTATTTCAAAAAACTGAGCACTCTCAAAATTTGCAATTTCTGGATACACTTGGTAATATTGATTTTCTTCTGCATCCAGTGTAAATCCTATATGCTTTGTTAATTGAACAATTTCACCCTTTTGACCCCATAAAGGTAAAATCATCCCAATAATTAGTAACGATTTAAACAGGCGCTTCCAAGGATTCAATTATTTCGTCCAATTCTGGGAATCGATCTGTCGCTTTTTTTGAGAATATTAGGTGTTCATTTTTTTTCACTTCGTACACACCCCCACCCGATGGTATGAGTTCAAATGATTTAATACGATTGCCATACTTTTCAAGTAACGCGGAAGCCATACTGGCCGCCCGGGGTAAGTAGTTTCATTGATTGCAATATTCAATCGAAATATGCATTGCGCCTCCTAAAGCCAGGTTGTAATCCAATAAACGCCAAAAACGCCCAATGCACCGGCCAATCCGAAAAGAATTATGGCTGCCTTTCGGAACCCACGTCCTCCAGCATCATATCGGTAAACGGTTTTTATGTTATCATTCATTAAAAATCGAAAGCTGTTTCAATCGTGGTTTGTTTCACCGGTTCTAATCCTGTGCCCGTGTCACGATAATATTGGCGGAAATCCCATATTAAACTGACACCTTTGCTCACTTCATATCCTACTTTATACCCAAATATAGTATTTATAGTTGGATTGCTAAAATCAAATGGATTCTTATCGTTATTCCGTAAGTAATATGCTTGAGCCACACTAAGTTTAGGAATATTTTCTGCATTAATATCGAACATAGCATTAAAGCTGTTGAACTCAACATCGCCTTCACCCTTCATGCTGGCATATGAGGCACTGAAGCTGACCAAGTTGAATAAGTCCGCAGATGCAGAACCGTACATACCTGAAGTATTAGAAGAATCAACCAGAACAACTTGATCCTTAGTCCGAATTATTGTACCGTCCTCGCTGAATTCAGCAACAACACGAGAGAGGTCATAACTGCCGTCAAAAAATTGCGGCGCAAAGAATCCTTGCTTAATACGGTATTCAAAACTCACATTTAAAAAACTAAATAAGCTTGCTCGAACGCCAGGAACTGTAATACCAGTTCCCCCCATTGCTTTACGGCTATAATAGGCATCCCCAGCTACGGCAGGAAAGATGAGTTTATTGAATTCCATATAGGCTTCCAAACTAAGCGATTTCCCTCTCAAAATTGGATAGCCCAGATCAAAAGCAAACCCTTGAGCTGTTGCTTTATTGTCCTTTAAACTAAATGGGGTTGGTTTTAAGGTGAGATCACTATCAGCAGAATCGATGATATTGTCTCCATCACCATCAATATCCCATCCATTTTCCGGTTCTTTGGTTCCACCATTCACATCGGCAATGCCATCGCCGTCTGTATCGTTCCAGTAATCTTTATCTGTGGGGAAATCATCAAACATATCCGGATAGGTATCTCCATCCACATCTTTTAATCCGGAAAATTGATTCATATCCATGATAAAGTTCAATCCGAATGTCAATGGTATTGCATCGGATAGTTTGTATGTGCCTCTAAGTCCCATGAGGGTACCGCCTCGGGAGAAATCTTTCATATTCGACAGGAAGAGTTCTGTGCCAAAGTTTCCGAAGGATACGCCAGTATTTATACCCACTTTCCGAACAGAGGGGAACTCCATCATATTTGAGTATCCAGCTAATAGCCCGCCATAACCAATGGTAACATTATTTAATGATCCCCATTTAAACCAAAATGGGTCTGATTTTTGTCCCCAACGGATGAATAAAAATTTATCAATAAAGTCCGATGCTTCGTCCCATTCGTCTTTTCGAATTGCACCTTCATTGTCTATGTACATAACCAAATCTAGCCCAATACCTAATTTGCCAAAGGATAATTCCGGGCGAAGTGCCACTTGATTATATATAACCCCATCAATGGTAGCAGATCCAACACCCAATCCTAAGTTAAGAGGTTTTTTCGCCGATGGTTCAGGCTCTTGCTCTGTTGAAGGTTGATCAGCTTGAGGTTCTGATGAATCTGAAGACCGTTCTGGTTCAGGCTCTTGCTCTGTTGAAGGCTCCTCAGTTTGGGGTTCTTCTTGAGTTTCGGGTTCATTATCTTGCTCTTGTTGATCATCCTGGTCTTCCGGCTCATCTTGTTCTTCTTGAGAATCATCAGGCGATTCCCCGTCTGGATCTTCAGGATAATCTCCAGGCTCAGCCGGCGCCGGTATGAGTTGACCCAGTGCATTGGAAACAGCTTTTTGTCCAGCACCAACATTAACGGTCATGCCACTAATCGTATTAAATACGTCAAAGTTTCCCGTTTTTCCCACAAATTTATCTATACCAGCAACCGCATCATGAAACGCTGAAAATTGTGTTCCTTTCACAGATGCAACAGATACAGGTGTTTCTACGCGATAAGCTTTTTTTCTATCCTTACTGTTTACGTTATGTAGCGTGGTCCCTTGCTCTATGATTAGGCTTCTTGTATTTGATGTTTCTACAAATTGAAAATCCGTATTTTCCCGAATTTTAACAACCGATTTATCGTCGAGGAATATGACAACTGCAAAACTCGCTTCCCCCACGCGAATCGCATCTCCATTGGATACGGCCTGGCCTGGTTTCACACTGACAGAATAAGTTCCGCTCCCGATAGGTTTAATAAGAACTTCTCCATTGGCTTTCATGACTCTACCAATCGTTTCAGCCGAACAAATCGAAACGATGAATAATATATATATAATTGATATTTTTTTCATGTATGACATCGCCATTTGATGTACCTTATTTATGATAGAAAATTTTGATTATTGCTCTTGAATTTACCAAAAAAAGACAAAACCTCAAGTGCGTTAGTTCACAGATTGATTTAAATATTCTTTTACTAAAAATGCGACCGATTCGTAATTCAGTTCAGAATGGGACATCATACCCACTTCACATGTTCGACTGGTAGAGTATCCCTTCATTAATCCTTTTGTATCCAATAACTCATGGGACGTCGCTGATAGATTTAATTCAGGTACAATCAGTCCTCGATCTCCAGCAAATCCACAACAACCCCAATGCGTTGGGATTTCTACATGTTCTGTACATTTTTCTGCCAATTCTTTAAAAGCGTCCACGTGCCCCATTTTTTCAGTAGAACAGGTGGGATGCAGTACTATTTTCCGTTCCAATTTTGGCAAATTCATTTTATCTATACATTGGTTTAAAAACGGGATTATATCTACGATATTTAATTGCTCCAATTTTGCAATCGTTTCTGCCTTTAATGTGGCGTTGGAATGGCGTAATTGATGGGTACACGGAGATGTATCAATCAAAATAGGGATTTCACCGTGCTTCGATGATTGCCACAGTAAATCAATGGTTTTTTCTTGACTGATTGCAGCAGCCGTATCATACCCTTTTGAGCTATATGGTTGGCCACAACAATAAGCATTAATTCCAGGCGGTATTTCGAGTGATATACCCACCTTTTTAGATATGTCTACCAAGGTATCAACAATGGATGCGTTTTGATCATTACCAGCAAACACACGTGACAAACAAGTGGGGAAATAGACCCACGCTTCCCTATCGATTCCGTTATAAATGGAGAAATTGTTGGCAACGCGAGGTATTTTATCATTCCAATGATAGGGAAAACCAATTTTATTTAATAGACCAAAAATTGAAGCCCAAATCGTTGAACCGAGAATGGATTCTAAACTTTTTCCGATACCTAACATCGATCGAACCATAAATTGAGTGGATGCAAAATGCTTCGCACTCCAAATGCTTACCCATTTTCCTATCCTTGAGACAGACCCTTGCCTTAAAGATTTAACATAAGACCCGGTATCAATATTGACGGGGCACGCCATTTCGCATAAACCATCTGTCGCACAGGTATCAATTCCGTCATAAAGATATTTATTCAAAACAGATGGGTCGGCATTACCACCCGCAATTTCTCTTTGGACTGCGATTCGATGTCGTGGCGTCATGGTTAGTTCTTTCGATGGACAAACCGGCTCACAAAATCCACATTCAACACATAAATCCACCTCATCTGATACCAAAGGCATCTTTTTTAAATTTTTAACATGAATCTTCGAATCTTTTGCGAGGAGAACATCTGGATTCAATATACTGTTGGGATCGGCTAAGTTTTTAATTTTCCACATAATATCATAGAGTGCACCACCCCATTCATATTCGACAAATGAAGCCATATTGCGCCCGGTACCATGCTCAGCTTTTAAAGAACCATCAAACTTACCTACAGTCAGTTCAGCCATGTCTTGGATCAATCCTTCGAACCGCTTTTCACCCTCACTGGTATTCAAATCTATTGAAGCAGCAAAATGGAGATTTCCATCTTTCGCATGACCAAAAATGACCGCATCATCATATTGCCACTGGTGACAGATAGATTTTAGTTCATTGACAACCTTGGGTAAATCTCGATAATCATAACATAAATCTTCTGTAATTACGCTGGTACCCTTTTTTCGCATAGACCCTACTGTTGGATAAAGTCCTTTACGGATATTCCATAATTGGTTGCGCTGATGCTCATCTGAAATCATGCCCAAAGGCAATTGCCCACCTACATTAGATAAATCATGTGGAATACTTTCTGCTAATTGCTGAATTTCATTTATATGCCATTTTTGAAATTCAAATAAAAGGGCCGATGAATTTTTCTGAATGTGATTAGGGTCATAAGGTGGATTATCAAGATACTTTGCTGTTCGTAACGATGCATCATCAAGCATTTCGATTGCATCAGCTCCAGCATCCACTAATAACGGCAATGCGGCCACAGAAGATCCTACAGAATCAAATAGGGCCATTCCCATGGTTTTGAGTGTCGGATCATCGATTGTATGTAAAGTTACTTCAGATAAAAAGCCCAACGTTCCTTCTGATCCCACCATTAAATGGGCAAAAATATCTAAGGGATGCTCATATTCAATAAAAGCATTCAGTGAATACCCTAAAGTATTCTTGATCCGGTATTTATGTCGTATTTTATCTGTGAGTGTTGACCGGTTTTCTATATCCCGTTTGCATGCAATGATTCCAGATGCAAAATGAGCTTCATTTTTTACAAACCGAATGTAATCATCTGGTATTGAAGTATCATAGGTATGACCATTGGCCAGTATGAACCGGATATGCTTTAATGTGTGATACGCATTGTTTTGTACACCACAAACCATTCCTGAAGAATTATTGGAAATGATACCACCGATTCTTGCAGAATTCATCGAAGCAGGATCCGGGCCAATACGTTTCTGATAGGGAGACAGATATATATTCGCACGAGAGCCAATAACACCGGGTTGCAGTTTTATGGCACTTCCCCCTTCCATGACTTCATAATTCTGCCACCCACGCACCACTTCAGCCATTATTCCATTTGTAAGTGACTGGCCAGAGAGGGACGTGCCGCCCGTTCGAAATGTAATGGGGGTCTTTGTATCATTTGCATGGGCAAGTAAAGATATAACGTCTATTTCATTTTGTGGGCGAACGACAGATTGGGGAACCAATCTATACATGCTGGCATCATGGGCATAAGCCAGTCGATCTATAAGATGTTCCGACCAAATTTCTGAAGATATATTTTTGGGGACAGGCATAGGTTTAAGGCAGAATAGAGTTCACGTCACTGCCTTGGCTGTATTTGGGCCCATGGGGCATTGTATAATAGTATAGGCTCTGCGCCCGATGTTGCACTTATATCCTTCTTATACATAGCATTGGATGATTCACTTCGAAACACAACTGTATCTGTACTTGTGCCATATAGCCAATCGGCATATCTGGCTCCTGCCTGTAATAAGATCAATTCCGGTGTTCCGCCTATTAGGTATACATATAGAAAGTAACTCCCATTTTCATAAGACCAGAGAATGGCTTTTTGACTGTCGGATGACCAACGAATATTCCGGAAATATTGGCTCACGACAGGGAATATTTTTTCTCCATTAGATTTTGTAACGGGATTACCTGAAATTTCACCAGGATAATTCATTTGATAGAGGCCATTCCCTTCGATAACGTATAATATTTTTGTTCCATCTGGTGACATTCGGGGCATGATATATTTATCAAAATTTTGTGCTTGAGAAACTTGAATTACATTCTTTCCATCAAAATCCATGGTAAAAATATCTTTAACACCCACATTATTATTGGCTTGGTGAATTTGCTGCCAATATAATATTCGATCTTCGCCTTCGATGAATTCTGGATCACCATACCATTCGTTATTTGACTCAGCCGTTAATTTAACTGGCGATTGATCTTCATTTAAGTTTATCAAATATATATTGTGGTCGGCCCCTGTAAATACGGCCATAGATTGATCTGAATTAAAAGCGATATCTTGAGGCTCTTCTCCAGAAATTGTTCTCATATTTGATCCATTTTGGTTCACAATCAAACCCATCCCCCCATCAACAAGAGAAAATACTTTTTGTCCGTTTTGTATCCACAGGGTGAATTGAGCATTTACATTGGATAATAAATGAGTAAATGGCAATCCGGACCCCATATTTAATATAGTTATATCGTCCCCAATTTCACGGATATAATCCACTTTAACCACGCGTTGATAGGAAGATCCACCTCTAACACTACTCCATGCGGATTGATTCCATTTATCGGTCACTCGAAGACGAAAGTAGATTTCCTTATCTTGGGCTACATCTACTGTACCTAATGTATCCGATTGTGTAGTGATTAGTGTAGAATCGACAATAGTTGAATCCGGTAGAGATATTTGTTCAATGACATATTTTTCAAAATCAGAAATGGGTGACTGAGTCCATTTTACCAAGAATTCACCTTCTGCGTAGGTAATTGAATCTAATCTAACAGGGTTTGGCGCCAAATCCACTGGGTGCCCCTCTCCTGCACCCATCGTCTTTTGACCTGTTGTATCTTCTACCTCAATCCAATACCAATTTTCCTGGACAGGTGAAAACGTATTGGTGTCAAAAGTTGTTGTATTTATATCAGCAATCGCTCGAATTAATGTTTTTTCCCCGGACTCAGTGATACCATGATACAGATTGTATTTGGCAAAATCGCCTTCTAATGATTGATCCCACGTAACCGATAGAATTTGGTTTGGTGGTAGTGTGTAAGAAACGGATAAAACATTTACAGATCCAGGTGGTCCAGGGACACTGGGTTCAATTGATACACTGACTTTATTGGAAATGTTTGAATCAGCATACGCATAAATGCGATAAGAATATGTTACTGGATTATTGACAACCTCTTTCAGATCAAGTGTATCAATCCAACTATAAGTTGAATCCCAGAGAATAGCAATACTGTCTTGCCAACTTTCTTCTCCTATTTTCTTGTCCATTATAAATCCGTCAAAATCCCGACCTTTTCTAAACCATGTCAATTCAATATTATCTGAAGATAATTGAGTGGCCCGAAGTGTGTCCGGTGTCCAAAGACTTCGATCACTTCGTGGATCATACGGATTATCCCACACCCGTACAGTATCCTCGCATGCGATGACTAAAGCAATTAGGATAAATATCCTTTTCATCCTGCTCTCAACCACCGATTCATTTGCATGTATCTTGCTTGATAATATAATATTGGAAATATAGTAAATATGGATATCCCATCCATGATGGGTTTGAGTTGATCTAGTGCCTCAATTTGTTTATGATTCTCATCTCCTTCCAATATATTACTTCCATAAGATTTATAGATATTTTCCGATTCATATTGAAGATATCCACGATATCCAGCGGTAATAACCAAAGAACCGATTAAGATGTTTCTTTTGAATTTGTATTTATCTCTATCTTTTTCGATGAGTAAAATATCATGAAACTTTGGATTCACATGAGTGGTTTTGCGGTGACGAATTCGAAAGTTTTCATTATGGATAATATATTGACCGGATTCTAAATGATAGGATCCTGCATCCAACTTTTTATATTCAATGGCACCTTCTTCCACAAGAAAACGAGACGCCCCATCGGCGGATACAATTACAATTCCTTCAGGTACAGGCGCTTCGAAAGCAACATGTCCAATTTGAGGTACTAAGTGCTGCAGCTCAACATAAATGATATCTGATTCATCCTCTGGAAGATGTTTTAAACGATAAGGTTCATATCCATTTTTTAATAAAATTATCGGACGACTTTCCACCACCACACGATCCAATGCCATTGGAGTGAACCCACCCAACGTATCTCTGCCAACGCGAACCATAGCTCCTGCTGGTTTTGTTTTAATATAAACTAGATTTTGTCGTTCATGTACTTCCATGGGAACTCGAGCGGACATGAGCATGTCAGCTAAATTATGCATCCCTCTGGTTTTTAATCCCTCCAAGGACAGTTCATGATCATACGTAACTACATTAATAACTCGCCCAGTTTCGGATTCATACAAGCGACCTTCCGTCATAAAAATATCACCAATTTTTGCAATATGGATGGTGGCCATCCATTCGGTGTCCAACAACATGGAACTAATAACCGCACATTCAATGGTGGAACATTTGGGATCATCATACCCGGCTATGGACAATACCTGGTTCATATCCCCATAATCCATCACCCGGAGTGTATCCTGCTTAAGGAGTTCCACCCGGAAAAGTTCACTTAACGATTGTAGTTCTGTATCGGCAACCCCTTCCCCGGTAAAATCCAGGACCGATATGGTATGATCATCGGCAAAAAGATATGCGGTTAAAATTGATAGGATGAATAGATATTTGAGCTTCATTGGCTGACAGAAAAATTAGCCTTCAGCAGAGACCATCACAATAGTGAATTTAGAATTATCTTAGAGTAGATTAAGATGTAGTCTCCTAAAAATTACGAGTCTAATCAATTGATATAGCACATAATTATAATTTATTCATTTCTCATTTGTATTTTGCGGAGAGAGAGGGATTTGAACCCCCGATATCCAAAGGATATACCGCATTTCGAGTGCGGCGCATTCAGCCAGACTCTGCCATCTCTCCAAAAAATCAGTTCGGAAATTAAGTACTTCTTTGCACTTTGAAAAAGTCCCGAATAAGGGAAATTGATTGTTTTTCTAAAACACCACCTTTTACGGATACTTTTGTTTTGAAACGAGGATCGCCACAAAGCTGGTATAAGGAGCCACAGCACCCAGCTTCTTCATCGTAGCAACCAAATATAACCATTTTTAGCCTGGCATTTACAATTGCACCCGCACACATGGGGCATGGTTCTTTGGTGACAAAAAGGGTACAATTATTGAGCCGCCAATCTTCTAATGTATTCGCAGCTGCCGTTATGGCGATAATTTCTGCATGAGCCGTTGGATCGTTTAGTTGCTCACGTTGATTATATCCACGCCCAATAATACGGTCTTCGTATACCACGACCGCACCAACGGGCACTTCATCCGCTTCATAGGCTTTTTCCGCTTCATGGAGTGCCTGAAGCATCCAGTATTCATTATCTTTTCTCAAGTGAAATTATTTGGAAAGGAGATAATCTTGGAGTGTCATGATTTGTTTCGCCATTTCTTTACGACCGGCAAGGGTCGTATCTGTGATGACAAGTTCACTGGAATTCAACGAATCCAAGATAACCGTGACTTGTAAAATTGTAGAATCAAATTTTCCCAAAGCGTAATACGAAGCAGCCATCGTGATTCTAACATCTAAATAATTAAGGAGAGAATCGTGTGTAAAAGTCCACCCCAGTGTAAGGGGCTTAACGGTTGAATCCAAAAATGCCGTCCCATATTGGATCGTTTTGGCGTCTTTTCCTAAAGCGTGATTCGCAAATGTCAGGCCAGCCAATATTTCTGATTGAACATCAATCGGGTTCCATTGATTCTGCGTTTTCTCTAATCCAGTTGTAAAATGGGCAATACTACTATCCAATACCATTAATTTTGCATAGGTCCAGCCCAAGCCATTATATCCATCTTTCCAATCTTTATCTTCGTTAATCGCATCTAAAAACCAAGCATTACTAGCTAAATATTCTTGTGTTTCAAATAATACCCATCCGTATTCTGCCATATCTTCTGCAGTTGCATAGTATTTTTTCCGACATGCATCTACAGTAATTAAACCCAACGATAGGATAAACAAGACTGTTGTTTTTGACATCCGTCCCATCATCGCATTAACATCACTTTTTTAGTTTGGCTTCGGCCCATATTGGTGAGTAAATGAACAAAATATATACCGGAAGAAACCGGCACCCCATTTTGATCTTTACCATTCCACTTTAATCGGTATCGCCCAATTCCCTGTTGCGTATTGACCAATGTTTTTACATTTCTGCCCAAAATATCATAAACAGTTAATGTTACTTTTTGAAAAGGACCATCGATAAAGCCTAAATCATATTCTATGGTCGTTACTGGATTAAAAGGATTTGGGTAATTTTGTTGTAACGCTGTTTGTCCTGGCACAATCAAAGTTTTGGGTCCCATTCGGAAATAGCCCATTTTTTCCGTATAAGCCATCACTCTGTTCCCCTGTGTAAGAGAGGGTAACTCAACCCAGCCTGTACCTGTGGTTCGCTGATAAAGGGCCATTTCTTCGTCTTGTCCCGGCATCGAGATTTCCACAGATTTTTTAAACCTAAATGCTTCATTTCCTAATAAATAAGATGCCCGGTCATTGAAATAGGGTTCAAACAGTGTAGAATCCAATATCATAATTGACTGATCAAAATCTACAGCGCCATTTCTCCCAATTACATTAAATTGACCATCGGCGCTTTTGCCAGACCATGTGCCATACATTTTGGCTAAAGCAAGACCCAAATTTTGGGTAATAACGGTATCTCCCACGACACCATTTGCCGCAACTTCAAATGTATATGTTCCCTTGGTCTTGAAATTGTAGTGTCCCACATAAGTAAATGCGGCCGCTGTATCCAGTGTCACAGCTTTAGACTGTACTTTAAGTGTAAGGTCCTTTGTTTTACTCACCGAATCAATGAGAAAAATCTCATAATAATTGGTGAACGCATTGTTTTGGACAACGTACATGCGGATCTCAGGACGCGGTACACGCTGGACTTTAACGACAAACGTATCTATTGCAGATGTGTCGCCATCAGCGGCCGTAATTTGAATGAGGGTGGAATCAGTTTTGTTGGTGACCCAGGGACCGGAAGGTCCAAACCAAAGCGTATCGGGTTTAAACTTAACGGTATCAATATGAGCATTGCTAGAATACTCGATCCCTGAGGCTTTTGTCTCAAATGTCTTAGTCGGTACTATAGAAATATTATCACCAAATTTCAGAGGCAAAATAGAAATAGTTAACGTAGAATCATCCACGTCAGTTAAATAATTGGCAAAATCAAAATATAACGAATCATTCTCTAAAATTGTAGTATCAGGAATACCAGACCACACAGGTGGATCGTTAATAGGATTAATAAAGAATGTAACGGTATCTTTCCCGGTCAAACCATCTGGATCCGTTACCGTAAATTCAACCAGCATATCTGAAGATGTATAATAATTCGTGTCGGCCGAAGCTGTATCTGTTGGCGTAATCCATGAAAATACAGAATCTCCGATGGCCAGAGAATCGACTTTTAGTGGATCAATAAATTGATCCACACTCGCCGAATAAATAACAAATGCATTATTTTTTTGTATAATCGTTGACGCAGGAAATTCATCTACCAATTTGGTAATAAATGAATTCTTATACTCTTGGCTAAAATCGGATAAAAAGCCAAATTTGGCTGTGGGAAATCCCCCCTTAGCTGGAAGTGTTGATGCAATTCTAAATGTATATTTGAGATCGGTTGTGTCATTATCCTCATCATAACTATATCGAGTTAAATTTATAGAGTCAGAATTTGCGCCCTCTAAAAAGCTCAGTTTTGTAATGGATGATAAATTAATGATGGGCGGATCATTGACAGCTTCAGCTTTTATATCAATATCTACGGTGTCTAATAGTGCCCAATTGTCCGTAACGATGACACGGAACACATAATCAGCCGTATCCAATTTTGTGGGTGTAAATGTCACTTTTCCACTTGTGGACACATCTGCAGCCAATCCTGT